>DATKJP010000060.1:0-4335 GCA_035543635.1 Casimicrobiaceae bacterium
TGCGATCTCGGCGTCCGCTAACCGTGAGGCCACGGGACGAACGTTAACGTTGCGTAAGCAACCGGCGAACGCTCAGATTGCCCCCGCATGACGACAAAAGGAGACATCATGGTACTCGGCATGTCGCTTTCCACTTTTACGCTACTCCACGTCGTGATCAGTTTGGTTGCGATCCTGACGGGCCTCGTGGTCCTGTACGGCATGCTGACCTCGCGGTGTCTCGACGGATGGACCGGGACCTTTCTCGTCACGACGGTGCTGACCAGCGTGACGGGATTCTTCTTCCCGTTCGAGCACTTGCTGCCGTCGCACGTGGTCGGCATCATCTCGCTCGCCCTGCTCGCGATCGCGATCATCGCGCTCTATCTCGGGCATCTCGCCGGCTCATGGCGGTGGCTCTACGTTGCCACCGCGATCGCGTCGCTATACCTCAACGTGTTCGTGCTGGTCGCGCAGGCGTTCCAGAAGATCGGGCCGCTGCATGCGCTTGCGCCGACGCAGTCGGACCCGCCCTTCGCCATCGTGCAGGCGATCTTGCTAGTGGCTTTTATCGTTCTGGGTGTAAAGGCGCTCCGCACGTTCCACCCAGCGGTCGCAGTCGGCGCCTAAAGCGGCGAGCGCGATCGCGTTTCGGGCGTCGCTGCGCGGCGCCCAGCGATCTGCGCGCGCCCTTCCACCCTTTCCCACCGCACGCCCTTCCACCCCTTTCCACCGCGCGTCATCCTACCCTTTTCAACCTCCGCGACGGCTCGCCTCAAACAGGAACCAGGTGCGCCGCTCGGTCTCGTCGATCCACACTTCGATCAGACTCGCCGTGGCGATGTCGCCATGCTCGTCGACGACGTTGTGTGCCTCGCGGAGCCTCGCGGCGAGCGTCTTGTTGTCCTCGCGCAACTCGGCGAGCATATCCAGCGGATCGACGTAGTCGGCGTCGTTATCGAGCACGCGCTGCAGGCGCGAGATGTGGCCGATCGAACGTAACGTGGTGCCGCCGAGCTTGCGAACGCGCTCGGCTATGGGATCGGTCATCGCGTAGAGCTGGTCGGCCTGCTCGTCGAGCAGCAGGTGATAGTCGCGGAAATGGGGACCGCTCATGTGCCAGTGGAAGTTCTTGGTCTTGAGATAGAGCGCGAACACGTCCGCGAGAATGGCGTTCATCGCGCCTGTGATGTCGCGGGTCGCGCCGCGCTTCAGGTCGGTCGGCGTGATGAGCGGGGCTTCGCGTTCGCGCTCGAGTTCCTGTGACTTTTTCTTGGTGGATTGCTTCATGGGTGTTTCCTCGGCAGTTGAAAGGATGGCGTGAACCCGGCCGCCTCCGTCCGTTCTTGCGAGAACACCGGAAAAGCTGCGGGATCTGGCTCGATTCTAGACCCACTTTCTGCCGATACCCGATGCTGCGGACGCCGATTTCGTGACCGATGAAATGCGCCGATTCCACCAGACGCATGGCGAGGCGAAAAAAAACCCCGGCCGAAGCCGGGGTTTGCGTCGGCGCGCCTCACAGCGCGCTGTTGGCTCGCTCGTTTTATCAGGCACCGCGCACGGCCAGCTGGTCGTCGGCGTGCAGGTCCGCGATTTTCTTCTCCCGCAGGAACAGGAAGCCGATGACCGCCGTCATCGCCGCGACGATGATCGGGTACCACAGACCGTAGTAGATGTCGCCGTTCGCGGCCACGAGCGCGGTCGCGAGCAGCGGCAGCATTCCGCCGAACCAGCCGTTGCCGATGTGATACGGCAATGACATCGACGTGTAGCGGATGCGCGTCGGGAAGAGCTCCACGAGGAACGCGGCGATCGGCCCGTAGACCAGCGTCACGTAGATCATCATGATCCAGAGGATCAGCAGCGCCATCGGCCAGTTGACCTGCGCTGGGTCCGCCTTCGCCGGGTAGCCCAAGCCCTTGAGCACATCGTTCAGCACCTTGTTGTCGAACTTCACGATATCGCCCGAGGCTTCGGGAGCGAACTTGACCACCTTGTCGCCGATGGTTGCGATCACCGTCGCAGCGCCGGCGTCCGCCGGAAGCGGCTTGCTGCTGAACGACAGTCCCTGCTTGGTCAGAAAGTCCTTCGTCCTGTCGCAGTCGGAGAACTTCGACCACGGACCGACGAAGATGTGCAGGTGGCAATCGTTGGCGTTCGCGGCCACCGAGATCGGGGTCTTGGCCTGGAATGCCTCCAGCGCCGGATTCACGTAGTGCGTGAGCCCCTGGAACAGCGGGAAGTACGTGATCGCCGCTATGACGCATCCGAACAGGATGATCTTCAGGCGCCCGATCCGATCGGAGAGCCAGCCGAAGAGGATAAAGAACGGCGTGCCGAGCACGAGCGAGATCGCGATCATCCAGTAGGCGAGGTCGCCCGCGAGCTTGAGCGTGATGATCAGGAAAAACAGCGCGTAGAACTGGCCCGTGTACCAGACGACACCCTGTCCCGCGGTCGCGCCGAGCAGCGCAAGCAGCACGTACTTGTTATTCGGATACTTCATGAAGCTGTCGGTCAGCGGGGCCTTCGACCCTTTGCCTTCGGCCTTCATCCGCTGGAAGATCGGCGACTCGTTGAGCTTGAGCCGGATGTAGACCGAGAACACGAGGAGGATCAACGACACGAGGAACGGCAGGCGCCATCCCCACTCGGCGAATTGCGCAGGCGTGAGCAGTCCGCTGAAGCGGCAGAGCCAGATGATCACCAGCGACAGGAAGAAGCCCAGCGTCGCCGTCGTCTGGATCCACGCCGTGTCGTAGCCGCGTCGATCCGGCGCCGCGTGCTCCGCGACGTACGTCGCGGCTCCGCCGTATTCGCCGCCGAGCGCGAGGCCCTGCAGCAGACGCAGGCTCACGAGCAGCAGCGGTGCGGCCCAGCCGATCGTCGCGAACGTCGGCAACAGGCCGACCGCAAACGTCGAGAAGCCCATCACGAGGATGGTGACCAGGAAGGTGTACTTGCGGCCGACGAGATCGCCGACGCGGCCGAACACGAGCGCGCCGAACGGCCGCACGAGGAAGCCTGCCGCGTAGGTGGCGAACGCGGACAGCAGCGCCGCGGTTTCATTGCCCTTGGGAAAGAACAGCGCCGCGAAGAACGGCGCGAGCGTCGCGTACAGATAGAAGTCGTACCACTCGAAAACCGTTCCCAGCGACGATGCGAAGATGACGCGCCGCTCTTCGCCACTGAAATCGGCATGGCGATGCGCTGCAACCGACGGTGCCGTGGCCATGTTCCTCCTCGTCCAAGAATGCGCGCAGGCATCGACGCGCGGGTCACGGGCCTCTACGGAGCCCGTTCGACGGCAGAGCCTAGGCGCCGAGGCTTACATCAACCTTACGCGGCATGGGGGATCGGCGTGGTGAACTCGCCGAACAGGATCGCCACGCGAAGACCGCGACCATCGGGTCCCGGAGACAGCGCGACGGAGGCCTGATGCGCCGCAGCAATCGTGCGCACGATCGCGAGGCCGAGCCCGGTGCCGGGCGCTTCCGATTCCGTGCCGCGATAGAACGGCTCGAATACCTTTTCGTGCTCGTCCTTTGGAATGCCCGGGCCCGTATCCGTGACGGCAAGCGCGGGAGCGCCGACCCCGGTGCGGCCCACCTCGACCGTGATCGCACCGCCGTAGGGTGTGTAGCGCACCGCGTTGTCGATCAGATTCGATAACAGCTCGCGCAACAGCAGTCCGTCGCCGCGCACGGTCACCCGATCGCCATTGGGCGGGCCCTCGAATCCCAGATCCTGCGAGCGCAGGTTCGCCTGCGGCAGGTGATCGGCAATCGCTTCCTGTGCCACGGCGCGAAGATCGACATCCTGCGGCGGCGCGAACAGCGGGCTGCCGGCGCGAGCAAGCGTGAGCAGCCGATTGGCGAGCGCGGTGGCGTGCTCGGTGCCGTCGGCAATGCGCTCGAGAATTCTGCGTACCGAACCCGAATCGCTCTCGATGAGCGCAAGCTCGGTCTGCGATTTGAGCCCGGCCAATGGTGTGCGGAGCTGATGAGCGGCGTCGGCGATGAACCGCCGCTGGGCATCGATGCTCGCCGTCAAGCGCTCCATCAGGCCGTTGATCGACAGGATCAGCGGTTGCATGTCGCGCGGCGCCGATTCCGGATCGAGCGGCGTCAGGTCGGTCGACCCGCGCGCGTCGATCAGCATCTTCAGGCGCTGCATCGGGCGCAGCACGAACGCGTATCCGTAAACGATGAGCAGGATGGCGACCATCAGCACCAGGATTTGCGGCAACGCCACGGCCTGTGCGCGAAGCGTCTCGGTGAGCGTCAGTCGCTTGTTCAGCGTTTCGGCGACTTGCACGACCAGGCGCGAGTCGCCGTTTCGGGCGCTCGGTAC
>DATKJP010000061.1:0-4431 GCA_035543635.1 Casimicrobiaceae bacterium
GACGCCCGCGGTCAATTTCGCGGTCCGCGGAACCGGTCAGAAAGGCTGGTTCGGTTGGCCGGAAGACGGCAAGACCGAGGAACTGCGCGAGAAGTGGTTCGAGGCGACCGATGCGGCATCCTCGAAGAAGGCGGCCGACGCGGTGCAGGCGCGCGCGTTCGAGTTCGTGCCGTACGTTCCGACGGCTCAGTTCATCCTGCCCACGGCATATCGGACCAATCTCTCCGGCGTGATCATCGCTCCCATCACGCTTATGTGGAACGTCGAGAAACGCTAGCTGCGCATTCATTCACAGGGGAGATGAACCCGAACTCGCCGCTCGCCGCGCAGTCGGGGTGAATCCCGACCTGCCGCTACCGCACCGACGGCGATGACTGCCTACATCGTTCGCCGCCTGTTCTCGACCGTCGCCGTCATGGCGGTGGTGGCGTTCGTCGTGTTTTCTCTGCTTTATCTCACGCCGGGCGATCCGGCCGCGGTCATCGCCGGGGATATCGCGACCGACGAGGACATCCGCCGCATCCATTCGCAGCTCGGGCTCGATGAGCCGTTCCTGGTGCGCTTCGGCGGCTGGCTGTGGGCGCTGTTGCACGGCGATCTCGGCACCTCCATCTTCACCAATCTGCCGGTGACGCAATTGATCGCACAGCGCGTCGAACCCACGATCTCGCTCACGCTCACGACGCTCGTTGTCGCGATCCTGATTGCGGTGCCGCTCGGCGTCGTTGCCGCTGCGAAAGCAGGCTCTTGGCTCGACCGCGCGGTGATGTCGTTCTCCGTGCTCGGTTTCTCCGTGCCTGTCTTCGTGATCGCCTATGCGCTCATCCTAACCTTCGCCGTGCAGCTCGACTGGCTGCCGGTACAGGGTTATACCAATCTTCGCGACGGCTTATGGGAGTGGCTGCGCCATCTCATTCTGCCGAGCATTGCGCTGGGCACGGTGTACGTCGCGCTGATCGCGCGCATGACCCGCGCCAGCATGCTCGACGTGCTTGCGCAGGATTACATCCGGACTGCGTCGGCGAAAGGGCTTGCACCGAATCAGGTCCTCACTGGGCACGCGCTCAAGAACGCGGCCATTCCCGTGATCACGATCATCGGCATGGGCGTGGCGCTTCTCATCAGCGGCGCGATCGTCACCGAGACAGTGTTCGCGCTGCCGGGCATCGGACGGCTCACCGTCGACGCGATCCTTCGTCGCGACTATCCGATCATCCAGGGCGTGATACTCATGTTCTCAGCGGTCTACGTGCTGGTGAATCTGGCGGTCGACCTCTCCTACGTGTTCTTCGACCCGCGCATCCGCTACTGAGATGGCCACGCTGGCGCCAACGATCGCACCGGCAAAGTCGGTTTCGCCGACCCGGCGGCGCTTCAGCGAAGCGTTCCGTCGTCACCCGACCGCTCTCATCGGCGGGGCGATCCTCGTCGTCATGATCGCGATGGCGATCTTCGCCCCATGGCTCGGCACCATCGATCCGCAACTTGTTTTCCCGATCAAGCGACTTCGCCCTCCGTCGGCGACGTCGTGGTTCGGCACCGACATGCTCGGCCGCGACGTCTACAGCCGCGTCATATACGGCGCGCGGGTTTCGCTGGTGGTCGGTCTCGCGGTCGCCCTGCTATCGACCCTGCTGGGGCTCGCGATCGGGCTCGTCACCGGCTACCTCCGCCGAGTCGACGCGGTCGTGATGCGCGTCATGGACGGCCTGATGTCGATTCCTTCGGTGCTGCTCGCGATCGCGCTGATGGCGCTGACCAAGGCCAGCATGGGCAACGTGATCGCGGCCATCACTCTCGCCGAAGTGCCGCGCGTCGTGCGGCTGGTGCGCAGCCTCGTGCTCACGCTGCGCGAGCAGCCGTACGTCGAGGCGGCGATCGCCTCAGGCACGACACTGCCCTTGATACTGGTGCGCCACATCCTGCCTAACATTGCCGCGCCGCTGCTCGTGCAGGGCACCTACGTCTGCGGCTCGGCGATGATCACCGAAGCGATCCTCTCGTTCATCGGCGCCGGCACGCCGCCGAACATACCGAGCTGGGGCAACATCATGGCCGAGGGCCGCAGCCTGGTGCAGATCGCAAGCTACCTCATTATTTTTCCAGGCATCTGTCTGTCGCTGACGGTGCTGGCGGTGAATCTTCTCGGCGACGGCATGCGCGACGCGCTCGATCCGAGGCTCGCGCGACGCATGTGACGATGGACGCCACTGCGGAACAACGCGGCGCCCGGCTTGCGCCGGAACGACGAGCGCCGCTGCTCGACGTCGAGGACCTGAAGACGTATTTCTTCACGCGCGACGGCGTGGTGCGCGCGGTCGACGGCGTATCGTTCTCAATCGAGCGCGGCGAGACGCTTGCGATCGTCGGCGAGTCCGGCTGCGGCAAGAGCGTCACCTCGCTTTCGATCCTACGGCTGATCGCTTCGCCCCCGGGACGCACCATCGGCGGCCGCGTGCTCTTCGAGGGCAGCGATCTCCTCGCGCTGCAGGAAGCGGATATGCGCAAGATCCGCGGCGACGCGATCTCGATGATCTTCCAGGAGCCGATGACTTCGCTCAACCCGGTGCTGACGATCGGCCGCCAGATCGGGGAAGTGCTGACGCTGCATCGCGGCCTTTCCAAGGAGGATGCCGGACTGCGTGCGATCGAAATGCTCAAGCTCGTGCACATGCCCGAGCCCGAACGCCGTGTGCAGCAATATCCACACGAGCTTTCCGGCGGCATGCGGCAGCGGGTGATGATCGCGATGGCGCTCGCTTGCGAGCCGCGGCTGCTGATTGCCGACGAGCCGACTACTGCGCTCGACGTGACCATTCAGGCGCAGATTCTCGATCTGATGCGCGAGCTGAAGACGCGGACCGGCGCTGCGATCGTGCTCATCACACACGACCTGGGTGTCGTGGCCGAGATGGCGGAGCGAGTCGTCGTGATGTATGCCGGACGCAAAGTCGAGGAAGCGCCAGTCGCCGAGTTGTTCGCGCGCCCGCGGCATCCGTACACGCGGGGACTGCTCGATTCCATTCCGAAGCTCTCCGCCGGGAAGAAGACACGCACGATCCGGCTGAGCGAAATCGCCGGTACGGTTCCGTCGCTCGCGGAGCCGATCATCGGCTGCGCTTTCGCGCCGCGCTGCGCCTACGCCACGGCGCGCTGCCGGGCCGAGTATCCTGCGCTCGAGGAGAAGCTTCCCGGGCATCGCGTCGCCTGCTGGGAATCGGACAGGATGCTGCAGGAGGTCGCGGCATGATCGGCTCGGGCACCAACGTTTCGCGCAGCCCGGCGCCACTGCTCGAGGTCTCGGCGCTCACGAAGCACTATCCGGTGCGCAGCGGCGTGTTCGGCCGCACACGCGCGCAGGTGCACGCGGTCGACGAGGTGAGCTTCGATATCGGCGAAGGCGAGACGCTGGGCCTCGTCGGAGAAAGCGGCTGCGGCAAGTCCACACTGGGCAAGACCGTGCTGCGGCTCTTTCCGCCGACGGCAGGAACGATCACTTGGCGGGGCAATCGCATCGACGGCCTCGACGCAGGCGCGATGCGCGAGTTCCGGCGCGAGCTGCAGGCCGTGTTCCAGGATCCGTACGCGTCGCTCAATCCACGCATGCGCGCCGAGGACATCGTCGCCGAGCCAATCCGAAATTTCGAGGACAAGGTGGCCGGCGAGATCCGCGACCGCGTACGCACTCTGTTCGAGCAAGTGGGCTTGCGTGCCGACCAGATGCGCAAGTATCCCTACGAGTTCTCGGGCGGACAGCGACAGCGCCTCGGCATTGCGCGCGCGCTCGCGCCCAAGCCGAAGCTCATCGTGTGCGACGAGCCGGTCTCAGCCCTCGACGTCTCGGTGCAGGCGCAGGTGATCAATCTGCTGGTCGATCTGCAGCGCGCGTTCGGCTTGTCGTATCTTTTCGTTGCGCACGATCTGGCCGTCGTCGAGCACATCAGCCATCGCGTCGCGGTGATGTATCTTGGCCGCATCGTCGAGCTCGCCTCGAAAGAGGCGCTCTTCAGTAATCCGCTGCATCCGTACACGGAAGCGCTGCTCGCCGCCGTGCCGGTTCCCGATCCTTCAGCGCGCCGCAAGCGACTCATTCTCGCCGGCGATGTGCCGAGCCCGATCAAGCCGCCGCCAGGTTGCCGGTTTCATACGCGCTGTCCTTACGCCTTCGATCGTTGCCGGGTCGAAAAGCCGGTGCTGAAAGAGCCTGAGCCGTTGCATTTCGTCGCGTGTCATCTGCGCGAGTCGGCGATCGCGCCGCCGAGCGCATGGCAGCGCCCCAGCACGTTACCCAAAGAGGGTCGATAACGTGAGCAAGCTGAATCGTTTGAGCGCGACTGCCGCCGCACGAAAGCTCGCAGCGCGCGAGATCACCGCCGTCCAGCTTGTGTCCGACTGCCTCGAGCGGATCGCCGAGCGCGAGCCCACGGTGCA
>DATKJP010000062.1:0-1875 GCA_035543635.1 Casimicrobiaceae bacterium
GCATAAGCGCCCGCAGATTGCTCTTCTCCATGAACCGGTAAGCGGTCTCGAGGCTCGCCATGTCGGGCTCGCTGATCGCCGCCGTGCACGCGCCGTGCTGCACCGAAGCGCGCAGGTTGTAGTCGCGATCAAGCGCTCCGAGCCGCTGGCATCCCTCCACGGTGCGGCGCAGGAATGCCCGCACCCTGTGCTCCGCCTGCCGATGCGCCTGAACTCCAAGAGCGCCTTTCTCCATGTCCTGCTGGGCGAGCTCGGCGATCATGACGTCGACGTGCTTGGCCCATCCGGTCAGGAATTGTCCTGCGCTGAGGCCGGATGCCGCCTCTTTGCCGTAGACGCCTTTTTCGATCACGACGACGTTGAGCCCGCGTCGGATCGCCGCGTCCGCCGCGCTGAGCCCGGAAAGGCCGCCGCCCGCGACCAGGAGATCGCAGGACAGATTTTCATTCGCGGCGGACGGGGGCGAGAAGTCCCCAACTTCCTCGTCATAAGCCGAGCGCTGCCGCATGCGTCGAAGCGTAGTTCACTCCGCGATACGCGTTCAATGCGCGGCGACGGAGAATTGATCGAGAGCGCACCTTCGCCACGCGGACTGCGGTCAGCCCGCAAAGCCGCCGGCGTCGAGGAAGGCCTGCTCCTGCGGCCTGGTGGCGCGGCCCAAGATCGAGTTGCGGTGCGGGAACCGCCCGAAGCGACGGATGATGTCGGCGTGTTGCTCGGCGTATGTCGTGAACTCATCGTCGCCGTAGCTGCGCGCGAGCTCCACGCAGCGTTCCTGATCGGCGAGATTTTCCGAGTGCTGGAACGGGAGATAGAAGAACTGGCGCTCAGGATGCGAGACCTGCAGGTCGAACCCGCGTCCGATGGCGCGATCGGCGACGGAACGCGCAACCCCATCGGTCTCGTAGGCGCGCCGGTCGCCGCGGAACATGTTGCGCGGGAATTGGTCGAGCACGATGACGAGCGCGAGCGCACCCTCCGGCGTCTCCTCCCAGGGCGCGAGCTTGCCGTCGCGGCCGGCCCGCCAGAGGCAAGAAAAGCGCAACGCGATCTCGGCGTCGAAGGCCGTGTCCTTCTCGAACCACTTGTCGGGCCCGGCCGCGCGCCAGAATGCGAGCACCTCCATCGGCCCGATCGCCTCGGTGGTGCCCGGGCCCGCGCCAGCGATCATAGCCGCACCTCGCCGGCGTTGATCCGATCATAGAGTGCGGGGTCGACGCGCACGAAGGCTTTGCGTTGCGGGTCGTTGAAGTAGATCGGATCGACGGTGTGGCTCGGATCGAAACCTTCCTTTAGCAGGTTGATCTTCTTCTGCTTGAAGGTCGTGGTCACGTCGTTGTCCTTGTGGATCCGCAGGAACACCGGCCGCGAATATTCGGGTAGCTGCTGCGCGAGATGGTCGCGCAGCGCCGTCAAGTTGAGGTTGTCTTTGGCGACGATCGCGGCCATGCCGGCGCGGCCGTCACGGCCGGGAATTTGAACGCCGTAGACGTTGGTCTCCAGAATGCCGTCGAATTGCCCGACCACCTCCTCGACTTCGGTGGTCGAGACGTTCTCGCCTTTCCAGCGGAAGGTGTCGCCGATGCGATCGACGAAATAGAAGTAGCCGTTCTTGTCCTTGCGCATCAGATCGCCGGTGCGGAACCAGACGTCGCCTTGCTTGAACACGTGGTGCAGGATCTTCTTGTCGGTCTCGGCCTCGCTGGCATAGCCCTCGAACCGTTGGCCGGGCTTGGACGCATCCTTCATGATCTTGCCGATGACCTCGCCCGGCTCGTCGACGTCGCACTCGATGCAGAAGCCGCGTTCGTCGCGGACCGGCTGCTGGCGTTCCACGTCGAAGCGCACGATCTTGGTCGGGAAGCGCGCGGCGAC
>DATKJP010000063.1:0-11961 GCA_035543635.1 Casimicrobiaceae bacterium
TTCATCCTTGCCGGAAATTTCCTCCCGCACGGCGGGGTGGCGAGACGGATGATCAATTTTGCCGCCTCGATGGTCGGGCATTGGCACGGCGGGCTCGCGCTCGCGGGCATCGTAGCCTGCGCGATGTTCGCGCTCGTGTGCGGCTCGAGCGTGGCCACCGTGGTGGCGATCGGCTCTATCGTTTTGCCCGAAATGGTGAGGCGCGGGATCCCGATGGAGTTCGGCGCCGGAGTCATCACCGTGGCGGGATCGCTCGGCATCCTGATGCTGCCGTCGATTCCCAAGGTCATTTACGCGATCGCGACCAATACCTCGATCGGCGCGCTCTTCGTCGCGGGGCTGCTCCCCGGGATCATGCTGACGACGATGCTCTGCACGGTCACCTGGTACATCGCCAAGAAGCGCAACTACGCGCGCCTTCCCCGGGAGAACTGGGCGGCGCGGCTCAAGTATTTTCGCGACAGCGTCTGGGGGCTGATGCTGGTCGTCATCATCATCGGTGGGATCTACTCGGGGATCTTCACCGCCACCGAGGCTGCCGCGATGGCCGCGGTCTACTCCTTCTTCGTCTCGGTATTCGTGTACAAGGCTTTGCCGTTGCGCGACGTCGGCAAGGTGCTGCTGGCCTCTGCGAACATGAGCGCGATGCTGCTCTATATCGTCACCAACGCGGCGCTGTTCTCGTTCATCCTTACCGACGAAAACATTCCGCACGCGCTTGCCGACTGGATTCTGGCCAAGGACCTGGGTTGGGTCGGATTCCTGCTGCTCGCCAATCTGCTGCTGCTGCTCGCCGGCAATTTCATGGAACCCTCGTCGATCATTCTCATCATGGCGCCGATTCTCTATCCGGCCGCGATCGCGCTGGGCATCCATCCGGTACATCTCGGGATCCTTATCGACGTCAACATGGAGGTGGGCCTCTGCCATCCCCCTGTGGGACTCAACCTGTACGTCGCATCGGGGATTTCCCGCCTCGGCATCACGCAATTGACCAAGGCCGTGATCCCGTGGCTGGTGACCATGCTGATCTTTCTCGTCATCGTGACCTATTGGCCGTGGCTGTCTTTGTCCCTGCCGAAGGCCCTGGGCATGATCAGCTAGTCACGCTTAGTGCGTCGCAGACAACGTGACGCACTGACTCGCCGCGTTGAACACGGCGCTCACGCGCCGGTTAACACTACCGGAACTTCGTCAAGGCACCCATGACGTGGCAAGGGGCGGGTCGCTCCTGGCGCGTCGCTGGCGAGCGAGTGTCCCGGACAGTCGCCCAGTGATACAATCTTGAATTTACTTGCTTTATCTCCGGGCCGCCGCCCGGCGGAAGCATCGTGGCATGGCCGTGGAGCGCACCCTTTCGATCATCAAGCCGGATGCCGTGGCGAACAACGTCATCGGCGAAATCTATTCACGCTTCGAGCGCGCGGGCCTCAGGATCGTCGCCGCCAAAATGACCTGGCTCGCACGACCGGATGCGGAGGGTTTCTACGAGGTTCATCGTGGCAAGCCTTTCTTTGACGGTCTTATCGGATTCATTACTTCGGGGCCGGTCATGATTCAGGTGCTGGAAGGCGAGAACGCGATCGCAAAGAACCGCGACCTCATGGGTGCGACCGATCCGAAGAAAGCCGCGCCGGGCACGATCCGCGCCGATTTCGCGAAGAACATCGACGCCAACGCGGTACACGGCTCGGACGGCGCGGATACTGCCAGGGTCGAGATCGCCTACTTCTTTCCGACGCTGGAGATTCACAGCCGGTGACGCAAATGGTCAATCTTCTCGATTTCGATCGCGAAGCGCTCGCGGCGTTTTTCAACGACCGTGGCGAGAAGCCTTTTCGCGCCCGACAAACCATGCGCTGGATTCATCAGCGTCTCGTCGATCGAGTCGATTCGATGAGCGATCTCGCTAAGGCCACGCGCGGAGCGCTGGCGGCCGACACCGAAATACGCGCGCCGGCTGTCGTGCGCGATACGACCGCCACGGACGGCACACGCAAATGGCTGCTCGACGTCGGCGGCGCGAACGCGATCGAAGCCGTGTACATCCCGGAGGACGATCGCGGCACGCTATGCATTTCCTCGCAGGCCGGCTGCGCGCTCGACTGCGCCTTCTGCTCGACCGGCAAGCAGGGATTCAACCGCAATCTTTCCACCGGCGAGATCATCGGCCAGCTTTGGTTCGCCAATCGGGCGCTTCTCGCCGACGGCGTCACGGCGCCGTGGGTTGAGCATGGCCGGCATCCGATCACCAACGTGGTGATGATGGGCATGGGTGAGCCGCTGGCGAATTTCGACAATGTCGTCAGCGCGATGCGCATCATGCTCGACGACGACGCCTACGGGCTGTCGCGCCGTCGCGTCACGCTGTCAACCTCGGGCCTCGTGCCATGGATCGACCGGTTGCGCGACGAATGCCCTGTCGCGCTCGCGGTTTCGCTGCACGCGCCGAATGATGCGCTGCGCGACAGCCTCGTACCGATCAACCGCAAGCATCCGCTCTCGGAGCTGCTCGCCGCGTGCGTGCGCTACATCGAGTGCGCACCGCGTGATTTCGTCACTTTCGAATACGTAATGCTTGACGGCGTCAACGACGCGCCGGCGCAGGCGCGCGAGCTCGTCGCGCTGGTACGCGAGGTGCCGTGCAAGTTCAATCTGATCCCGTTCAATCCCTTCCCCAACACTGAATTCCGGACCAGCCCGCGCTGCGCGATCCTCGCCTTCCAGAGCGTGCTTCAGGATGCCGGGCTCGTGGCGACGATTCGCAAGACGCGTGGCGAGGACATCGACGCCGCCTGCGGGCAGCTCGCGGGCCAGGTGCAGGATCGAACCAAGCGGCGCTGGCAGCGCATACGCCACGCCGTCACGCCGACCTAGCGGCAGGAGAGTTTCGATGTGGACCGTTCGCTTACCGCCCGCGGCACGTTTCGGCGCGCTGTTCGTGCTGGGCTTGCTCGGCGCCTGCCAGAGCAAGGCGCCTGAGCCTGAGCCTCCGCGACCGATCGTGGCTCCTCCTCAGCAGCCAGCGAGCCCGCAGATTCGCGCGCAACTTCACACCGAGCTGGCGAGCGGCTACTACGAGCGCGGCCAGATGGATGTTGCGCTCGACGAGCTCAATCACGCTGTCGCGCTTCAGCCCGACTACGCTCCGGCGTACAACGTCTACGGCCTCGTCTATGCCACGATCGGCGAGGACGCCAAAGCCGAGCAGAGCTTCGGGCGCGCACTGCAACTCGCGCCGGGCGACTCCGAGATTCATCAGAACTGGGGCTGGTATCTGTGCACGCACAACAGGGCGCGTGAATCGCTCGGCGAATTCGAGACTGCAGCGCGCAATCCCTTGTACAAAGCGCCCGAGATCGCGCTGGTCAATGCGGGCCGTTGCGCGCAGGCAATCGGAGACCTACGCGCAGCGGAGAATTATTTTCGCCGTGCGCTGGGCGTGCAGCCCGGGAATGCGCTCGCGAGCTACGGGCTGGCCCAGATCGCGTACCGCGAGCACCAGTACGAGGCAGCGCGCGGCTGGATGAAAGGCGTGATGCTCACCAACAATCCGTCGCCGGAAGGCCTCTCGCTTGGCATGTGCATCGAGCGGAAGCTGGGGGATCGGCAAGCCGAGCTTTCCTACGTCGCGCAACTGCGCAATCGCTATCCGAACGCGCCCGAGACCCAGGCGATCGCGACGGAGAAGTGCGAGTGACGACACTCGAAGCGCACAGTGACGCGGCTCCTTCCGACGCTGGCGCCGACGGCGCCGGCGCTCGTCTCAGAGCGGCGCGCGAGACGGCCGGGTTGTCGCTCGACCAGGCAGCCCAGCAGCTGAAGCTGGCGCCGCGCCAGATCCGGGCGCTCGAAGAGGAAGATTTCGCGCATCTGCCCGGGCGAACGTTCACGCGCGGCTTCGTGCGCAATTATGCGCGGCTGCTCAACCTCGACCCCGAGGATTTGCTCGCGCTGATGCCCGACGCGAGCCACGCTCCCGCGCTGAACGCTCCCGCGTTGCAGTCCACGCGCGCCATGATCGCCGAGTTGCCGTCCAGCGCGGAACGCGGGCCCGGACTTGCGCGCTGGCTGATCCCGCTCGTCCTCGTCGCCTGCGTGGTGGCCGCCGCCGCTTACGAGTGGTATCGCGGCGGCCTCGGCCATCCGGAGGAAGCCGCCCCTGCCCCGGCTGCAAAGGTCAAGCCCGCAATCGGCAACGCTACGTCGACGGCCGCAATCTCGAGCACGCCTTTGCCGAATCCGCTCACCGATCCGTCGAAACCCGAAGCCGCGCCTGCCTCCGCACCGGAGCCGACACCGAGCGCTCCGTCGTCGGAGCGAAATGCGAGCCAGAGTGCAGCCGCACCGACAGCTGCGGTGCAAGCCGTACCCGCGTTGGACGTATCGGCTCCGCTGCAGCTCGTCTATGGGGGACCGTCGTGGACCGAAGTTCGCGATCGCGACGGTCAGCTCCTCATCGCACGCCTCGTGCCGGCCGGTTCCGAGCAGTCGATTCGCGGCGCCGCGCCCTTCGACATCGTGATCGGCAACGCTGCCGCGGTTTGGCTGACTTATCACGGCAAGCCGATCGACCTCGCTCCCTACACGCGGCAAAACGTCGCGCGGCTGCGCTTGTCGTAAACCGAGCCATGAATACGACTGAAGATTCGAGCATTCAACGCCGGCGCACACGGGTGGTCCGAGTTGGCCCGGTCGCGATCGGCAGCAGCGCGCCGATCGTCGTCCAGTCGATGACCAACACGGATACTGCGGACGTGGCGGCGACCGTCGAGCAGGTGAAGGCGCTCGCAGACGCGGGATCCGAGCTCGTGCGCATCACCGTCAACACGGCTGCGGCCGCGGCCGCGGTGCCGCACATTCGCGACGGCCTCGCGCGGCGGGGTTGCAGCGTGCCGCTGATCGGCGACTTCCATTACAACGGGCACAAACTTCTCGCTGAGCACCCGGCCTGCGGCGAGGCGCTCGCGAAGTACCGCGTCAACCCCGGCAACGTCGGCCGCGGCTCGAAGCGCGATACGCAATTCGCCACGCTGATCGAGCAGGCCGTGCGCTGGGACAAGCCGGTGCGCATCGGCGTGAACTGGGGAAGCCTCGACCCCGAGCTCCTCGCGCGCATGATGGACGAAAACGCGAAGTCGCCCGAGCCACGGGATTCCGCGCATGTCACGCGCGACGCCTTGATCCTTTCGGCGCTTGAAAGCGCACGCCACGCCGAGGAGCTCGGGCTGGCGGGCGATCGCATCGTGCTCTCCTGCAAGGTGTCTGACGTGCAGGACCTGATCGCGGTATACACCGAGCTCGCGCGCCGCTGCGATTACCCGCTGCATCTGGGACTCACCGAAGCAGGCATGGGCTCGAAGGGCATCGTCGCCTCGACCGCGGCGATGGCCGTGCTGCTGCAGCAGGGCATTGGCGACACGATTCGCGTTTCGCTCACGCCCGAACCGGGAGGCGACCGCACGCGCGAAGTCGTCGTCGCTCAGGAGTTGCTGCAGACCATGGGGCTGCGATCTTTCGCTCCGCTCGTCACCGCGTGTCCTGGCTGCGGACGCACGACCAGCAGCTATTTCCAGGAACTGGCGGACAAGATCCAGACTTACCTGCGCGCGCAGATGCCGGCCTGGCGCGAAAGCTACCCTGGCGTGGAGGCGATGAGCGTTGCGGTGATGGGCTGCGTGGTCAACGGCCCAGGCGAATCGAAGATGGCCAACGTCGGCATCAGCCTGCCCGGCACCGGAGAGATCCCGGTCGCGCCAGTCTACGTCGACGGCGAGAAAACGGTCACTCTCAAAGGCGATCGCATCGCCGAAGAGTTCCAGCAGATCGTCGCCGATTACGTTCGCGCGACCTACGGCGGCGAGCCGCCGGCGGCGCACCTCAAGCCCGAGAAGAAGACGATCGGCGTCAAGGCGGTGGCATAGCGATGGCCGCGTCGACCATTCAGGCCGTGCGCGGCATGAACGACGTGCTGCCCGACGAGGCGCCGCTGTGGGAGCGCGTCGAGGACACGACGCGCGAAACCTTCGCGCAATATGGCTATCGCAATCTGCGCGTGCCCATCGTCGAGGCCACGCCGCTGTTCGTGCGCGGCATCGGCGATGCCACCGACATTGTCGAGAAGGAGATGTATACCTTCGACGATCATGGCGAGAGTCTGACCCTTCGCCCCGAAGCCACCGCCGGCATCGTACGAGCAGCCATCGAGCACAACCTTCTCTACGACCGGCCGCAACGGATATGGACCGCAGGCCCGATGTTCCGGCACGAAAGGCCGCAGAAGGGGCGTTATCGGCAGTTCTATCAGTTCGACGTCGAGGCGCTCGGATTCGAGGGTCCTGACGTCGACGTCGAGCAGATCGTCATGCTCGCGCGTCTGTGGAAGCGCTTTGGGCTCGGCGGCATGTCGCTGCAGATAAACTCGATCGGCGATCCGGACGAGCGACTCGCTCATCGCAACGCTCTGGTGGCCTACTTCAAGAAACATCTCGACCAGCTCGACGAGGATTCGAAGCGACGGCTCACGACCAACCCACTGCGAATCCTGGACAGTAAGAATCCGAGCATGCAGGTCCTCGTTGCCGGGGCGCCGAAACTCGCAGATCTCATCGATAGGAATTCAGCTTCGCACAGCCACTTCGAGGAGATGCAGGGCCTTCTCGCCGAAGCAGGCATTGCGTTCGAGATCAATCCGCGTCTCGTCCGCGGGCTCGACTATTACAACCGCACTGTGTTCGAATGGGTATCCGATCAGCTCGGAGCGCAGGCCAGCGTGGCCGGCGGAGGTCGGTACGATGGTCTGTTCTCGGAGCTAGGCGGCAGGCCGACCCCCGCATGTGGTTTCGCCTTCGGCGTGGAACGGCTCGTTCTGCTGCTGCGCGACGCTGGAGTACGTGACGCGAATGCACCGATTGCATATGTCGTTCATGCGGGTGAAGCGGCCGGCGCACTGGCTCGCAAAGTGGCCGAGACGCTGCGCGACGCGGGGCTCTCGATCGTGCTCAACGCCGGCGGCGGGACGTTCAAGGCACAGATGAAGCGCGCTGACGCGAGCGGCGCTCGCTTCGCGTTGATCGTCGGCGACGACGAGGCCGCGGCCGACCGCGTCGCGTTGAAGCCGCTGCGCGAAGCCGGGGAACAGACGGCGCTGCCGCCGGACGAAGTCGCGGCGAGACTCATGGCTGCACGCTAGACATCCATTTGCAAGGACCGGGGATATGGCTGTTTACGATCTTGAAGAGCAGGAACAGATCGAGGATCTGAAGGCGTGGTGGGCGCAGTACGGTACGTACGTTGCCACGGCCGTGATCACGGTTGCCGTCATCGTCATCGGCATGCAGGCTTGGCGCTGGTACCAGGCGAATCAGGCGGAAAAGGCGAGCGTGCTCTACCAGGCGGTGAGCCAGGCGATGCATGCGAACGATCTCGCCAAAGCAAAGGATCCGGCGACCCAGCTGGTCACACAGTACGGCGGGACCGCGTACGCACCGCGCGGCGCGATTCTCTACGCGAAGCTTCTCTATGATGCCGGAGACAAGGCGGCGGCCAAGACGCAATTGCAGTGGGCTATCGACCACTCGAGCGAGGACGAACTGAAGGCGGTCTCGCGCTACCGGCTCGCGCAGGTGCTGCTCGACGAAAAAGCTTACGACGACGCGCTGCGAACGCTCGACGCCAAGACCGACGATGCCTTCGTAGCGCTTTACGCGGATCTCAAAGGCGACATTCTGGCGGCGGCAGGCAAGAACGCCGATGCGAGAGCGGCCTACCAGACCGCTTTCACGAAGCTCGACCAGAAGTCGCCATACCGGCCTTACCTGCAGGCGAAGCTCGATTCACTGGGCGGGCCGATTGCGCCGCAGGTTGCGACGCCGCCCACAACGGCTGCGGCCAAATGAGCGCGCTTTCTCCTCTGGGGTCGAGCGAAGGCAATCGGCCTTTCCGTTGCACGCTTGCGCTTGCTGCAGCATCGCTTCTGCTTTACGGCTGCTCGACTCTCTCGACCTGGCTTCCGTCGTGGATGACTTCGCCGCCTTCCTTCTCGTGGCCGTGGAGTCACGAAGGTCCGAAGATGGGCGCGCTGCCTGAATTCCAGGCGACGACAGGCGCGCAGGTGAACTGGCAGATCGCACTGGGCGGCAAAACGAGCGTCGGATTCGCACCCGCGGTTCGTCCCGACGTGGTGTATGGCTCCAGCCCCGAAGGCGATATCGTCAGCGTCGATCCCGCCACCGGACGTCAGAACTGGCGCGCGAGCGCCGGAAAGCCTCTTTCAGGAGGCATCGGCGCCGATCAGAACCTGCTCGCGGTAGGCACCAACAAGGCCGACGTGCTGACCTTCGATGCCAGCGGCAAACCGCTGTGGCAGACCAAAATATCGAGCGAAGTGGCCGGGCCGCCGCAGGTCGCCGAAGGCATCGTCGTTATTTCCTCCATCGATGGAACGATCTTCGGGCTGTCGGCTGCGGACGGCAGCCGCAAATGGGTGGTTCAGCGCACGAATCCTCCGCTCACCGTGCGGCGCTTTCCCGGGGCCGCGGTAAGCCGCGGCGGGCTCTTCGTCGGCACTGCGGGTGGAAAGCTTCTCGCCGTCGATCTTACGAACGGAAATATCGGCTGGGAAGGTAATGTGACCACGCCGAAGGGCGCGACCGAGCTCGAGCGTCTCGCCGACATCACGAGCCTTCCTGCAGTCGACACGCGCGAAGTCTGCGCGGCGGCCTATCTGGGCCGCGTCGCCTGCTTCGATATCGTGCGCGGCTCGCTCAACTGGTCGCGCGATTTCGGCTCGCTGGGCGGGATCGCGATTGACAACCGCTATCTCTATATCACCGACGACAAGGGCGCGATCCAGGCGCTCGACAAGACCACGGGCGCCTTTGTGTGGAAGCAGGACCGGCTCGCGCAGCGCTACCCGAGCGGGCCGGTCGTGGTCGGGGACTATCTCGGGGTGGTCGATGCGGAAGGCTATCTCTACCTCCTCGACCGCAGCGACGGCAAGCTCGTCGGATGGACAGCGACTGACGGCAAGCCGGCTCTCTCGCAGCCGGTCGCCGTGGGCAATGCTGCGATCTGGCAGAGCGCGGCGAGTCTCATCAGCGCGTCGCCGAAGTAGTCGATGACGATGGTGCCGCCGGCATGCTTCCCACGCTCGCTCTCGTCGGCCGTCCCAACGTCGGCAAGTCCACTCTCTTCAACCGCCTGACGGCATCGCGCAAGGCGCTGGTCGCGGACTTTCCGGGACTTACCCGGGACCGGCAGTACGGACGCGGCCGCCTCGGCGACCGGCCTTATCTCGTCGTCGATACGGGCGGCTTCGAACCGAAGGCGAAGAGCGGGATCCTGCACGCGATGGCACAGCAGACGCGCACGGCGATCGCCGAGTCCGACGCTGTCATATTTATCGTCGACGGCCGCGAGGGTCTGAGCGCGGAGGACGCGACCATCGCCGATCTCCTGCGACGCTCCGGCCGGCCAATCGTCGTCGCAGTGAACAAATCCGAGGGCCTCGCGGCTGAGCGCGTCACCGCCGAATTCCACGAACTGGGTCTGGGCGCACCGGTGGCCATCTCCTCGGCGCACGGCGAAAACGTGGGTGAGCTCATCGAGCGCGCGCTCGCACTCTGCCCTGCTCCGGTCGAGCCCGAGCTGCCCCCAAGCGATGCGCCCGAGCGCATGAAGGTCGCGGTCGTCGGGCGGCCGAACGTGGGCAAGTCGACGCTCATCAACACGCTGCTCGGAGAAGAGCGCGTTCTCGCCTTCGCCGAGCCGGGCACGACCCGCGACGCGCTCTATCTCGATTTCGAGCGCGGCGGACGCGCGTATACCCTAATCGATACCGCCGGCGTGCGGCGTCGCGGCAAGGTGACCGAGGCGGTGGAGAAGTTTTCGGTGATCAAGACGCTGCAGGCGATCGCCGATGCGCACGTCGTCGTGCTGCTCCTCGACGCCACGCAGGGCATTTCCGAACAGGACGCGCACATCGCCGGGCATGTTCTGGAGGCGGGACGCGCCCTGGTCGTGGCCGTGAACAAGTGGGACGCGCTGTCGAGCGAAGCGCGTCCCGCGCTCAAACGCGAGCTCGAGCGCAAGCTCGGCTTTCTCGACTTTGCGGAGCTGCACACGATCTCCGCCCTCGAAGGCCGCGGTATCGGAGGCCTTCTCAAGGCGATAGACCGCGCCTATGAAGCGGCGATGGCAAAGCTAGCTACCCCGCGCCTGACCCGCGCGCTACAGCAAGCCCTCGCCCGCCAGCAGCCACGGCGGTCGGGTCTGATTCGGCCGAAGCTGCGTTACGCGCACCAAGGCGGATCCAACCCTCCCGTCGTGGTCATCCACGGGAGCGCGCTTGGCGGCGTCCCGCAGGCCTACAAGCGCTATCTGGAACATTTCTTCCGCGAGGCGTTCCAACTGCAGGGCACGCCTCTTAGGATACAATTCAAGACCGGCGCCAACCCTTATGCGGAGCCCGCCACGCAGCGGCGGAAGCGCCGTAAGGTCCTCTAATAACAAGCGGAGCACACGATGAGCAATAAAGGGCAAATGCTACAAGACCCCTTCCTGAACACCCTACGCAAGGAGCACGTTCAGGTATCGATCTATCTCGTCAACGGCATCAAGCTTCAGGGACAGATCGAGTCGTTCGATCAGTATGTCGTACTGCTCAAGAACACCGTGACACAGATGGTGTACAAGCACGCCATCTCCACAGTGGTGCCAGCCCGCGCGATCACGATGCCGCACGACACCGAGCGCGAAGGCTGAGCCAAGCCGCAGCACCCAGAGGCATTTGCCATCCGCGCGAAGTGACCGCTGTCGCGCGGCGCTGTGACGCGCACACACTCACCTGCTCACATGCTTGAGCGTTCCGAGGCCGGCGACCGCGCGTTGCTGGTCGAGGTCGATCTCGGCGAGGGCGAGTTCGAGGAACGCCTTAACGAGCTGAAAGCGCTGGCGCGCTCAGCGGGCGCGAAAGTCGCGGACGTGGTCACCGCGCGCCGCGCCGCGCCCGACGCAGCGCTCTTCGCCGGTCGCGGCAAGGTGGCGGAGATCGGCACGCGTCGGCAGGCGACCAGGGCCGATATCGTCATCTTCGATCACACCCTATCCGGCGTGCAGCAGCGGAATCTGGAACGCGCGCTCGACTGCCGTGTGGTGGATCGCGTAAGCCTGATCCTCGACATCTTTGCACAGCGCGCGATGAGCGCGGAGGGCAAGCTTCAAGTCGAGCTGGCCCAGTTGAAGCATCTTTCGACGCGGCTCGTCCGCGGCTGGACTCACCTCGAGCGGCAGAAGGGTGGCATCGGCTTGCGGGGGCCGGGCGAAACGCAGCTCGAAACCGACCGGCGCCTGATCGGGCGGCGGGTGAAGTTACTCAAGACTCGACTCCTGGACATCGACCGGCGGCGCGAGACGCAGCGCCGCGCGCGCCGGCGCGCCGAAGTATGCAACGTCGCGCTCGTCGGCTACACCAACGCCGGCAAGTCGACGCTCTTCTCTCGGCTGACGGGGGCGCGTGCGTACGCCGCCGATCAGCTCTTCGCCACGCTCGACACGACGCTGCGACGCGTGTGGCTTCCCGAAGCCGCTCCGATCGTGCTCTCCGACACGGTCGGCTTCATCCGCGACCTTCCGCACGATCTCGTCGCCGCCTTCCGCGCCACGCTCAAGGAGGCGGTCGACGCCGATCTGTTGCTGCATGTCGTCGACGCGAGCCACGACAACCGCGATGAGCAGATCGCCGCCGTCGACGCCGTGCTGCGCGAGATCGGTGCGAACGAGCTCCCCGTGGAGCTCGTGATCAACAAGATCGACGCCGTGGACACTCTCGGCCGCCGCAGGCTCTCGAACCGGTACCCGGAGGCGCTGCAGATCTCCGCGCTCACGGGCGAGGGGCTCGAGGAGCTGCGGGCGCGGATCGCCGAGCGGTTCGGCGAGCGGTTCGAGCGGGTGCGGCTGCTT
>DATKJP010000064.1:0-8886 GCA_035543635.1 Casimicrobiaceae bacterium
CCGCCGCCACCTCCGGCGCCGGGAGTGGAAAAGATCACTTTGGCGAGCAAGGCGCTGTTCGACTTCGACAAGGCCGATCTCAAGCCCGAAGGCAAGGCCGCGATCGACCGCGAAGTGATCAGCCGGCTCAAAGAAGTGAACAAGCTTGAGCTGGTGCTCGTGACGGGTCACACCGATCGCATCGGATCGCAGGCGTATAACCAGAAGCTGTCCGAGCGTCGCGCCAACGCGGTTCGTGACTACCTCGTCTCGAAGGGCGTTGCCAGAGACAAGATCGAGACGTTGGGCATGGGCAAGACGCAGCCGGTTCCGGGCGTGGTTTGCAACCAGCCCTATCCGAAAGAGCGCAAGGCGCTGATCGAATGCCTGGCGCCGAACCGCCGCGTCGAGGTCGAAGTCAAGGGCGAGATCATCCGAGTGAAGCGGTAAGTCGCCCTCGCGCAAATCAAAGCCCCGCCTTCGCGCGGGGCTTTTTCTTTGTCCGTCGATTGCGCGCGAGTGACGCAACGCCGCGCTATAGTGCGCGAACCCCGCAGAGCGAACGCGATCAACAATTCGTGCCCGCAACCGTCGACCTTTGCATCGACGCACGCTGGATCGTGCCGGTCGAGCCCGAAGGCGCGCTCGAGCAGCACTCGCTCATCGTCGACCGCGGGCGCGTCGCTGCGCTCGTCCCCAGCGCTTCGGTCGAGCGCGACTACGTGACCCGCGAGCGCGTGGCATTGCCGACGCACGTGCTGCTGCCCGGCCTCGTCAACGCGCACACGCATGCAGCGATGTCCCTGCTGCGCGGAATCGCCGACGATATCGCCCTCAAGCCCTGGCTCGAGCAGCACATATGGCCGCGCGAAGGCCGCTTCTTGTCACCGGAATTCGTGCACGACGGTACGCTCATCGCCGCCGCTGAAATGTTGAAGGGCGGGATCACCTGCTGCGCCGATCAGTATTTCTTCCCCGACGCGGCCGCACGCGCATATGGCCGCAGCGGAATGCGCGCGCTGATCGGATTGCCGGTGCTCGACTTTCCGACTCCTTACGCGTCGGACTGCGACGGGTACCTACAGAAGGGCCTCGCCGCGCGCGACGCCTGGAAGCATGAGCCGAAGTTCGCCTTCGCGCTCGCGCCGCACGCCCCCTACACCGTCGGAGACGCGAGCTGGGAGAAGATCGTCGTCTATGCGCGCCAGCTCGACCTGCCGATCCAGACGCACCTGCAGGAGACACGCGACGAGCTCGATCAGAGCCTTGCCTCGATCGCGATGAGTCCTCTGGCACGGCTCGATCGACTGGGCGTGACCGGTCCCTCATTCATCGCAGTGCATTGCGTGCACCTCGCGGACGGCGACATCGATCTGCTGGCGACGCAAAGCTGCCAGGTCGTGCATTGCCCCACATCGAATCTGAAGCTCGCGAGCGGGATTGCGCCGGTCGCAAGGCTGAAAGCGCGCGGCGTGAGCGTGGCGCTCGGCAGCGACGGCGCAGCGAGCAACAACCGCTTGGACCTCTTCTCCGAGGCGCGCCTGGCGAGTCTGGTGGCGAAAGTCGCGACGGGCGATGCTTCCGCGTTGCCGGCGATGACTGTCCTGCGCATGGCCACGCTCGACGGCGCCGCGGCGCTCGGACTCGATGCCCAGCTAGGCTCGCTCTCGCCTGGCAAGCAGGCCGACGTCATCGCCGTCGATCTCGGCTCCTTCGAGCATCAGCCCTGCTACGATCCAATCTCGCAGCTGCTGCACGTCGCGGGACGTGACCAGATCAGCGATGTCTGGGTCGCTGGCGAGCGGCTGGTCGAGGATCGATCGCTCTCCCGTCTCGATCCTTCAGAGCTCGCCACGCTAGCGCGCCTGTGGCAGGATCGCCTGCAGTGAACGCGAACCTCAACGCCGATCCCGCGGAGCTCGCCAAGTTCAGCGCACTTGCGCACCGCTGGTGGGATCCTACGAGCGAGTTCAAGCCGCTGCACGACATCAATCCGCTGCGTCTGCAATACATTGGTGAGCGCTGTGGCGGCTTCGAAGGCAAGGAGGCACTCGACGTAGGCTGCGGCGGCGGCATACTTGCCGAAGCGATGGCAAGCGCCGGGGCGCGAGTCACCGGCATCGATCTCTCGGAGAAGGCCCTAGGCGTCGCCAAGTTGCACCAGCTCGAATCAGGTATTCGCGTCGACTATCGCCTCATCGCCGCCGAAGCGCTCGCTGCCGAGGACCCGGGACGCTTCGATCTCGTCACCTGCATGGAGCTTCTGGAGCACGTGCCTGCACCTGCCTCGACGATTGCAGCCTGCGCTGCACTGGTAAAGCCCTGCGGTCTCGTCGTTTTCTCGACCATCAACCGGAATGGAAAAGCTTATCTATTCGCGGTCATCGGTGGCGAGTATCTCCTGCGGCTGCTGCCGCGTGGCACGCACGATTACGCAAAATTCATCAAGCCTTCTGAGCTGTCGCGCTTCGCGCGACGAGCCGGCCTCGAGCCCGATGCCTTGATCGGCATGAGCTACGACCCTCTGCGCAAGCTCTACCGCTTGGGATCCGACACCGACGTGAATTACATCGCGACCTTCAGGCGCGAAGCTTGACTGCGACCGATGAGCTTTCCGCAACCGCTGCCGGTGCGCGCCGTGCTGTTCGACCTCGACGGCACGCTGGCCGACACCGCGGCCGATCTCGCAGCGGCGGTGAATCGAATTCGTGCCGACCGCGAGCTGCCGCCGCTCGCCGTGCCGCTGCTGCGTCCTCACGCCTCGGACGGAACGCGCGGCATGCTCGATGCGGGCCTTGGCGTGAGACGCGGTGATCCCGAGTTCGACGCGCTCAAGGACGCGTTCCTTGAGAACTACCAATCCGCGCTTTGCGAGCACACGCGGCTCTTTCCAGACGCCGAGCGCGTGCTCGATGAGATCGAACGCCGCGGCTTGCGCTGG
Organism: Casimicrobiaceae bacterium; assembly: GCA_035543635.1. Lineage (GTDB taxonomy): Bacteria > Pseudomonadota > Gammaproteobacteria > Burkholderiales > Casimicrobiaceae > PALSA-1003. The sequence continues at coordinate 2,921 of DATKJP010000064.1, forward strand.
GGGATCGTCACCAACAAGGCGGCTCGGTTCACGCTGCCGCTGCTCGAGCAGCTCGATCTCGTTCGGCGCGCCGCCACTATCGTTTGCGGAGACACGACTGCGCAACCCAAACCGCATCCGGCGCCGCTCTTGCACGCGGCGGCAGCGTTACAGCTCGATGCCTCGCTATGCGTTTACGTCGGCGACGCCGAGCGCGACGTCACGGCGGCGCGCGCTGCAGCGATGAAGGCGATCGTGGCGAGCTACGGCTACATTCACACTGATGCGCGCCCCGAATCGTGGGCGCCCGACGGATTCATCGCGTCGCTTCCCGCACTCCTCGATTGGCTGCCCCCGGGACGCTGTCAAGCCGGGCACGCGCCGGCGTTGAGATAGAGCCACTGCTGCGGCTTGCCATCGCGCGTTCCGGACACCCAGACCGGCTGGCTCGCTGTCAGCGGTTTCAACACAGCCGACGCAACGTCGTCCGGAATTACGAGCGCGATCCCGTTCGCGCGCTCGATTCGATCGCCGTTCTTCAGGCTCATCATGCCGGCGAAGCCGCTCTGATCGCGCACAACAAGGGCACCGGTTGCGCTCTGCACCAGCCCCTTCCACGTTTCGGGCGAATTGATCATGCCCGAAAGCAACTCGGCGTTGAGACGTACGACCGGCCCGCTGAAACCCGCGGGTGCTACGCATGACGCCGACTTCGGCGCACCGCTCAGTGACGAAGATTTAGCCCTTTCGCCTGGCGGCGGCCGCAACGCGATTTCCCGCCGGACGCCGTTGTCGATGAGCGTCACGCTTGCGATGCGCACCGTTTCCAGCTTAACGCCGGGCGCGATCTCGGTACCCGATGCGATCAATAACGGTCCGCGTGTGCCCGCTCGGAAGAGAGCAAAGCCTTTGCCGTCCCGCTCGGCAAAAATGCCCAGCAGGCGAAGATCGCCCGTCGGGGCGGCCGGAGCGTTCTTCGGCGCCGGCGTCGCCGCGCCGAAGAGCCGCGCATCGGCAATCCGCTGCACGGGATCGCCGGGCGCAATAACAGGCGGAATGGAAACCGGTGTCGGGCCGAACCACTTCCAGCCCCAATGCGCGACAACTATCGCGAGCAACGCGAGCGCTGCGATGAGCGCCGCTCCGGCGGCGAGTCGCCAGGTCAGTGGCAATGAGGGAGGAGTCGATGTGCTCACGTATGCTCTGGGTTTCGATTCGCGAGCCGAAGCTCCGACCTCGCCGTTCATCCTCGAAGCGCTCCCAGTCGCGGGCGAGGGACTCGCAAATTATCCCACAGCGGTCGGAGCGCCGGCGCCGCACGAGGCGATCACCGCATAGCTGGTGCGTTTCGCGCACAGCGGCTAAGCCCGCCTCGCGTGGGAGGATCGCGTTTCGTCGCGGCCCGGTGCGTCTTGTCGCTAGGTCCATGTGTCTTCGGTAGCCGCGCGTAGAATCCGCCCATGACCACTTCCACGACATCCCAAGGCTCCGTCGCATCGGCGCCATGGTGGGCGCTTTTTCTTGCCGGCTTGCGCTGTAGCTCCTGGCGCACAGTCGGGCTCATTCTAGCGATCAACACGGCCGTCGCTATCCTCCTCTTCACCGAGGAGACGCGACCCTTCTGGCATCCCTTCATCACTGCCCAATGCGTGGGTCTATCGATTGCCTACGCGGTCAATGCTGCCCAACCCTGGGAGAGCGCACATCCTCTGCGCCGGCTGCTCGTGGCCGTGGTCGGCGGCACCGTAGTTGGAATGTTGCTCTTGCTCGTGATCAAGGGCTACATCATCGGCGACCCTGAGTACCGCATGGGCAGCCTGCACGGGCATGCATCGCCGGGGATGGTGGTGGGGACAGGGATATCGGCGCTGGTGCTGGGTCTGTGCGTCAGCCTGTTCTTCCTACTCAAGATCCGCGACGCTCTATCGCGTGCGGCGATGCTCAAAGCCGAGGCGGAACGCAACCTGCTCTCGAAGCAGGCGGTCGAGGCGGAGCTGAAGCTGATGCAAGCGCAGGTCGAGCCGCATTTTCTCTTCAACACGCTGGCGTCGGTGCAATTCCTCACGGAGACCGATCCGCCGAAGGCCGGCATGATGCTTGGCCACCTGCTCGCCTACCTGCGAGCTGCGCTCCCGCAGCTGCGCTCCGACAGCACCACCTTGGCCCAGGAGACCGAACTAGCCGGCGCATACCTTTCGATCATGCAGATGCGGATGGGGCGACGTCTGTCTTTCGTCATCGATGTTCCGCCGCAGCTCGCGGCGCATCGCTTCCCACCGATGCTGCTGATGTCCGTGGTCGAGAACGCGATCAAGCACGGCCTCGAGCCACAGGCGGCAGGAGGCACGATTCGCGTGGAGGCGCGCCGCGAGGGCGGCAGGCTCATCGTAACAGTCAACGACGACGGCAGCGGTCTCGGCGAAAAGCTCGGCAACGGAGTCGGGCTTACCAATCTGCGCGACCGGCTGCGCGCACTTTACGCGGACCGCGCGCGCTTCACGCTCGAGGAGAATTTCCCGCACGGCGCGCGGGCGACGATCGAGATACCGTATGACGAGGAACACTAAGCCGGCTGCGCTCATCGCAGAAGACGAGCCGATGCTGCGGGCTCAGCTGCGCGCGCGGCTTGTGCAGGCCTGGCCTGAGCTGGAGGTGGTCGCCGAAGCGGAGAACGGCGAGCAGGCGCTCGCTTTGCAGCGCGAGCTTGAGCCCGATATCGCCTTTCTGGACATCCGCATGCCCGTGAAATCCGGGCTCGAGGTCGCGGAAGAGCTCGCGGGTTCGTGCCACGTCGTATTCGTCACCGCCTACGATGAGTACGCGGTCACCGCCTTCGAGCAGGGCGCGGTTGATTATGTCTTGAAGCCGGTCACGCCCGAGCGCATCGCGAAGGTGGTCGAGCGCCTCAAGCAACGTCTCGACCGGCCGCCAGCCGATCTCGCTACCGTGCTCGCGCAACTGGAGGCGCGTGACAGCAGCGGCCCGCTTCGCTGGATCAAGGCGTCGTTGGGCGCGTCGATGCGGCTGATTCCCGTCGACGACGTTCACTACTTCCAGGCCGAAGACAAATACACGAAGGTCGTCACCGCGGAAGGCGAAGCACTCATCCGCAAGACCATCAGAGAGCTGTTCGACGAGCTCGACGCGGAACTGTTCTGGCAGGTGCACCGCGGCACCATCGTCAACCTGCGCGCGATCGCCCGCGTGGAGCGCGACTATCGTGACCAACCGCTGATCATCCTGAAGCAGCGTCCCGAGAAGCTAACCGTCAGCCGGACTTTCGCCCATCTCTTCAAGGCGATGTAGGCCGCCCGGCGTGGGCGCTCATGCCCGCACCGGGTAAAATAAGACCTTTTCCGGCGCTGTCGCGCCTGTCCGGAGAGACACCCTGCAAGCCACGATCGAGGCCGCCTGGGAGCGGCGATCCGAGCTCTCGCCGCGAGCCGCTCCCGCCGAGCTGCGCGAGGCCGTCGAGGCGACCATCGCCGAGTTGGACGCGGGCCGGGTCCGCGTCGCGGAGAAGACGGCCTCGGGCTGGTTGACCCATCAGTGGGTGAAGAAGGCGGTGCTGCTCTCCTTCCGCCTCAACGACAGTGTGCCGATCGGGCTCGCGGCACCGAACGCGCCCTTCCGTTTCTACGACAAGGTGCCCACCAAGTTCGCCCGCTTCGACGATGGCGCGTTCGCGAAGGCCGGCGTGCGCGTGGTCCCGCCCGCGGTCGCGCGGCGTGGCGCCTACATCGCACGCGACGTCGTGCTAATGCCCTCGTTCGTCAACATCGGAGCCTACGTCGACGAAGGCACCATGGTGGACACCTGGGCCACCGTCGGTTCCTGCGCGCAGATCGGCAGGAACGTGCACCTTTCCGGAGGAGTGGGCATAGGCGGGGTCCTTGAACCGGTGCAAGCCAACCCCACAATCATCGAAGACAACTGTTTCATCGGTGCCCGCTCGGAGGTGGTCGAGGGGGTGATCGTCGAAGAGAATTCCGTCCTGGGCATGGGTGTCTTCATCGGACAGAGCACGAAAATCTACGACCGCGCCAGCGGCGAGGTGAGCTATGGCCGTGTCCCACCCGGCTCGGTGGTCGTCGCCGGCAGCCTGCCTACAGGCGATTCCGGCTGCCATCTCTATTGCGCAGTAATCGTGAAGCGCGTCGACGCGCGTACACGTGCGAAAACGAGCATCAACGAACTGTTGCGCAGCTAGTGAAACTTTCATGAAACTTTCCGCCAGGCCCAATTCGCCATGCTGATGTCTTCAGTGCCGCTGAAGTCCCCCGAGGAAATCGCGAAGATGCGTGTTGCCGGCGCGCTTGCTGCCGAGGTTCTCGACTACATCGCTCCGCAGGTTAAACCTGGCGTGACCACCCGAGAGCTCGATCGGCTCTGTCACGACTACATGGTCAACGTGCAGAAGACGGTCCCCGCTCCGCTGCATTACGCTCCGCCCGGCTATCAACCCTATCCCGCGTCGATCTGCACGTCGGTGAATCACGTCGTCTGCCACGGCATACCCGGCGACAAGAAGCTCAAGCCCGGCGACATCGTCAACCTCGACGTCACGGTGATCAAGGACGGCTTCCATGGCGATACGAGCCGGATGTTCTACGTTGGCTCCCCGCCGATCCAGGCGCGGCGTCTCTGCGAGCTGACCTACGAAGCGATGTGGCGCGGCATTCGAGCGGTACATCCGGGAGCCCATCTCGGTGACATCGGCGCCACCATTCAGCGCCACGCCGAGAGCCACGGCTTCTCAGTGGTGCGCGAGTTCTGCGGCCACGGAATCGGGCGGCAATTTCACGAAGAGCCGCAGGTGCTGCACTACGGGCGCCCTGGCACCGGGCTCAAGCTTCAGCCGGGGATGATTTTCACGATCGAGCCGATGATCAACGCGGGCCGGGCTGCCATCCGCTGCCTCGCCGACGGCTGGACCGTCGTGACTGCCGACCACAGCCTGTCGGCGCAGTGGGAACACACGGTGCTCGTCACTGATTCCGGCTACGAAGTGCTGACAGTATCGCCTGGCGCTCCGGCACCTGCGCCCGCCTGATCGCTTCCGTGCTCGCCCCAGCGCCCACCGCCGTCGCAACCGCGGCGGCCGCACGCTGGCGACGCGAGCTCGACGCCGGCCGCCGAGCTCTTGAGACGGACTTCCGCCAGCATCGGCGGGCGCGCCGCCTGCTCGCCGGCCAGAGCCGGCTCACCGATCGCGTCCTCTGCGGCTTGTGGGCCGAGGTCCAACCGCCGCCAGGTGCCGCGCTCGTCGCGGTCGGAGGGTACGGTCGGGGCCGGCTGTTCCCGCATTCGGACGTCGACGTGCTGATCCTGCTGCCGCAGCCGCTCGCAGAGATGTCGCGCGAGTGTGCCACGGCCGTCGAGCGCTTCGTGAGCCTCATGTGGGACACCGGTCTCGAGGTCGGCCAGAGCGTGCGCACGATCGAGGACTGCGAGAAGGAGATGAGCGGCGACGCCATCGTGCGCACCAGCCTCCTCGAGCGGCGGCTTCTCGCAGGATCCCGCGCCCTCTACCGCCGGTTCGCCCGCCGCTTTGCGTTGACGTTCGACCTTAGGGGTTTCTTCGAATCGAAGATGCTGGAGCAGCAGCAGCGGCTTCTCCGGCACCAGGACGCCGTATACAACCTCGAGCCAAATCTCAAGGACAGCCCGGGAGGCATACGCGATCTGCAAACGATCCTCTGGATCGCGCTCGCCGCAGGGCTGGGCAGAACCTGGGGCGAGCTGGCAGCGCAAGGCCTCATGACTTCCGGCGAAGCGCGCGAGATCCTTCGCCACGAGCGGTTGCTCGAAGATCTGCGCGTGCGTCTGCACTACCTCACGGGAAGACGCGAGGACCGGCTGGTGTTCGACGTCCAGACCGCGCTCGCACACGAGCTGGGCCTTGCCGACACGCCGACGCGGCGTGCGTCCGAATTGCTCATGCAACGCTACTATCGCGCCGCCAAATCGATTCGGCAGCTCAACGT
>DATKJP010000065.1:0-17198 GCA_035543635.1 Casimicrobiaceae bacterium
AAGTGGCGCCGATCAGCGTGGTCGCGACCTTTGCCTCCGGTGTTGCGGTCCCGCCGTCGGCCAGCAGCGAATCGAGTGTCTCGAGCCAGCGGTCGAGCGGAGCAAGGTCGTCGAACTCGAGCACGATCGCGGTAACGATGCCGCAGCAGCTCTCCAGCATGCCCGCATCATCGTCCCGGCCTCGAAAGCCTTCGAAGGCCCGCTCATAGAGCTGCCGCGCGGCACGTGGGCTCGTTTGCACGCGCGCCGCCGCTGAGATGCATAGCAAGCGCGGGTTCAATTCACAGAGCGTCGCCGGCAGCAAATCCAGCCAACGGGCGAGCGTTTCGCTGCGACCCTCGGCCAGCATCGCGTCGGCTTCATCCAGTACGATGCGCGCGATCTCGCCCCAGTCTTCCGCCTCGATCAGCAATGCCACGGCGTCTTCCGGCTGATCAGCTGATCGCAGCAGTGCACCGCCTCGCCGCAGAGCCTCGCGGCTCACTGCTTCCGGGAGCGTCTGCTCTGCGCGCCGGCGCAAAAACTCGCGCAATAATGGATGGAGTTGATAGACCCGCTCGCGATCGGAAGACACTTCTCGCACGAAATAATCGTTCTGCGCCAGGTTGATGAGAAGGCGCTCCGCCTTCGCTTCGCCCGAAAGCGCGGTCGCTACCCCCGCGGTCATTCTCGGGAGACAAGCGACGCGCAGGAGGAACTCGCGTGTGGTGCGCTCGAAGCGATCGAAGATTTCGCCGCCGAAGTAGTCGAAGATCACCTGCGGCGCTGTATCGCTCGGCAGCTCGCCGATACGCCCGGAGAATTTCGAATTCTCGAGCAGCAGGATCAGTCCAGCAGCCCAGCCCTGGGTGCGTTTGCAGAGCTGCACAGCTGACTCCGGCGAGATGAGCTGTCCACGCAAACGCGCGATTGCGATGATCTCGTCTGGATCGATGGCGAGGTCTCTACCGGAGACGTGGCACATCTGTTCTGTGGCGCGCAGCCGCGCTAGCGATGCAGGTGGATCGGTTCGACTGGTCACGATCACGCAGCTTTCTTTCGGGACCTGCGCGAGCCCGGCTTCCAGCGCGACATAAACAGCGCTGTCGGAAGGAATCGCTTGCAGGTTGTCGAGCACCAGAGCGAGCGGCTGGCCGCTCGCGAAGAGCTGCCTGAAAAACTTGCGCGCGAAGGATGCTACATCGCTGCCGCGCCGTGCCGTGAAGACGGGCAGATCGCGGGCGCGGGCCTCGCCGAGCCTTTGCAGAGCGTGCGCAAGATAGTGGAAGAACGTCGCCGGATCCGCGTCGTCCGAATCGACCTGATACCAGACCGACTGCAGCTTTCGGGCCTGGACGTAGCCTGCGGCGAGGTTGGTCTTGCCCGATCCTGGCGGCCCCGAGATCCATATAACGGTGCGCGCGGCCGGCTCATCTAGGCGCGCGAACAGCGCTTCGCGAGCCACCGCCGACCCGATCGTCGGTCGCGTCGTCTTCGCGAATGAGGTGCCCGAGTGGGGCGGTCTGATCACGCGAATTCCTCCCCTCGGCATCTTCTCATGTCGTCCACTGCACTCCCAAGGGCCAGAAGACGTTTGTAGGTCATCTGTAAGTCATCCGCAATGCGCCGTCTCGCAGGATGACGTCGCGTACAGGCCGGCATGTGCCGGCAATTCGGGAGCAGAAACCATGTTGAGTATGTCGAGACGTTTGATGCTTTTGGGCAGCCTTGCCGCGTCGAGTCTTGGCGGCTGTGTGATGGTGCCTGTCGCATCCGACGGCACGCCGATCTATCCGCTTGCCACACCGGCTTATCCAGCGGCGGTGGCAGTCCCCGTTCCGACCGTGCAAGGTCCGGGACCCAATTTCATGGCGCCGGTGCCGGGACGCAACGCGCGGACATCGCCGCCATCGCCTTACATCGCGCCGCCAGTCGAGCCGGCAGCGCCCACGGGACCAGCGGCGCCGGCCTCGCTGCAGGCGCGGCTCTATCCATCGAACGAGGTCGCGACGGAGACAGGAATGCTGTCAGGAACGGTCACGAACATGATGACCGGCAACGGATTCTTCCAGCTGAACTACAGGGGCGAGGTCCTGCAAGGCGAAGCCACGCGCGTACCCGGAGACGAGCGGCGCGGACTGGCGAACGCGTACGGTCAGCGAGGAACGTTCATGACCTGTGACTACCGAATGACGACACCGTACCTCGGCACCGGTACCTGCAGTCTGTCGAACGGCGCTCAGTACCAAGTTCACATCGGCGGGTAGTGGCGAGCAGGGGCGGCGAGCGATCGCCGCCCCCGACGACCTTGCGCAAGGAGGAGTCGTGTAGACTGCCTCAATGCAGGCTCGCCTCTTCCTTTCCTTCGGGGGGACGGTGAGGCGTGGAGCGGGCATTGCCGCACTCGTCGCGGTCTCCTCTGCGCTCGCCGCGCCGCCGCTCAACGTCGGCTCGAAGCGCTTCACCGAGAGCTACATCCTTGGGGAGATCATCAAGCAAACCGCGAACGCTGCCGGCGAGACGACCGCGGTGCATCAGCAAGGGCTCGGCAACACTGCGATTGTGCTGAACGCGCTCACGAGCGGCAACATCGACGTCTACCCCGAATACACCGGCACGATCGCGAAGGAAATTCTCAAGCTCGACGCGGTGCCGCCGCTTCCCGAGCTCAACGCGAAGCTTGGCTCGATAGGTCTCGCGGTTGGAGTTTCGCTCGGCTTCAACAATACCTACGCGCTGGCGATCCGCAGCGAGGACGCACGCTCGAAGAACATCACCAAGCTGTCCGATCTCAAAGCGCATCCCGAGCTGCGACTGGGGCTGTCGCAGGAATTCATCGGCCGCGCCGACGGCTGGCCGGGATTGAAGCAAGCGTACGACCTTCCGTTCGCCACGCCGCGCGGGCTCGATCACGGGCTTGCGTACGATGCCATCGAGCAGAAGCAGGTCGACGCGATCGACATCTATTCGACTGACGCCAAGATCGACAAAGCGGGCCTCATCGTGCTCGCCGACGATCGCAATTATTTTCCGCGCTACGACGCGGTGCTTCTCTATCGCGCCGATCTGCCGCAGCGTCTTCCGAAAACCTGGTCCGCGCTGAAGACGCTCGAAGGCAGGATCGACGACGCGACGATGCGGCGCATGAACGCGGCGGCGGAGCTGGAGGGCAAGGATTTCGCGAGCATCGCTGCGGCATTCCTCGCGGGGCAGAAGAGTGCGGCGCCGGCGACAGCCACGGGCTCGACTGCGAAGACCTTCCTCGAGAAGCTTTTCGGCCCCGATTTCGGACGGCTCACGGGCGAGCACGTCGCGCTCGTTTTCATTTCACTCCTGGCCAGCGTCGCGGTCGGCATTCCGCTCGGCATCCTTGCCGCCAAGCGTCCGGCAACCGAAGGGCTCGTTCTCGGCGCTACCGGCGTGTTGCAGACGATTCCTTCGCTCGCCCTGCTCGCGGTGCTGATTCCGCTCACCGGACGCATCGGCGCGGTGCCCGCATTCATCGCGCTCGCGCTCTACGCGCTGCTGCCCATCGTGCGCAACACGCACACCGCGCTGGCGCAGATCTCGAAGGGCATGCGCGAGGCGGCGCAATCGCTGGGGCTGACTGCGGGCACGATCCTGCAGAAGATCGAGCTGCCGCTTTCGGCACCGACGATCGTGGCCGGCATCAAGACCTCCGCGGTGATCAACGTCGGCACCGCCACCATCGCCGCGTTCATCGGCGCCGGCGGGTACGGCGAGCGCATCGTCACGGGCCTCGCGCTCAACGATCACGAAATGCTCCTCGCCGGTGCGATTCCCGCGGCGGTTCTTGCCCTGCTGATCGAAGCTGTGTTCCGCTTCGGGGAGCGTTGGATCATCCCCGAGGGATTGCGCCAATCGCGCTAGGCGTTGCCTGTTGCGCCGACGCGAGGCGAGTCGGCTTCGCTTTTGGCGGCACCGGCTTCGGCAGCTTCTCGACGTTCGCCTGCGCTTCCTGCGTAAGCGCGCCGCAGTCGGCATCCTTCGCGCCGCCTGTTTCCATCAACGGCAGGATCGCAGCCGGTGGAGCAAGCACACCAAGCCCGACGGCTGCACCGGCGCGGACCACGGCCTGTCCCAGCTCGGGATGGATCTGCGGCGTCGACTTGAAGCTGCCCTCGATGCGAATCGGCCCGCGTAGCGCGACCAGGCTCGCCCGCTTCGATTCTGCCTTGAGCTTGATATCGTAATTTTCCTTGGCGAAGTCGATATTCCCTTCACCGTCGATCTTCTCGGCGGCGGTGTCGATGACGAAGCTCTTCGCCGTCAAGCGGCCATTGTCGGCGGTGAAGTCCGCGACCACGCAGTTGAGCGGAGAGCTTTTGTCGCCGACCATCAAGAGCGGAATCGCCCGCCCGAGGTCGAGATTGGTGAGAACGATCCCGAGCTCGCTCATGTCGCCTCCGGTGTTCGTGAAGGCCAGCTCGCCATTGCTTGAGCCGAGCATGTCGGCCACCGAGTTGCCGGCCGCGGTGAAGCGGGCGCGCCCGTCGAGCTTGCCGGCGCTGCCGTTCGGCGGCTTGAGCTTCGGCACGATGTCCTTCAGCTCGAGGTTTTGCACCGTCACGTCACCCGAGGTCTTGATCACATCGCGGCTTGCATCCATCACCAGCGTCGACACGACGTGGCCGCCCGCTACGCCGAAAACGACCGGTTGCAGGCTGACGATGCCGTGATCCAGCACTAGCGTCATCTTGACGTCGTCGAGCGGTAGCTGAGGCGATGAGGTGAAGCGCTTGCCCTTGAAGCGCACCGTGCCGTCGACCACACGCAACCGCTCCAGATCGTAAGGCCTGGTCGGCAGCACGCGTCCCGACTCTTCGCGCTTCGCGACCTCGCGGTTCTGCTCGGGGGTCCGCGCGCTTCCAGACTCCTTCCCCGGAGGCAGGCCGACGAAACCGCCGAGATCCTTGTAGTCGAGGCGCTGCGAAACGAGATCGGCGTCGATCACCGGTCGCTCGGCTCTTCCGTCGAAAACGAAATTGCCGGCGAGGTCGCTATCCCCGACCTTGCCGGTGAATTTGCGGAACGACCAGATCGCGTTAGCGTGCGTGAGCTCGCCGCTCACGCGATACTGAGGAGTCCAGACGAACGGCACGGGAATGATCGGGTAAAGCTCAGACATGTCGCGGCCCTGCAAGGTGAGCCGGCCGTCGACATTGTCGATCCGATGCGGAATCACCGTGCCGTCGAAGCTCGCGCTGGTGTAACCGGCGCGCGCGTGCACGTTCAGACGATACGGCTTGGATTGGTCTTCGAGCTTGAGCAGCGACGCGGCGCTGCCTTCGATTGCGAACGGATTGTTGCGCAGCCGGCCAGTCCCCTTGAATTCCACAGGAGTCGCGCCGTTCTCATCCGTTGCGGAGGAAGCAACGTTGACAGTGAAGTCGGTTCCGGTGCTGGGGTTCCGGAAATGCACCACGCCGTCCTCGATTATCAAGCGATCGAGGCGCGGCGGCGCTTCACCGGATGACTTGAATTCCCAATTGCCGGCCCCGTCCGCATTTCGCTCGAGCAAGACCCAAGGCTCCACCAGCCTAAGCTCGGGCACGGCGATCGGCCGTTTCCACGCCGACTCGAGATCGACGAGTATCGTCATACGGCGCGCGCGTGCCATCGTGTCCTCGCTGCCCCACGACGCATTGCCGATCGAGACGAACTCCGCGGTGACGAGTGGCTTCCACGAAAAAGGTTTCCACGAGAATTGTTTCCATAAGTCGACGTGCAGATCGCCGTCGATCTTGACCGGCCGCTCAAGCTTTGCGCTCAGATAGCTGGCAACCGGTCCGCGCAGCCAATTCCACTCGAACGCCGCAACCGCGATCGCGACGATCCCGAGGAGTGTGAGAAAAATCAAAGCTCTTCTGGACATAGGAACACCGAGAGCCTCCCGGAGATACTTGTTGGAATCCGCGCAGCAGAAGAAGTTTCCGCGAAGATCTTGTAGGACGAAGACTACGTGCGGAGACGTCATGAGCTCCGGAACGAGAACGTCAAGAAGGCGCTGGCGACAAGGCGCCCGAAGGGTAAGTAACGAAGGAATCGCGGCTACGGTTTGTCGGGTTTGTCGGCGGCCCGCTGCGACGCAAAGATGCCGCGGGCGCGATCCGCTTCGGCTCTCTCCGCGTCGAACTTATGGCCATCGACGCAGTAGATCGCGTGGCAAACCATGCAGCAACCGTTGCCACACAGCGGGAAGCTGCGAGCCTCCATCCCGCATACCCGACACGACAGTTGAACCGATTCCCCCACGACCAGCCGCCTGTGCGTTTTCCCTGCGATTATTATAAGGCCGCGTCTCCAGTGTTGGCTTTTCGCGACCGGCCCGCGCCACGGCAGCCATCGAGAAACAGGGCGACGACGTTGCGCCCCCAGGCGTCGACCTCCGCCGCGGTCATCGGCGCGCCGAGGCCCGCGGCGCGCCGCTGCGGCACGGCGATCACCATGTAAAGAAACTGCTCCGCGGAAAAGCGCGAGTTGTCCAGCGCGAAGCCTTCCCTGGCCGCCTCGCGCTCGAGCACGGCGCCGATGAGGCGAATCGCGTTCTCGCTCGCGCCTTCGCGGCTCACGGCCGCGGCGAGCTTCGGAAATCGTCCCGACTCGCCGACAATCAGGCGATGCAGCGCCACTGCCTGGGGGGACAGCGCGGCGCGCAGGATCAATCCCGCGAGCCGCTCGAGGATCTCGCGCAGGCTCGCGCCCTCGAAGATCGGAACGCCCGCCGGCGGACGCAAGCGCTCGATGACGCGATGGATGACGGCACTGAAGAGCGCCGGCTTGTCGGCGTAGCGATGATAAAAGGTTCGCTTCGAGACGCCTGCCCGCCGCGCGACGGCTTCGATGCTCGTGGCGCCGTAGCCGTGCGCGAAGAAAAGCTCCGTAGCGACGTCAAGGATTCGCTCGCCGAGCTTCTCCGCGTGCGCGTGCGACGGGCGACCGCCGCGGCGCGCGGCGGCTGCAGCGGCATGCGATCGCTTTTTTTCCGGACGATGCGGCGACTGACGCCGCCGCTTCGAGCGCGTCATCCCGCTGATGGATCAGCGGTTGTAGTCGTAGTAATAATCCGGAGTCGGAGACTGGTCGTAGTATTGCGGGGCCTGCGACTGGCTGTAGTACTGAGGCGCCGCGTACTGCGGTGGCCGCGGCACGTAATTGCTTTGCGGCGCGTTGTAATACGAAGGCGGCGCGGGAGCGTAGTAGCTGCGCGGCGGTGGAGTATAGGTTGCAGGCGGCGCGTAGTAACTGCGCGGCTGCTGCGGATAGTAATCCGGAGGAACCGGTGAGTAAGTAGCAGGCGGCGCTGCGTACGCGGGTGCCGGCGCATAGTACGGCGGCGGATTCGCTGCGGCCGCCGCCGCAACGAAAGGCGCGGCGACGATGGCGCCCGCCGTGTTGACTACCGCGCCCGCCGCAGTGCCGACTGCCACCGCCGCTCCACCGACTATCGCACCGGCCGTGCCAACCACCGCGCCCACGAGATCGAGCGGCCAGAGGCAGCCATAGCATGCGACACCGACATGGGTGCCGCCATGAACGCCGTAGTAATAGCCACCGTGGCCGTTCCAGCTGTGGCCCCAATTGCCGCTGCCGTGACCCCAGCCGTTGCGATTCCAGGTGCTGCCGTGATTCCAACTGTTGCCGTGACCCCAGCGGTTGTGCCAGGCATCGTCCGCCGACGCGGAGGAAACAGGCGCGAGCGCGAGAGCGAGACCGACCAGACTGCCGAGCGCAACTTCTCTGTATCTCATCATCGCTTGGTCCTCCTTCAGGGTCCGGATGAGTGGGATCCGACGCGCCATCACGCTAGCACTTTGCGAAACGCAACGCAACCGTAGCGTATCGTTTTGTTACAACTCCGGGGTACGAACCAGGAGCTGCCATCGGCTAGGCCCTCGTAGGCTAAAATTTCGCAGTTACGAGAGGGACTTCCGCGTGTTTCGCTTCTTCGAGCTTCTGGTCGACCCCTATCCCGAGGCGACGCCCACTCCGCCGCCGCGGGGCTTCTTCGCGTTCCTTTGGGCGTGCTCGAAGGGGTTGCGCAAGTACCTGCTCGCCACGACGCTGCTGACCGCGGTGATCGGCGCCTTCGAAGCGCTGCTCTTCGCCTTCCTCGGCAGCATCGTCGACTGGCTGGCCAAGGTCCAGCCCGCGCAATTGTGGACGCAGGAGCGCACGCACCTACTGCTGCTCGGCGGAGTGCTCGCAGGCAGCATCCTGCTCGTCGCGCTGCAGTCGATGGTCAAGCAGCAAACGCTCTTCGGCAATTTCCCGATGCTGCTGCGCTGGAACTTCCACCGCCTGATGCTCGGACAGAGCATGAGCTTCTATCAGGACGAGTTCGCCGGCCGCATCGCGACCAAGGTCATGCAGACTGCGCTCGCGGTGCGGGATACCTGGCTCATCGTCGCCGAGCTTCTGGTTTTCGTCGTCATCTATTTCGTGACACTGCTCGCGGTGCTCGGCAATTTCGATGGGCGGCTGCTGATTCCCTTCCTCGTCTGGGTGATGCTCTACACGATTGCGCTTTGCTACTTCGTGCCGCGGCTCGGACGAATCGCGCGCGTGCAAGCCGACGCGCGCTCGCTGATGACCGGGCGCATCACTGACGCGTATACCAACATCGCCACAGTAAAGCTCTTCTCGCACGCGCGGCGCGAGGCCTTCTACGCGCGCACCGCGATGCAGGAGTTCCTCGGCACGGTGCACACGCAGATGCGCCTCGTCACCGGCTTCGAGATCGTCAATCACACGCTGTCGATGGCACTCATCGCGGCGAGCGCGGGCGCGACGCTCTGGCTGTGGACTTTGGGACAGGTCGGCGTGGGTGCCGTCGCGGCGGCCACCGCGATGGCGCTGCGCTTGAACGGCATCTCGCACTGGGTGATGTGGGAGATGGCCACGCTCTTCGAGCACATCGGCACGGTGCAGGACGGCATCAACACCATCGCACGCCATCATCAGGTGGTCGACGCGCCGGACGCGAAGCCGCTCGTTGTTACCCGCGGCGACATCCGCTTCGAGCAGGTGAGCTTCGCCTACGGCGGCAAGCGTGACGTGATCGAGAAGCTCGATCTGCACATTCGCCCCGGCGAGAAGATCGGACTGGTCGGACGATCGGGGGCGGGCAAGTCGACCATCGTCAATCTGCTGCTTCGCTTCTACGACGTCGAGACCGGAAAGATTCTGATCGACGGGCAGGATATCGCGCACGTGACGCAGGTCAGCCTGCGCGAGCGGATCGGCATGGTGACGCAGGACACCTCGCTCCTGCACCGCTCGGTGCGCGACAACATCGTGTATGGGCGGCCCGACGCGACCGAGGATGCAATGCTCGCAGCGGCCAAACGCGCGGAGGCCGACGAGTTCATCGCGGGACTCACCGATCCCAAGGGACGCAAGGGTTACGACGCGCACGTCGGAGAGCGCGGCGTGAAGCTCTCCGGCGGGCAGCGCCAGCGCGTCGCCATCGCGCGCGTGATGCTGAAGGATGCGCCGATTCTTCTGCTCGACGAGGCGACCAGCGCGCTCGATTCCGAGGTCGAGGCCGCGATCCAGCAAAGTCTCTATCGCTTGATGGAAGGCAAGACCGTGGTCGCGATCGCCCATCGACTCTCGACGATCGCCGCGATGGATCGGCTGGTCGTGCTCGATCACGGACGCATCGTGGAAGAAGGCGATCACCGCAGCTTGCTCGCTCGCGACGGCCTGTACGCTCGGCTTTGGGCGCGGCAGAGCGGCGGCTTCCTCGGCGACGAACTCGAAGCGGCGGCCGAGGCCGAGGCGGCGATCGCCCAGGCACGCGGCGAGGACGAAATCGCCGCCGAAGACGTGCCGGCGCGCAAACCCGAACCGACGCTCATCGGACACGACTTGCCGGCGGGCTCCGAGCCGCCGAGTTAACGTGAAGCGAGTGCTCGCGTTGTGCGCGCTTGCATGCGCTTTCGCGCTCGGTGCCGCACATGCAGCCGATCCACGCAAGATCGCGCACCTCGCGCTCATCTCCGATCCGCCCGGCTTCGATCCAGCCGGCCCGACCGACGTGTACGCGGCGGTAATCGAGGAAGCAATCTTCGACCGGCTCCTCACTTACGATTTTCTGGCACGGCCGCCGAAACTCGTCCCGATGGCTGCCGCCGCGATGCCAGAGATCGCCGACGGCGGGCGCACCTACACCGTACGGCTTAAGAAGGGCATCTATTTCACGACTGATCGCGCATTCAAGGGTGTAAAGCGCGAGCTCACCGCGCAGGATTTCGTCTATTCGGCAATGCGTTTCCTCGATCCTGCCGAACGCTCGCCGTACGCTTTCCTGTTCCGCAACAAGCTCGTCGGTCTCGACGCAGTGGCCGAGCGCTCCAAGAAGTCGGGCAAGTTTGACTACGACGCCAAGGTGCCTGGACTCGAAGTCGTCGACCGCTACACGATCCGCTATCGACTCAACGAACCCGACTTCACGTTCAGCTACATCCTCGCCCACGGCAGCTACGGCGCGGTCGCGCGCGAAGTCGTCGAAGCCTACCGCACCGAGATCGCGGGACATCCAGTGGGCAGTGGGCCTTACTTCCTCAAGGAGTGGACTCCGGCCCTCAAGGTCGTGCTCGAGGCAAATCCCGACTATCGCGGCTTCACCTGGGATTTCGCCCCGGGCGCCGATCCGCGCGACCGGCTGCTCGTCGAGCAGATGCGCGGCAAGAAGATGCCGCAGATCGGACGCATCGAGTACCAGGTCATCGAGGAAGACAATCCGCTTTGGCTCGCGTTTCGCACCGGGCAGCTCGACGTGATCAACGTCCCGCCGCGCTATGCGCAAGACGCTGCCCAAGGCGACAAACTGAACCCGGAGCTCGCAAAGGGTGGCATCACGATGTACCGTTCGTTCCCGCCAAGCGCTATCTTCGGCGACTTCAACTTCCGCGATCCAGTGGTTGGCGGGTTCGCCGCGGACAAGATTGCGCTGCGGCGCGCGATCGCCATGGCATACGATCGCGAGGAGGAGATTCGCATCGTGCGCCGCGGGCTAGCGATCCGAACCGAAATGCCGATCCCGCCCGATGTCGTGGGTGTCGATCCGACGTACAAACGCGGTATCCCCTACGATCCCGCGACGGCAGAAAAACTCCTCGACCGGTTCGGCTACAAGCGCGGTGCGGACGGCTTCCGCACGCTGCCCGACGGCAAGCCGCTCGTCATCACCGTCAGCACGAGCACCGATACTTTCTATCGCGACCTCGACACGCTGTGGCAAAAATCGTTGCAACGGATCGGGTTGCGCACGCGCTTCGAGATGGTGCGCTCGAACGAACAGGCTCAGATGTCGATGGCGTGCAAGATTCCGATCTACCAATACGGCTGGTTTGCCGACTATCCTGACGGCGACAACTTCATGCAGCTCTTCTACAGCAGGAACATCGGCGAGAGCAACGTCGCCTGCTACGAGTCACCAGCGTTCGACAAGCTCTACGAGCGATCGCGCGCGCTACCCGACTCGCCCGAGCGCAACAAGCTCTACGTCGAGATGAGCCGTCTGCTCGAGGCCGACACGGTGTTCGTGCTGCAGGCCTCGCCCGCGCGCATGACCGTCGTGCAGCCCTGGCTTCTCGGCCACAAAGCACACCCGATCATGAACACGATCGTTCCTTTCCTCGACATTGATCTCGCGCGTAAGCCGTCACGCTAAGCTTCGCCAAATATCGAAGGCCCAACAATGGACGGCGCCACGCTTACCCCCGCCGAAAAGCGCGATCTCAGGTATCACCTGCATCCATCGACCAACCTGCGCCAGCTCGAGAGCGACGGACCGCTCGTCATCACGCGCGGCGACGGCGTGTACGTGCTCGACGAGCAAGGCAGGCGCTATCTCGAAGGCATGGCGGGCCTTTGGTGCGCGTCGCTCGGGTTTTCCGAGCGCCGGCTCGCGGAGGCCGCGCACCGGCAGATGCTCGAGCTGCCGTTCTACCACGCCTTCGCGGGCAAGGTGCCGGCGATCGCGACCGAGCTCGCCGAGAAGCTGATATCGATCGCGCCGGCCGGGCTTGCGCGGGTGCTCTTCGCCAACTCGGGCTCCGAGGCGAACGACACGGCGATCAAGCTCGTCTGGTACTACAACAACGCGCTCGGACGGCCAGAGAAGAAGAAGATCATCGGCCGGCAAAAGGGCTATCACGGCATGACGATCGCCGCCGGCAGTGTGACCGGGCTGGCCTTCGTGCACAAGGATTTCGATCTGCCGCGCGGGCGCTTCATCCATGCTGGCTGCCCGCATCACTATCGTTTCGGCAAGCCTGGTGAGAGCGAGGAGCACTTCGCGGCGCGTCTCGCGGCGGAGCTCGACGAGCTGATCCTGCGCGAAGGTCCGGAGACGGTTGCAGCGTTCTTCGCCGAGCCGGTGATGGGCGCCGGCGGCGTGATCATTCCGCCGGCGACGTACTTCGACAAGATCCAGCCGGTGCTTCGCAAGCACGACGTGCTCTTCGTCGTCGACGAGGTGATCTGCGGCTTCGGCCGCACGGGCAACATGTTCGGATCGCAGACCTACAATCTCAAGCCTGACATCCTCACTTGCGCCAAGGCGTTGACGGCCGGCTACCTGCCGATGACGGCCACACTCGTGTCGCAATCGATCTACGACGTCCTTCTCAGGCAAAGCGACAAGCTCGGCATCTTCGGGCACGGTTATACCTACTCGGCGCATCCGGTGCCCGCCGCCGTCGCGCTCGAAACGCTTACGATCTACGAAGAGCGAGACATCGTTGGTCACGTGCGCAGCGTCGCTGCGCCGCTGCAGAAGGGGCTCCGCAGCCTGAGCGGGCATCCGCTCGTGGGCGAAGCGCGCGGCATCGGGCTCATCGGCGCGCTGGAGCTCGTCCGCGACAAGGCCACCCGCGCGAACTTCGACGCGAAGGACGGAGTCGGTGCCTACCTCGTCAGGCGAGCGCAGCAGCACGGCGCGATCCTGCGCAACATGGCGGGCGACGTCATCGCGTTCTCGCCGCCGCTCGTCATCAGCGAGAGGGAGATCAGCGAGCTGCTCGAGCGGACTGCTCGTGCGCTGGACGATACGCTGGCCATGGTTCGCGAGCGCGGCCTCGCCGGCTGACGGGGTGCTCGCCGGGACCGCACAGCCATGGACCAGCGCGGTGCCGAGCATAGCGCAGCGGCGATTAATTACACGACTTTCGTGATACACTTGATTCTTGTCTTTATGCGCGAGCGAATCATGAAAAACGTAACCATCACCCTCGACGAGGAAACCGCTGCCTGGGCACGCGTGTACGCAGCGCAGCACAACATGAGCGTCTCGCGACTAGTCGGCGAGATGCTGCACCAACGCATGGGTGAGCTGAGCGAATACGATCGGGCGATGCGCGCGTTCCTTGCGAAGAAGCCGGTAAAACTCAGTCGAAGTGGCGGACGCTATCCGAAACGGGAAGAGCTTTATGACCGCGGCCGTCTTCGTTGATACGAATGTGCTCGTGTATGCGCGCGATACCCGGGACGCGCGCAAACAGGGGCGGGCCACAAGCTGGTTGGAGCACCTGTGGCGACGTCAGCTGGGCCGTACCAGCTTTCAGGTATTGATGGAGTACTACGCAACCGTCACGCATAAGCTCAATCCCGGTCTGCCGTCGCCGGTCGCCTGGGACGATGTGAGCCATTTGCTGCTCTGGCGTCCACAACCGAGCGACGAAATGCTGCTCAAGCGCGGGCGCGAAATCGAGCTCAGATACCGTCTGAACTGGTGGGATTGCCTGATCGTGGCAGCGGCGCAGCTGCAAGGTTGCGCGCTTCTGCTATCAGAGGATATGCATGAAGGTGCGGATTACGGCGGTGTGACCGTGCGCAATCCGTTCACGCTCGAAGTGAGCGAGCCTGCCGCTACCTATCAAATCGAAGCGATCTCCGCGAGACGGCATCCGCCGCGCGGGCGGCCGCGGCGGGTCGTACAACCGTCGCTGCGCTAGCTCAGATACGCGAGCAGCGGCGATCCAGGCTGTCGTTTGACGAGCGCGCTCTCGGCTTCGCGCTGCTCAGCCATCTGCAGCTCGACGATCCATTGCGTGACTCCGCCGACCAGCGTGCCGATGGCCACGCCGTCGCGGTAGAGAACGCGATTCCCCGTCACCGCGGGAACGCGGGGGCCCGGAACGACGGTTCCGACCAGATTCACCGGATCGGCGCCCGAAAGCGAGATCCACTTTCCAGCCAGGGGTGCGCGACGCGTCTCGCGCAGCATCGCGACCGCCTCCGGCAGTGCGAACTGCTCGCCGGTCACGCTCGCAACGAAGCGCCCGCCGCGAATCTCGCCGCGCGCCTCGAGCCTTCTCAACATGCGCAGCAGATCACGCCACGGCGGCAGCCACGCCGCCTCGCGCTCGAGCAATCGCCAGAACACGACGCCGTAGCGTCGGAGCAACGTGCGCGCGACGTGCTCGACGACGTCTTGATCCGGCTCGTCCATCCCACGGCCTGAAGCGGGTTTGCGCGCCGGCCTGCGCACGAGCGCCCAGCGTCCCGCGTCCTCGATCCCGAACAGCGCGGTGCGCCGCTTGCGCCGGCCTTCGCCGAGCGGCTTGCGACGATCTGAGGGAATGAGAAGAGCGCGCAATCCGGCAAAGCTGTCGGAGTGCACGAGGCCGACGACCACCAATTCTGCAAGCGCATCCTCGACCTGAGTGCGTAGGAGCCCGGTGCCTTCGACAATCTCGTCGTAGAAGCACGCGCCGTGTTCCTTGAGATGGTCGGCGACCGTTTGTGCGCGCGGCGTGATCGGCGCTGGATCAGGTGTCGAAGTTGGAACTGCGCGCGTCCACAGTGCTGCATTCCGGCGTGAAAGCAGCGTGACCGGCGTGGTGCGGATCGGCCCGGCGTTCTTCGCCGCGATCCGCGCCGGTGCGCTGACGCGCGTCCACGACGCGCGGCCCGCGAGGCAGAGATCATCGAGCCAGGTGAAATCGTAGTTCTCGAGACGCGCGGGAAGGATCTCCGCTTCCCACGCGGCAGCCGGCGCTTCGAAGCCTTCGAGCTGCGTGATGAGCGCCGCGAGCGCATCGGGACCCTGCCGGCGCTCGCTCGGGACGACATGCTGCCAGCGGCAGAGGAACCGCATGAAGTCCTGGCTCGACACCGGCTCGATCTCGGCGCGCAGCCGGTTGACCGTGTAGCGATGGATGCGGGCGAGCAACGCGCGCTCGCACCATTCGGGCTCGCTTGCTCCGGCAGTGAACGAGCCCTTCAACGCGAAGCCTTCGGCCGCGAGCTTCGCCATCGCCACCTCGATCTCGGCGCGTGGCAGCGCGAGCGATTCCGCTATCGCACCGACCGTCGTGGGGCCGAGACCCTCGAGTCGGCTACGCACGATCTCGACCAGCGCTTCCTCGCGCTGCCATTCGCGCGCGGCGAATTCTTCGGGCGCCTCGATCGACGGTGAGCACTGCGCTTCGGGGAACAAGACTTCGAACTGCGGCAGCCTCTCCGCCGCGACCCACACATTGGTTTCCTCTCCCCGCTGAGACGAGAGGTTTGTGCGAGCAATCGTGAGTATGGTTGCACGGCGCTGCTCCGCAAGCTCGGCGAGCAGAAGCTTCCATTCCGCGTGCGCCGCCACCTCCTCGCCGGTGGCGAAAGCGAGCGATAGCAGACCGTCGTGCAGTTCGTCGGCATTGACCGGGCTCGGCCAGGCTTCGCTCTTCACGCGCGCGATCGCGTCGGCGTCGAGCCGTCCAAGGCCTGCCGCGGATTCCTCGTCGAGCCAGCGCCGGCTCATCACCGCCTGCGTGCGGCGTTCTTCCAACGGCGCATCGTCGAGGAAGGCGTACGGACGCGCGGTGAGAATCTGCAGAGCCAGCGGCGAAGGCTCGGTCAGATCGCGATGCGCGGTCGCGATCTCGCCGGCCTCCATCGCGCGCAGCAGGCGCTCCAGCCCTTCGATGTCCATCGCATCGTAGAGGCAATCGTGCACCGTCTGACTGACGAGCGGATGATCCGGCACCTCGCGCTCGCCCACGATGTTCTCGGCGCAGGCGATCTGATCCGGGAAGACCACCGCGAGCAGGTCCTCGGCGGCCATGCGCTGCAGCTGCGGCGGTACCTTCTTGCCCGCGCGGAAGCGCGGCAGCGCGAGCGAAGTCGTCGCGGCCCAGCGCCAGCGCGCAGCGAACATCGGCGCGTCGAGCATCGCCTGAACGAGCAGCGGCCGCACGCTCTTCGAATGCAGATAGCGAGCGACGTCCTCGAGCGGAAAGCTGTGACTCGTCGAGAGCGAAAGCACGATCGCATCTTCGGTCGCGGCCGCCTGCAGCTCGAAGTTGAATTTGCGGCAGAAACGCTTGCGCAGCGCGAGCCCCCAGGCTCGGTTGATGCGGCTCCCGAACGGCGAATGGATGACGAGCTGCATGCCGCCCGACTCGTCGAAGAAGCGCTCGAACACGATCGTCTTATGCGACGGCACGACGCCGAGCGCGGCGTGCGCCGCGGCTAGGTATTCGGTGAGCTGTCGCGCCGCCGGCATGGCGAGGTCGAGCTCCTCTGCCACTGCCTCGACGCTCGCGTCCTGATCCAACCCCGCGACGATCTCTTCGCGCAGCCTGGAAACGGATTGCGACAGCTCGTTGCTTCGTCCCGGCGCTTCGCCGAGCCAGAACGGAATGTTCGGCGGCTGACCCTTGGCGTCCTCGACCCGCACGCGCCCCGCTTCGACGCGCAGGATGCGGTACGACGTGTTGCCTAGCTGGAAGATGTCGCCGGCAAGGCTCTCGATCGCGAAGTCCTCGTTGAGCGTGCCGACAACCTGGCTTGTCGGCTCGAGCACGACGTCGTAGTCCGCGGTGTCGGGAATCGCGCCTCCGGAAGTGATCGCGGTGAGCTTCGCACCACGGCGTCCGCGCAGCATCTTGTTGACCGCGTCGCGGTGAATGTACGCGGCGCGATGGCCGCGGCGGGTGCTGAAACCTTCGGCCAGCATACGCACGACATCGAGGTAGTCTTCGCGGTCGAGCTTTCCATAGGAATAGGCGCGCTGCACCAGCTCAAAGAGCGCGTCCTCGCTCCATTCGCGCGATGCAACTTCGGCGACGATCTGCTGCGCCAGAACATCGAGCGGCGCTTCGGGAATCGCGATGCGATCGAGCTCTCCTCGCCGCACGGCGTCGAGCAGCGCTGCGCATTCGACCAGCTCGTCGCGCGAGAGTGGAAAGAGT
>DATKJP010000066.1:0-8282 GCA_035543635.1 Casimicrobiaceae bacterium
CATCTCACCGGGCGCGAAGAGCTTCCACGCTTTCTCGCGCGAAGCGAGCTCGATGTCGAGCCGACCGCGCCCGATCTCGCCGACGTGCGTGGCCAGGCGCTGCCGAAGCGCGCCCTCGAAGTCGCCGCAGCGGGACGGCACAGCGTGCTCATGCTTGGACCCCCGGGTACCGGAAAGTCGATGCTCGCGCACCGGTTGCCCGGTCTGCTGCCGCCGATGCACGAAGACGAAGCGCTCGAATCGGCCGCGATTCATTCGCTCGCCGGCAGCTTTCGCCGCGGGGACTGGGGCAGGCGTCCGCTTCGCGCGCCGCATCACACGGCCTCGGCCGTGGCGCTGGTCGGCGGTGGGAGCGACCCGAGGCCCGGTGAGATTTCACTCGCCCACCACGGCGTTCTCTTTCTGGACGAGCTTCCGGAATGGGACCGGCGAGTGCTCGAGGTGCTGCGCGAACCGCTCGAAACCGGCGAAATCCATATCTCGCGAGCGGCAAGGCAAGCAACTTTCCCGGCGCGCTTTCAATTCCTTGGTGCCATGAATCCCTGCGCTTGCGGCTATCTCGGCCATCCGAGCGGAAAATGCTGCTGCACGCCGGAGCAGATCGCCCGCTATCGCGCGCGAATCTCCGGACCGTTGCTCGATCGCATTGACTTGCAGATCGAAGTGCCGGCGCTTCCGGTGGACGCGTTGCCGGCGCGAGGTCGAGAGACTGCGGAGTCGAGCACAACGGTGCGGGCACGCGTCGAAGTCGCAGCGCGGCGTCAGCGCGAGCGCCAGGGCAAGCCCAATGGCGACCTGCAACCGAAAGAGGTCGAGCACTATTGCGTGCCCGATGCTCAGGGCGAGGCTCTGCTCAAAAGCGCATTCGCGCGTCTGTCGCTCTCAGCACGGGCATATCACCGCATCCTGAAGGTGGCGCGCACGGTTGCCGATCTCGCGGACTCGGATTCGCTCTCTGCGGGCCATGTCGCTGAGGCGATCGGGTATCGCAGGCTCGACCGGACGTAAATCGGCGCCGCACGCGCCGACGTGAGAAGCTGCGTGCGTCTATCGGAAAGTGTGCGTTATCTTGTGATAGGCCGTGGAGTCGAGCACGACGGTTTCAACGTACGGCTTGAAGTTGGTGTAGCGGATCTCGATGCGGTGCTTGCCTGGCGCCAGGTGCAACTCGGTCAGAGGAGGTGAGCGCCCTTTCTTCGCGCCGTCGACGTAAATGTCCCCCCAAGGGCTTACTTGGACGGCGACACGCGCCGTTGGCTTGGCTGCTGCGCTCGGCTTGGGATTCGCCGAAGCCGGATGAACAGGAGCTGCCGGCAATGCATTCACTGGAGGGGCTGCCTTTTCGGGTGTGGCAGGTCCTTTCGAAACCGCATCCGCGTCCGGTGGCGGTACTGCCGGAGCGTTGCTTGCGAGCTGCGTCTCGGCGGCGTCTGCGTTTTGCCCGCTTCGGACGAAGTGGGCGGCGACCCAGGCGCCGCCGGACAGCACGACAACCGCCACAGGCACGCCCCAGAGCAGAAGTCTGCGTCGTTGCGCTTCGGCCGTCCCCGATTCCGTGGCAGGCTGCGCTGGCGCGGCGGGCGGGACATCGCCCTTGCGCCGCCGGATTGCCCGACGCTCCAGCGTGCGGGTCTCCAGCGCAAGCGGTGACACCGGCTTGAGCTCCCGGTAGTTGCGAAGATCGGAAGCCATCGCTCGGGCATCCGTGTAGCGATCCTCGGGATGCTTGGCCATCGCTCTCGCCACGATCATGTCAAACGCAGCGGGAATGCGCTTGTTGCGAGTGCTCGGCGCGGGCGGCATTTCGTTGATCACCTGGTAGAAGACCGTGTCGAGGTCGCTCCCCCAGAACGGCGCGAAGCCCGTCAGCATCTCGTACAAGACCGCGCCGAGCGAGAAGATATCGGCGCGTCCATTCACCGGCTGACCGACAATCTGCTCGGGCGACATGTACTTCGGTGAACCGAAAACGTTGCCGGTCAGCGTCGCGGATCCCGTTGGAAGCAGCGCGATCCCGAAATCCATGATCTTGATCGGCCCCGCGTCCAGCACCATGATGTTGGCGGGCTTGATGTCGCGATGAACCACGCCGTGATCGTGTGCGAAGGCGAGGCCGTCGGCGATCTGGGCGGCGATGTCGGCCACGCGGTCGGGAGGAAAAACGATGCCGAGGTCGAGCATGGTGCGCAGCGACCTGCCCTGCAGGAACTCCATGGCGATGTAAGCGAGCCCGTCACTCTTGCCGACGTCGTGGATCGTGACGATGTTCGGGTGGGAAAGACGCCCTGCCGATCGCGCTTCGCGGTAGAAGCGCCGCTCGAACGACTCGAAGTCGTCGCCTTCGAGATCGACGCTGACAGTCTTCAGCGCAAGCGCGCGGTCGAGCAGCGGGTCTCGGGCCTTGTACACGGTGCCCATCGCCCCGCGGCCGATTTCCTCGAGTATCTCGTAGCGACCGATTCGCTCCGGTGTCATAAGCTACAAATCTTGCATCCGACTGACAGCGCCCCTTGGCGCGGGTATTGCACAACGGTAGATTCTCGTTTTCCCTTGGTCAAGCAGTCTGCCCGCAAATGCCGCGCAATTTCGTCGAAATGGCCGCCATAACCGATGCCGGCAGCGTGCGCCAGTTCAACGAGGACAGCATCGTTACCGGCCCGGACATCGGCGTTGCAGTGCTCGCCGACGGCATGGGCGGTCACCACGCCGGCGAAGTTGCCAGCGGCATAGCCACGCAAATCATCTTCGGCAGCCTCCAGACCGAGCTCGCCGGCTTTCGGTCTAACGCACGCGGGCACTCCACGGTGCAAGCCATCGACAAGAGCATAAACCGAGCCAACAAGGCGATTTTCGATGCTGCACAAGGCCATGCAGCGTATCAGGGCATGGGCACCACGCTCGCGCTGGCGCTCTTCTACGACAATCGTGCCGCTCTGGGGCACATCGGCGACTCTCGAATCTACCGCCTGCGCAACGACGCGCTGCAGCTTCTCACGCGCGACGATTCGCTGCTGCGCGATCAGATCGACTTGGGTTACATCGCGGTCGCCGACGCCGGCGAGTCGCACAATCGAAGCCTCGTCACCCGAGCGCTCGGAATCGAGGCGAGCGTGGCTGCGCACCTGCGCGAGGACGAAGTCGTTCCAGGAGACGTCTATGTGCTGTGCTCCGACGGCTTGAGCGACCTCGTCGACGATGCCGACATCGAGCTGATCGTGCGTTCGCTCAAGACGAATCTGCATCTCGCCGCCCAGCACCTCGTGCAGGCCGCGAAGGACAACGGCGGATACGACAACGTCTCCGTCATCCTGGTCAAGGTGCTCCGGCTCTTCCCCGCAGCGAATGATCATCGTTGGTTCAATCGGCTGTTGGGCTGGCTGCGATGAGCGAAGCGCGAGATCACGCATGGCAAAACTGGTTTTGAGCTCGGGTGGCTCGATCGTTCACCAGTGCTTCCTCGACAAGGAGCGCCTGAGCGTGGGAAGAGATCCCGGCAATCAGGTCGTCATCGAAGACCCTGCGGTCGCGCCGGAGCACGCGGCGATTACCCCCGTCGGCAACGACCATATCCTGGAAGACTTGCAAAGCGAAACGGGCACCTTCGTGAACGGCACGCGCGTGTCGCGGCACATTCTTCAGCACGGCGATGTGATGGAGTTCGGCGCGTTCTACCTGCGCTATCTGAACCCGCGGGCCTCGGCGGAGATGGATCTCGAGCGCACCATGCTGATCTCCGGGCTGCGCCTGCCCGGCGACGGTGCGCGAGCCGAGCTCGCTGCGGAAGAAGCACACATTCCCGCCGCGCATTTGACGAAGGTTAGGTTTCCGAAGGGCAGCGTGACCGTCCTGGCAGGCGACGAAGTCGGCCGCACCATCGAGCTGAACCGCGTTATCGCGACCTTCGGACGAGCCGACGGAGAACTCGCGGTCATCGCGAGGCGCCCGCACGGCTACTTCATCACTCAGGTGCGTGGCTGGCGCCATGCGCGCGTAAACGGGCAATCGATCGGCGAGGAGGCGCGTGCCCTGGCGCATGGCGACGTCATCGACGTCGCGAACCAGAAGCTGGAATTTCGTCTGGGCTGACCTTGACGGCTCGTATCCCGCCAACGACTTCGCTACGAGGATGATGGCTTTTCTCGACCGCTCGCCGCTCGGCAAGGCGACCGACTATCCGGATCGCTATGATCCTTCGCTGTTGTTTCGAATCACGAGGTCGGAGCAACGCGAAGCGATCGGTCTCGCCGGCGCGCTGCCGTTCCACGGCGTCGATTTGTGGACCGCCTACGAGCTCTCCTGGCTCGACGATCGCGGCAAGCCGCAGTTCGCAGTAGGGCGCGTCGCCGTTCCCGCCGACTCGCCCGCGATCGTGGAGTCGAAGTCGCTCAAGCTGTATCTAGGCTCGTTCGCGCAGGAACGATTGCCGGGCATCGCAGCCCTGAAGCGCAAGATTGCAGACGATCTCGAGCATATCTGTGGCGCCCACGTGGAGATCGCGCTGGTTCCTTCGGCGCGTTTCGGCGCTTTGGCGCTCAAGGCGTTGCCGGGCGAGTCGCTCGATCGGCTGGAAATTTCGATGGATCTCTATGAACCCGCGCCGGACATGCTCAAAGCGGGCGGCGCGAAGGTCGCAGAGACGCTCAGCTCGGCCCTGTTCCGTTCGAATTGTCCCGTGACCGGTCAACCGGATTACGCGGACGTGCTGGTTCGCTATCGGGGGCCGCGGATCGATCGCGCGGGACTGCTTCGCTATCTGGTCTCCTACCGCGAGCACGCGACGTTTCACGAGAGTTGCGTCGAGCGCATCTTTGTCGATGTCCTCAGACGTTGCCGGCCGGACGCACTCACCGTCTACGCGCGCTTCCTGCGTCGCGGAGGCATCGACATCAATCCCTTCCGCAGCAACTTTGAATCCGCGCCAGCGGTATCGGTGCGAACGCCGCGACAATAAGGGCTGGGTGCCGTGAACGTGCTGGTGTGCCTCGCGGGGATCTAGCGCCTCGGATGCGACACGGCGGCGGGAAGCTGTGAGGTCGTCGCGACCAGCTCGAGCGCAGGATTCGCCGCCACGACAGCCGCATCGATCACCCGCGGCGCAAACGCCAGCAGAGACACGGCGGTCACCGCGACGCAGAGAAGCGGCACCAACCCGCGAAAGAGGCCGCGCTCGCCACGCCCTGCCAAAAAGGCCCCGCGACTGCGCGCCTGGCGCGCAGCGCGGGTTGGAGGCAAGCTGGCCGCGGGCGCCGGAACATCGAGATGCGTCGCCGCGGAAGGGGTCGAAAAGCGTTGCGTCGGGGCATTCATTGCTGTCTCCTCGGAGGCGCTGCTTGATGGCCGCCTCGTTGGAGTGAAGTCTGGCGGATCGGGCATTCGCGCGCGCCGGAACAATCCACCGGTTCCTTGTCGAATATTCACAAGACCGATGGCGACTCCGCGCACTTTGCCGAATATTCACAACGCTGCGGCTCGGCTCCTGGCACGCCCGATGCCACGGCACGTCGGATGGGTCGGCGGGCACGACGCCGTTTGTGCTATAAGGGCAGAGCGGCCCGAAACCCGCGTTGGCCGACCGGGGACGGCGAACGTTCCGGCCGCGTGGAGATCCGGTGACCAACGAGTTCACGCTCACGCAAACCGGCGCCGAGCAGACGGCGCTGGCCTTCGCCGACGCAGACGCCTGCGCCCGCTGGCTGCGCGCGCAGCCGCTGTCCAATATTCCCAAGCATTACGACGCCGTCCTCGGTCAGCTGCAGAAGCTTGCCGAGGCTGACGTGCACCCAAGGGAGCGCGCCCGCATCGCCGAGGTGCTGCGCGAACCCATCGTCTACCTGCATACCGAGCTGGCACGCCGCTACGCGGGTAAACCGCACCCGGCCACCGAGCGCGAGCACGAAGCGGCAGAGCAGGCCCTCGCGCTCTGGCAAGCTCTGTGGTCGCAGTACTCGGCCTGTCTGAAACCGCTCCTCGAAGGCGAACCCGAGCTGCAGGGGGTCAAGGCCAAGCTGCTCCAGCGCGGTCTCTGGGTGGGCAAGCAGGTCGTCCTCGTATACGGCCTCGCACGCCGCGTCCCACCGACCACCGTCTGGCAGGAGTTGCACGCCTATTACCGTCTCGCCGAGATCCTGGAGTGTGCGGTCACTGCGGTCTCGGATGAGTTGATGCCGAATGCGATCGGCGTGTCCTGCTATTCAACGTATTCGCACGCGCTGCTGCTCGCGCTGGCCGATCCCTGCGCGCTTACGGTGCGCCAAATCGAGTTGACCGACCGCTGGCTTGCCATGTGGGCGCGCAAGATTTTCCCCTACACACAGCAGCGCGAGACCGAGGGACCGGTGATCGTGACTGATCTTGATGCGCCGGCTGGCGCGACGCTCGCGCTTGTCGCCCCGCGCCACGTGAGCGAGTCGATGCGCTTCGGGTATCCCGCCAAGCTCGCGACCAGCGTGCGTGGGCGGCTCAAGCGGCTCGCCACCGGCGGCAACCCGGCCGAGTTGCAGCTCGGGCACGATGTGTCCGTCGAAGCGTGCTCGGCGCTCCTCACGCATCTCGACCAACAGTGGTACGCGCTGCCGAAAAAGACGGGCAACGAGGCGCAGACCTCGCTCGACTTGTGCGTCGGGAGCTTGGGGGCGGCCTATTTCCGCGTCGCCGGCCGTACCTTCAACCGCCAGGATCCGCTTGGCCGGCTTTCGTATCACGGCACCCAGCACTTGGCTACGCTGGCCGCGCTCACCGACTACGATCGCAACAAGGAAGAAGCCGAGAAGAGTTGGGCGTGGGAGCACTGGCAGGGAACCTACGATTGGGACGAGGCGAGCGTGCGGCGCATCGGGAGCGGTTCGCATCGCTGGCATCTCGAGCAGCTCGTGATCTTGCGCGACGACGAACGCGTGCGCTGCGGCAGCGTGACGCGGGTGGCGCTCGACTCGCGGGGCGAGCTCAGCGTGCGGCTGCGGCTGTGGGCTGGCCCACCCTCGGCGGTGGCCGTGCGGCCGCTGACCACGATGCTGGCCGAGGACCCGCCGATTCCCGTGATCATCCTCGGGCACACGCAGGACGAGAAGGCGTCGATGATCGTTCCGCCGCGAACCTTCAACCCAGGGCGGTCGCTGCGCTCGATGGACAGTGGCCCCGAGCGTCGCTTCCGTCTGACGAAGCTCATCCAGCGCGGCGCGGACTTCGAGCGGGTCGCCTTCGAGGAAACGGGCGACTGAGGTTTCCCGAGCAAGACTGCCGCGTCTCGAGCGGCCAAGCACCGTCGTGTTCTGATTGCAATTCCGTGCCCAACCATTTGCAGGGCGAGACGAGCCCCTATCTCCTGCAGCACGCAGCGAATCCCGTCGACTGGTATCCCTGGGGCGACGAGGCGCTCGAGCGCGCGCGCCGCGAGGACAAGCCGATCCTGCTCTCGATCGGTTACTCGGCGTGTCACTGGTGCCACGTCATGGCGCACGAATCTTTCGAGGACGAGAGCGTCGCGCACCTCATGAACGATCTGTTCGTCAACATCAAGGTCGACCGCGAGGAGCGGCCCGACCTCGATCAGGTCTATCAGACCGCGCACGCGATGCTCACCCAGAGGAGCGGCGGCTGGCCGCTCACGATGTTCCTGACGCCGTCGCAGGAGCCGTTCTTCGGCGGCACCTATTTCCCGAAGTCCTCGCGCTACGGCCTCACCGGCTTCGCCGATCTGTTGCCCCGAGTGGCGGCCGCGTATCGCG
This sequence comes from Casimicrobiaceae bacterium, assembly GCA_035543635.1. Taxonomy (GTDB): domain Bacteria; phylum Pseudomonadota; class Gammaproteobacteria; order Burkholderiales; family Casimicrobiaceae; genus PALSA-1003. The sequence goes on from DATKJP010000066.1 coordinate 7,725, forward strand.
AGCAGGGAAGCGCGATCGCGGAGCAGAACGCGCGGCTCAAGGCTGCGCTCACGCTCACCAATCCCGAGCCGCCGGCCGCGAACACTGCGCTGCCTTCGGAGGCGCCGCGCATCGCGTTCGCTTCGCTCGCCCGCGCCTTCGATCCGGCTTGGGGCGGATTCGGCGGCGCACCGAAGTTCCCGCACGCCACCGATCTCGAGCTTTGTCTGCGCCGTTTTGCGCTGCGCGGCGATCAGAGCGCGCTCCAGATCGTGATGACGACGCTCTCCCGCATGGCCGAGGGCGGCATCCAGGATCAGCTCGGCGGCGGGTTCTGCCGGTACAGCGTCGACGCCGAGTGGTCGATCCCGCATTTCGAGAAGATGCTCTACGACAACGCGGCGTTGCTGGCGCTGTATGCGGACGCCTGGCGCGCGACCGGCGAAAGCGCGTTCGCGAATGCGGCGAAAGGCATCGTGCGCTGGATGCTCTCCGAGATGCGCTCGCCCGAGGGTGGTTTTTACTCAAGCCTCGACGCCGACAGCGAGCACGAGGAGGGAAAGTTCTACGTCTGGACGG
>DATKJP010000067.1:0-3243 GCA_035543635.1 Casimicrobiaceae bacterium
CCCGTACAGTGTCGTCAACGCGACGAAGGCATCGCGCCACGCCGCCGGGAGCCGCGCGGTCAGCTCGGCGACCAGCGGCAAGTCCTTGCTGCGCAGTGCGTCGAAGAGCTCGCTGTCGCCGCCATCGCCGGAGATATGCGCGCCGTTGGCGAGCGCGCGATAAACGCCGACGTGGCCGAGATCGAGGTGCAGTCGCCGTACCGCGACCGCGTTGAGCGAAGAGAGCAGAAGCCCGAGCACTTCCTGATCCGCCGCCACACTCGCGTCGCCGTACAGCTCGGCGCCGATCTGCAGCACTTCCCGCATTTGCGAGAGCCCGCTCGCCACCGTGCGCAACACGCTGCCGGCATAGCACAGTCGCGTAACGCCCGATTCGTTCAGCAGATGCGCATCGATGCGCGCGACCTGCGGCGTCATGTCGGCGCGCACTCCGAGCAGCCGCCCCGAAAGCGGATCGATCAGCTTGAAAGTCTGAAGCTCGAGATCGTGTCCGGTGCCGGTGAGAAGCGAATCGAGGTGCTCGACCAAAGGAGGCTGCACCAGCCGGTAGCCGCGGTCGCGGAAATGATCGAGAAGAGTTCGCCGCAGCGCCTCGATCCGCTCGGCTTCGGCCGGGAGGATGTCGTCGATGTACTCGGGCAGGACCCACTTACGCATACATGGCGATGAGCACGATGATGCCGATGGCGACGGAGATGAGACCCACGAAACGAAGCTGCCCGTCGGAGAACTCGGTCAGGCGCCGGAAGGCTTCGCGCCAGGTGCGCGGCGCCAGAAACGGCAGCAAACCCTCGAGCACAAGCACCAGGGCGCACGCGGCCAGGAAGGATTCCGGCACCGCTCGTTGTTCTCCTCGAATGGATGCGTTACTTCGCGGCAGGCCGCTTCGCGCCCTTCGCGCCGCCGCCCGATTGCTTCAGGTACTGGAAAAACTCGGAGTTCGGATCGAGGACGAGCATGTCGCTCTTGTTCTTGAACGTCGCCTTGTACGTCTCGAGGCTGCGGTAGAAGGCGTAGAACTCGGGGTCCTGTCCGTAAGCCGCGGCATAGATGGCGGCCGACTTCGCATCACCGTCGCCCTTGATCTTCTGCGCTTGCTTGTACGCGTCGGCGAGAATCACTTCGCGCTGCCGGTCGGCGTCGGCGCGGATCTTCTCGGATTCGGCCGCTCCGGTCGAGCGCAGCTCGTTGGCCACGCGTTTGCGCTCCGATTCCATGCGCTGATAAACCTGCGCCAGCACTTCTTCCGGCAGCTCGACACGGCGCAGCCGCACGTCGATGATCTCGACCCCAATCTGCTTGGCATCCGCGTCGGCGCGCTGGCGCGTCGTGGCCATGATCTTGTCGCGCTCGGTCGAGATCGCTTCGTGGATGGTCCGCTTGTTGATTTCCTGCCCGAGAATGGCGCGGATCACCTGCGAGAGCCGCTGCTTCGCGAGCTCCTCGTCATCCTGCACGCTTTGGTAGTACCTGCGAACGTCGATGATGCGCCAGTAGGCGATGAAGTCGACGTTGAGCGGCTTCTTCTCCGAGGTCGTGATGCGATCCGGCTTGGGCGCGTCGAGAGTAAGGATGCGACGGTCGAAGTACTTGACGTTCTGGGCGAGTGGGATCTTGAAGTAAAGACCGGCTTCGGTCTGCGCATCGATGAACTCGCCCAGCTGAAACTTGATCGCGTACTGGCGCTGATCGACGGTGTAGATCGACTGCGACAGCACAAGCAGCACTGCCACGACCAGCACCAGAATAGGCACGGTGGCTCTCATCGGCCGTCGCTCCTGTCGCGGCTGCGCGGCAACTCACGGCCGCGGTCGAGCGGCATCGATGCGTCGGGCACCTGCGCGGCGCGAGAGGCGTCTGTGCTCGTGGCCGGCGCAGGAGCGCCCGCCTGCGACTGCTTCAGGAGTTGATCAAACGGCAGGTAGAGCAGACTGTTGCTCTTCTGGTCGAGCAGAACCTTGCTGGTGCTGCCGAGCACCGACTGCATCATGTCGAGATAGAGCCGCTCGCGCGTGACCGCAGGCGCCTTGCTGTATTCGACGAGAATCTGGCGGAAGCGGCTCGCGTTGCCTTCAGCTTCCTGCACCACTCGCGCGTTGTAGCCCTCGGCTTCCTGGACCAGGCGCGAGGCCATGCCGCGAGCGCGCGGGACGGTGTCGTTGGCGTACGCCTGCCCTTCGTTCTTCTGCCGGTCGCGGTCCTGGCCTGCCTTGACCGCGTCGTCAAACGAGGCGCGGACCTGCTCCGGCGGTTGCGCGTCCTGCAGCGAAACGCTCGAGATCTGGATGCCTGTGGCGTAACGGTCGAGCATCTCCTGCATTAGCGTCGCGACGTTTTTGGCGATCTCTCCGCGTCCCTCGAAGAGCACGAAGTCCATCTGGCTCCTCCCGACGACCTCGCTGATCGCAGTCTGCGCCACCTGCACCAGCACGTCGTCGGGGCTGCGCGCGTTGAAGACGTAGTTTCGCGCATCCTTGAGGTAGTACTGCACGGCGAAGAGCGCGTCGACGATATTCTCGTCGTCGGTGACGAGCAGGAGTCCGCGTGCCGAGCGGTTGCTCGGATTGCTGCTGTGGATCTCGACCGTCTTGATGCGCGAGAAGTCGATCACCTGGACGGACTCGATCGGATAGGGCAGATGCCACCGCAGGCCTGGTATGGTGGTCTCGGTGTATCTGCCGAAGCGCGTGACCACGCCGCGCCGTCCCTCGTCGACGATGTAGAAGCCGCTCACCAGCCACACCAGCACGACCAGCACGGCGAGAAGCCCCGCGCCGCCGAGCGGAAAGCGCGAGCGCGGCGGCTCGCCCATGTCCACCCCGTCGCCCCCCTCCTGCCGGCCGAACAGTTCGTTCAGTCGGCGAGTGAAGTTGCGCCAGATCTCGTCGAGGTCAGGCGGCCCGCTGCGGCCGCGCTTTCCCCATTGTGGATCGTTGAGGGACACGGAATGCCCTGCTCGAGAGCGGTGTTTGCGGTGGTGAGAGTGGAATGATCCCGCGCCGTCGTCACGCGATCGCCGCGCGGACTTCGTGTCGCGGGAACCGTTCGGCCAGCGCGGCTTGCAAGCCGCCGATGCCGGCGCCGGTGAGCGCGCTCAAACGGACGGCGCGAATCTTACCATACTCGTCGCACTGTACGCCGGGATCGAGTCCCGTGACATCGGTCTTGTTGAGCACGAGTATGCACGGGACGTGCTCGGCTCCGATTTCGGCGAGCACGGCGTCGACGGCGGCGATCTGCTCA
>DATKJP010000068.1:0-4796 GCA_035543635.1 Casimicrobiaceae bacterium
CTTCCGCGGTCAGCGTCGGCGGCGGCGACGACGCGCACGCCGCAAGACCGAGCGCCATGATGGCGGCGATCCACCCGCGATCGCGCGTCATTCAAGCCCTGCGAGCGTGAACGGCTTGCCCGACGGCTGTGGCGTCGCCGAGGCGCGGAGCTCCGCTGCGGCCGGGAGCGAAAGTCGAAAGCACGCACCGGGTTTGCGGTCCGCGCGATCGATCACTTCGATACGGCCCCCGTGGGCGGCGGCGTAGTCACGCGCAATCGCAAGGCCCAGCCCCGATCCCTTGACGCGTCCTTCCGAGGGCGGAGGCGTTCCCGTATAGAAGGAGTCGAAGATGCGCTCGCGCTCGGCCGGCGGAACGCCGGGCCCCTGATCGATCACGTCCAGGATCGCGTAACCGTCCCGGCTCGATAGCGCAAGCCTGATGGCGCCCGAGCGCGGCGAGTACTTGATCGCGTTCGAGATCAGGTTGTCGATGATGGTGCGGACGCGCTCGGCATCGCCGACGACGACCGCAGGCTTCAGGTCGGCCTCGAAGGTGAGCATGCGCGCGAACGCCGCGAGCTTCTGCTCTTTCGCAACCTGGCGCACGATCTCCGAAAGCACGACGGGCCCCAGAGTCGCCGGCTCGATCGCGCGCGTCTGGTGGTAGGCGAGAAGATCCTCGATCAGCTTCTGCAGCGCGAGCGTGTTCTCGCGCACGATGCGCACGATCTCGCGCTGCTCGGACGTGAGCCTGCCGCCGACGTTGTCGCGCAGAAGCTCGGTGCCCTCGCGCACGGCGGTAAGCGGCGTCTTCAATTCGTGCGAGACGTGGCGCAGAAAGCGTGTCTGCTGCTGCTCGAGATCCGAAAGGCGCGTCCGCAGCCATTCGAGGCGCTGCCCCAGATAGCGCAAGTCTTCCGGGCCGGTCACGCGCACGGCGTGGCGGAAGTCCGCGGTTCCCATACGGCGGATCGAAAGATCGAGCTGCCGGATCGGGCGCGCGATCAAGACCGCGAAACCGATCGCGAGCCCGATCGCGATGCCGACCGTCGCCAGGCCGACGTAGAACCACGTCTCGCGACCCTGCGTCGCGGTCTCCTGCAGCCGCTCGATCGCGTTCTGCGTGAGCTGATTCGTCGCCGCGAGCATCGTCTGCGAACCATCGACGAGCTTGGCGTAGCCGTCGGCGATCTGCGGCGCAATCTCCGCCGTCCGCTGCGGCATCGTCAGCATCTTGTGCAGACGGCTCTCGCGATCGGTGAGCTCCTCGAGGCTTGCGAGCTGAGTCGCTTCGAGCGGGAGCGCGGCGAGCTGTTGCGACGTCTTGCGGAACTCGTCACGCACGCGCGCGTAATCCTCGAACAGCGCCGGGTCCTCGAGGATCAGCTGCTGACGGGCGACGCGCTCGAGCGTGGTCGCCTGCTCGAAGAGCTGCCGGCTCATGCGTCCCGCAGCGGCGGCCTGCAACACCTGTTCGCGGCTTTGCGATGCGAGTCGATCGAGCGTGAGGATGGACTCCGCGAGCGCGTAGACCAGCGGCAGGCTCACCAGCAGAAAGCCGAGCAGGATGAACTTGAGGAATGAGCGCGGGTAGTACACGCCGGTAATACTGCCGACTCTATAATCCGTCGATTATGACACTCCCACCCGTTCGCGGCGGTTTTCGGCAGATGTCGTGCCCAGGGGAGCGTCGCTTGAATTCTCGAACGAGGTGAACCGCGAGCTTGCCCTCATCGTCGCCGTTGCTGACAACGGCGTCATCGGCGCCGGCAACCGCCTGCCCTGGCGCCTGCCCGAAGACCTGCGCCGCTTCAAGTCGCGCACGATGGGCCACGCGGTGATCATGGGTCGCAAGACCTGGGAATCGCTGACCCGTCCGTTGCCGGGGCGCCAGAACATTGTCGTGTCGCGTCGGCTCGGTTACGCGGCGCAGGGCGCCGAAGTCGTGGGATCGCTCGACGAAGCGCTGGCGCGCGTTACGCTTCCGAAGCCCGTGTTCTGCATCGGCGGCGGCGAGCTTTATCGCATCGCGCTTCCGTATGCGACGCGTCTGTATGTCACCCACGTTCATCGCGAATTCACCGGCGACACGACGTTCCCGCAGATCGATCCCTCGGCGTGGCGCGAAGTCGACCGCGAATCCCGTCCTGCCGCCGAGGGCGCGCCCGCGTTCACCTTCGTGACCTACGATCGGCTTTAGCCGCCCGCCTACGACATTCAATCCCTCGACGAACCAAGGAATCCCCGATGTCCGAAGACCACTTTCACGTGCACGGTCCGCATGACCACGAGCTCGAGCACGCCGCGCATTCGAAGGATCCGTTCGCCGGGCGCATCGCCGTCATGACCGCGATCTTCGCGACCATCGGCGCGATGTTCGGCTACATGGGCGGTGCGACGCAGAACGAAGCGCTGCTCTACAAGAACGAAGCGGCGATCCGGCGCACGGAAGCATCCGACCAGTGGAACTTCTACCAGGCCAAGAGCAGCAAGCAGAACCTGGCCGAGATCGGCGCGACGCTCGCGAGCGGCAAGGACGCCGAGCGCTACCAGTCCGAGGTCGAGCGCTACAAGAAGGAGAAGGCGGAGATCGAGCCCAAGGCGCGCGCGCTCGAGGAGGAATCGAAGCAGGCGGAAGCGAAGAGCGAAGCGGCGATGCACGTTCACCATCGGTGGGCGCAGGCGACGACCCTGATCCAGATCGCGATCGCACTCGCGGCGATCACGTTGCTGACACGCAACAACGCGCTGCAGTACTTTTCCTACGGGATTGCGGCGGTGTCGATCGTGCTGGGCGTGCTGGCCTTTATGCACATCTGACCAGCGCCGGGCATTTGCGGGATAATGGGAGATGCGCGTGCCGCATTGGCGGCTCGCATCCCTTCGCCGGGGTGGCGGAACGGCAGACGCAGCGGACTCAAAATCCGCCGGTAGCGATACCGTGAGGGTTCGAGTCCCTCTCCCGGCACCAGCAAGACCAATCCGGGCGTTTCAAGTCATCTCCTGATCGGTTCCAAAAATCCGATTTTCCCTATGACAAAGCGGTTCGACGCCGATCGGACCGTGTCAAATGCTTGCATTTGCACGCCGCGACCGCTGGGGGTATCGTGAGCCGTCTGGTCCCCAAAATGGGGGTATCACATGGCTCTTACGGATCTCGCGATTCGACGCACCAAGGCGCGTGACAGGGCCTACAAGCTCTACGACGAGAAGGGCCTGTATCTTCTGGTCTCGACGACCGGCGCGAGGCTCTGGCGCCTCAAATATCGCGTTGCGGGCAAGGAAAAGACGCTCGCTCTTGGTGTCTATCCCGAGCGGTCGCTCGTGCAGGCGCGCGACGACACCTACGATGCGCGCAAGCTGATCCGGGGCGGCGTTGACCCGAGCGCGCAGCGAAAGGAAGAAAAGCGCGAGCGGCGGATACGTGCGGAGAACACGTTCGAAATCCTGGCGTGTGAGTGGCACGCGAATCAGTGCGGCAAATGGACGACCGGACACGCCAAAACGATGCTGCGACGTCTCCAGACACACCTGTTTCCTGCGCTCGGGAAGCGACCGATCGCGGAGATCGAGGCTCCCGAGCTCCTGGACGCCTTCCGAGGTATCGAGCGCGAAGCGCAGAAGAAGTCGCGCGGCTCCAACGAAATCGCACACCGAATGCTCCAGGCAAGTGGTCAGATCTTCCGCTACGCGATTGCGACAGGCCGGGCCAGACGAGACCCCTCCGGTGACCTGCGCGGAGCCCTCAAGGCCAAGGAGAAGACCCGGAATCTCGCGGCACTATCTGAAGCCGACCTGCCGGATTTCCTGAAGAACCTCCATGCCTACGACGGAACGCCACAGACCAAGCTGGCGCTCCGGCTGCTCCTCCTGACATTCGTTCGCACCGGCGAGCTCCGCGGTGCTCAATGGGCGGAATTCGAGCTTGACAAGGCGCAATGGCGCATACCCGCCGAGCGCATGAAGATGCGCTCTGAGCACATCGTTCCGCTCTCAACCCAGTCGATCGCGGTGATCAAGGAGCTGCACAGGCTCAACGATGGAAGGCGCTGGGTGTTCGGGAACCAGGCCGACCACGAAAAGCCGATGAGTGAGAATACATTGCTGTATGCACTCTATCGGATGGGCTACCACTCGAGGGCGACCGCCCACGGCTTCCGCGCGACCGCTTCAACCATCCTTAACGAGCAAGGCTTCCGGGCCGATGTGATCGAACGTCAGCTCGCGCACGTTGAACGAAACAAGGTGCGCGCGGCCTATCACCGTACCGAGTACCTGATAGAACGCCGGCAGATGATGCAACATTGGGCGGATTTCCTCGACGGTCTCAGCCAACGCTGCTGAACAGAGAATCTGCTACTTTCGGGCACACATTATTACGCTCTCCGGACCATAGCTCGCGCGCCACCGCGCCTGGGCTCCAAAACGACAAACCGGAACTGCATTGGCGGGCGCATTCCGGCGTCGACGAAGAACGAGAGAGCGAACGTCTGCTGTCGCTGCCTCACGACACTACCCGTCGCTTAGAGACTTGTGTAGTCTTCGCGTCTTTTTGTCGCTTCCGTTACAAATGATCTCGAGATATCGAACGCCCTGCGCACGAGCCACCGTAATTGCGTTCTTGATCGTGTTCGCGGACGTCGCGACCGGTGCGCCGGTCATAAGCCTGGACCCTTCCTTCGGGTCCGGCGGGATTGTCCACGCACCCACCATCGCCCCGGTCGACGCCGCGCTCCAGTCAGACGGGAAGATTCTCGTGCGCGGGAACAACGGCAGCGTTACGCTGACGCGCTTCAATCGCGACGGTTCGATAG
>DATKJP010000069.1:0-11003 GCA_035543635.1 Casimicrobiaceae bacterium
GTCGATCAAGTTGAGCTGGTAGGTCTCGCCGTCTTTCGCGGTGTACTTCAGGCGGACGTTCTGCGCCTTGATCGTGATGCCGCGTTCCCGCTCGATGTCCATCTTGTCGAGGAACTGGGCGCGCATCTCGCGCTCGGAGAGCGCACCCGTCACCTCGAGGATGCGATCGGCCAGGGTCGACTTCCCGTGGTCGATGTGCGCGATGATCGAAAAGTTGCGAACGTTCTGCATGAAAATGCGGAGGGCACCGCAGCGGTGCCCTCGGTTCGACTTCGCTTGTTGCGGCGGGCGCGTGCGGCGGCAGTATCGAAGCCCTGCTCAAACCGCCTCACGCTCACGGAAAATGCAGAATTTTAGCGGAAAACCGATCGACCGTGCGGACAGCGATGCCACGGGTTGGCGAAGCGCTTGTGACGGAGCAGAATAGCGCGCAACCGACCAGCCGGTACCGGCGTGCTGAAGCTGCACGGAAGGTATAACCGGCCGCATGACAAACACAGCGCATGTTTGCAGCTGGCTCACGAGGCCGGGTTCGAGCGCGCGATTCCCATCGCGCGCATCTTCGCCAAGGAGGAGGAAACGATGTCGCTAAAAAGAATTGCCGTGATCTTCGGCGTGATCTTCGTCGTCGTCGGCGTGCTCGGCTGGGTTCCACCACTCAATCCCGGAGGCAAGCTGCTGGGATTTTTCGATGTCAACGGAGCGCACAATCTCGTGCATCTCGCCACCGGGATCATCGCCATCATCGCCGGAATGATGAGCGACAAGGCATCGAAGACTTTCTTCCAGGTCTTCGGCGTGATCTACGCGCTGGTCGCGGTGCTCGGCTTCTTCACAGGAGACCAGCCGCTGCTGGGAATTGTCTCCAACAACACTGCCGATACATGCCTGCACGTGGTCATTGCCGCGGTGACGCTGTATCTCGGCTTCGGCATGAGGGCCGAAGTGCCTGCCGGGACTTGAGCGCGGCGATTTGTCGTCAGCGCGCCGCGCTGGCGAGATAAGCCTCCAGCGCGGCGCGGTCGAGGCGGTGACGGCAGAGCTCTCGCTCTCCCGCGAGCAGCACCGGGACGTGCTCGCCCCAGCGCGCCTCCAGCGCAGGCTGGCTGTCGACATCGACTTCCTCGACGGTGGCCCCGGAGGCCCTCGCAACAGGCTCCAGCGCGTCGCGCATCTCGTCGCAGAGATGGCAGTAGGCGCGCGTCAAAAGCGTAAGGCGCACGCGGTGGCTGCGCTTAACGGCTAATCGCCGTTTCCGACCTTGATGCTCGAATAGAACTGCTGTTCGCCGCGGCGGAGCAGCAGCGTGATCGCCGCACCCTTCTCGAGCTTCGCAATCAAGGCGTTGACCTGCTCCGCGTTCTTGGCGTCGATCGCCACACCCTTGTTGATCACCGCCAGAATCACGTCTCCGGGCTGGATGTTGCCGCGCGCGCTGCCGGTGATGTCCTCGATCAGCACGCCGTTCTTGATCTCGAGCTCTTTCCTCTGCTCGTCGTTCAGATCCGAAAGCACGAGTCCCATGCGGTTGGGCTTCGCCTTTTCCTTGCTCGGCGCCGGGCGTTTGGCCGCCGCTTTCTGCTGCTCTTCCTCCTTCAGCTCGGCCACCGTGACCGCGAGGTCCTTGCTCGCGCCTTTGCGCCACACCTGTAGCGTAATCTTGGTGCCCGGCTTGATCTGCGTGATGATGCGCGGCAGCTCGGACGAGGAATTCACCGTCCGCCCCTCGGCCTTGAGGATGATGTCGCCCGATTCCACACCCGCCTTGTCCGCGGGCCCGCCCTTCTCGACCGAGTTCACGAGCGCGCCGGTCGCCTTGTTCAGGCCGAAAGCGTCCGCCGTCTCCTTCGTCACCTCCTGAATCTGCACGCCGATCCGGCCGCGAGTGACGCGCCCCTTTTCCTGCAACTGCTTCACAACGTTCATCGCAACGTCGATCGGAATCGCGAACGCCAGCCCCATGTAGCCGCCGGTGCGGCTGAAGATCAGCGAGTTCATGCCCACGACTTCGCCCTTCATGTTGAAGAGCGGACCTCCGGAATTGCCAGGATTGATCGGCACGTCGGTCTGGATGAAGGGCACGAGATTGTTCTCCTGCGGCAGATCGCGCCCCTTGGCGCTGACGATGCCGGCGGTGATCGTGTTCTCGAGGCCGAACGGCTTGCCGATCGCGGCCACCCATTCGCCGACCCTCAGCTTCTCGGGATCGCCGATCGTCACCTTCGGAAGACCGGTCGCGTCGATTTTCAGCAGCGCCACGTCGGTGCGCTTGTCGGTACCCACCACCTTGGCGCGAAACTCGCGCTTGTCGGAAAGCTTCACCAGCACCTCGGTCGCCTCGTCGACGACGTGCGCGTTGGTGAGAATGTGGCCGTCCGAGCTCAGAATGAATCCAGACCCGACCGATTGCTGCTCGAAGTCACGCTGTCGCTCGCGGCCGCGCGGTACCTGACCGAAGCGGCGGAAAAATTCATAGAACGGATCGTCTTCCGACATATCCGGAAACTGCGAGCGCTTGATGGTCTGCGTGACATCGATGCTCACCACCGCCGGGCCCTGCTGCTCGTAGAGATCGGTGAAGTCGGGCAGTCCGCGCATCGACTGCGCCGGCGCCGGAGCGATGAACGAGAACGTGGCGAGCAGTGCTCCGAGGACCGTCCAGAGGCAGGATCTCATCTTGCTTCCTTGTTAGATGCGTATGGTGATTATTTCGGAGCCTGCTCGACGGGCCGGTGCTGGACCGAGAAAGCGATCTGACGCACCGTCGCGCCGGGCGTCTCGCCGAGCACGGTCACGAGATGGTCGGAGAGCTGTCGCCGGAACTGGTTGACGCCGTCCTGCTGCGCCGCGGGCCCGATCGTCTGCGGCGCCTGAGGCATCGGCTCGACGAACACCGATACCGCAACCAGCCCGTCGGAGAAGACGAGATGCGCCACCTTGTCGGGCCTGCCAGGCAGCACGCGGTAGCCCTCGACCAGCTTGGTGAATCCGGGTGGAAGATCCTTCACCTGCCAACCCGTGTCCTGTTGCGCCACGTCGCCGGGCAGCGCCTCGCGCGTCTGCCAGTCGGGCGGCGGGGGCGCAAAGGTGGGCCGCACCATGTCGCGGTCGATCTTGGCTCCGATGTCGATGTCGGTGAACGCGAATTGCTCGACCGGGATCCCGCGCTCGTTCAAGAGCTGGGCCTTGACCAGCAGTCCAGTCGCGACGTCGGCCCAGAGCTTGTGGCCGTAGCGAAGGCGGTCCTTCGGCTCGAAGACAAACGCCTGCGTCTCGAGCCCTGCGATGCGGGCGCTTTCCGCCTTGTGGAAGTTGTAGTAATCGGCAAGCGTGGCCTGCTGCTGCGCCAGCAGCGAGGGAAACGCGTTGCGGGAAGTGCGCGACTCGATGCGGATGATTTTCGCGTCGGGGTAATAGCAGCGGATGCGCTCGTTGTGGCGCACCACCTCGCGCGGCGGTCCATCGAGATTGACGAGCTTCTCGTGTTCGCCGGTCGCATCGGCGAGATGCAGCACGCGCGTGGTCTCGACGCGTCCGCCATGCTGATAGACAAGCGTTCCTGAATAGTTCAGGGAGCGCGCGGCCTGAGCAGCTCGTGCGAGCCACTCCGTCGCCTCCTGACCCCAGGCGGTCCGAGCGATGAGCAACGCTGCCGCGGCGATCGCACAGGAGCCCGCCCGCACGCGCGGGCGGCGCGCCGCGCGCGCCACGGCGTCAGCGGCGCGCATCCTGGTCGTCTGCGGCGATGACCCGAAGCGTGGGACGCACGCCCTGGATAGCCGTGGTCGGCGAGTACTCCTGATGCGCCAGCAGATATTCGTTCTCGACCGGACGGTGAACGTCCGCAGCCCGCACAGCGCTCGCATCTCGCACCGTCGCAATCGCCGCAGGCGGCACCGGCATGGTCGTCAACGCCACCCAGCCGACCACTGCAACAGCGGCCGCCGAAGCAGCAACGGCCCAAGCCACCGCGGCCGGCGCCGGCCGGCGCGGGGGTGGCGCGAGCACCGTCGGTTCCGCGCCCAGGCGGGCAGCGAAACGTTCGGCAAAGCCGGGGGAGAGCCCGCTGCAGCCGCGCAGCGTATCGCCGATCACGTGGAAGCAGACCCACGTTTCCATCGAGGCGGTCCCGCGCAAGCCATGGCAAGCGTGCTCGACGCGCTCGGCGTCGAGCTCTCCGTCCATGAGCTGCGAGACCTCCTCGGGCGTCAGCTCAGTCGCCTGTCCGGGGCGGCCCCCGCCCGTCTCCGTCAGGTATTTACCTATCACCATCTCCGGTCCTTATCGGTCCCCAGTAACGGCCGCAGTTCGGCTGCGATCGCCTCACGCGCCCTGAAAATCCGGGAGCGCACCGTGCCAATCGGACAATTCATCACGTTGGCAATCTCTTCGTAACTCAAACCCTCGATCTCGCGCAACGTGATCGCGGTGCGCAGATCGTCGGGCAGCGCGTCCATCGCCTGATTGACCGTGGTCGCGATTTCTCTGCCCAGCAGCTCATTCTCCGGCGTATTCGAGTCACGCAGCTGCTCGGCGTCCTCGAAGTTCTCCGCTTCCTCGTGGTCGAAACCGGTCGAGGTCGGAGCCCGCCTTCCGATCGCGACCAAGTAGTTCTTGGCCGTGTTGATCGCAATGCGGTACAACCACGTATAAAACGCGCTTTCGCCGCGAAAGCTAGGCAGGGCGCGGTATGCCTTGATGAACGCTTCCTGCGTTACATCTTCGACTTCCCCCGCGTCGCGCACCAGTCTCGACAGCAACCGCGCGAGCTTCCGCTGGTACTTCAGCACCAGCAGCTCGAAAGCCCGCTTGTCGCCCTGCTGCGCCCGCTCGACGAGCTGCTGATCTACTTCGCGGTCACCCATCCGCGGCCGCCCCTGACCCTCAAGCTGCTTTCCGCCGCACCCCGCAGGGTGGGCGCGACACCCGGCGGCAGTATAGCTGAGCCGTCCGGAACGCCCGCGGTGACTGCGTTCTGTCTGGTGCGCTAGACCGTCGGCCAAACCGGAAGTTCAGTCTGGAGAAGGGTCTTGGTCGCAAGGCGCTCAGCTGCGCTTCTCCAGCTTCACTTTCGGGGTCACGCGCCCGGTCGCGACGCCGCGATAATTGCGAATGACCGGCTCCCGCCAGCTCTCCAGTTGAGCGCGCTGCTCGGCGTCCAGCAGCCCGAGTTGGTCGAGGATCGCGACAGTTGCCGGGTGTAAGCCACGGGCATTGCCATCGACCACCTTGATCGCGATGCCGAGACGTCGGCTGCGCACGCCGATCGCCTGGACCCCTTCCGCGCCGACTTTCGTCACCCAGTCTCCGCGGCCGGCGCGCATCAGGATAAGGTCGTTGCGGCGTTCGCCCGAGACCATCTCGGGGTGCGAGCTCATGGCGTCGGCGAGCGTCGCCGGCGCGCTGCCGTAACGCTCGTCGGCGGTGACGGTCGCGAGGCGCGCGAAGGCATGCGCCAGGCGGTCCAACGGGACCGCATAATTGGGCGCCGAGCATCCATCGGTCCCGGCAACCAGTTCCCGCTCGGGAACGTCGGTCAGATGAGCCACCGCCGACCGAATCGCCTGCTGCAGGGGATGTTCGAAATCGAGATAGGACTCGGTGGGGAGGCTGCACAGACGACAGTAGGCGAGCATACCCGTGTGCTTGCCCGAGCAGTTGTGGTGCAGGGTGGTGAACTCCACGTCCGAGGGAGGTATCTCATCGTTCGCCGCGTAGAACATCGGCGGATGGATCCCGCACTGCAGATCTGCGGGCGTGCAGCCGATGCGTTTCAGCATGTCGGCCACCGCCGTCACGTGCCTTGGCTCGCCGGAATGGCTGGCGCAGAGCAGAGCCACCTGCTCGCGCGAGAATCCGAACCGATCCGGGCCTCCGCCGGCTACGAACGGCAAGGCCTGCAGCGGCTTCAACGCGCTGCGGGTCGTCGTGAGGTAATGCGGGTCGCCGGCAGCGAAGACCAGCTGCCCACCGGCGTCGACCACTGCGACCGAGCCGAAGTGCACGCTGTCGACCGCGTCACCTCGGGTAACGACGGAAAGCGGGACGTGCGGCGGGGCCGCGCGACGAGAGTTCGGCAAGGACCAGGGGATCGAGCAGGAAAGCGCTTATTCTACCGCGCCCGATCCCCGAGAGCGTCGCGCGTTCGCCTACTCGCCTCGGCAGCGAGCGCCTCGCGAATCTGTTCCAGTGCGCCCGGGTCTTCGATGGTGGTGAGGTCCCCAGGGTCGCGCCCTTCGGCGAGCGCCTGAATCGAGCGCCGCAGCAGCTTCCCCGAGCGCGTCTTCGGCAGCAACGTGACGAAGTGCACTGCGCCGGGGCGGGCGATCGCGCCAAGCTCCCGATCGACGGTGTCCATCACTTCCTTGCGCATCGACGCCGCCTGCGCCGCAGTGGCCACCTTCGAGGGATCCTTGACCACCGCGAAAGCCACCGGAATCTGTCCTTTCAACTGATCGGCCACGCCGACCACCGCCACTTCGGCGATGCCCGGATGCGCCTGCACCGCCTCCTCGATCTCGCGCGTGCCCAGTCGATGCCCGGCGACGTTGATGACATCGTCGGTGCGCCCCAGCACGAAGTAATATCCGTCCGCATCGCGCGTCGCCCAGTCGAAGGTCGAGTACGCGAGCTTGCCGGGCACCGTTTGGAAGTAGGTCTTCACGAAGCGCTCGTCGTCGCCCCACACCGTGGTCATGCATCCGGGGGGCAGCGGCGGCATGATCGTCAACACGCCCTTCTGATCGGTGCCGACCTCGGCGCCGGTCGCCTCGTCAAGCAGCCGCACGTCGTAGCCGCAGACGGGAAAGGATGGGCTGCCGAATTTGCGCGGCGTCTCCTCGATCCCGGGCGAGGCTGAAAGGATCGGCCAGCCGCTCTCGGTTTGCCAGTAATGGTCGACGATCGCCACGCCCAGCGAATCGGCCGCCCAGCGCGCGGTGGGCTCGTCCAGCGGCTCCCCGGCGAGAAAGAGATAACGCAGGCATGAAAGATCATGCTTCTTCATGTACGCGGGATCCTGCTTCTTCAGCACCCGGATTGCGGTCGGCGAGCTGAACATCGTGCATACCCTGTGCCTGGACACGATCTCCCACCAGATCGATGGATCGGGGCGGATAGGCAAGCCCTCGTACATGATCGTGGTTGCGCCAGCAAGCAGCGGCGCATAGACGATGTAGGAATGGCCCACGACCCAACCGATGTCGCTGGTGGTGAACATCGTGTCGCCAGCCCCGACGCAGAAGATGTCGCGCATCGAGGCGGCAAGCGCCACTGCGTAGCCACCGGTATCGCGCTGCACACCCTTCGGTTTTCCTGTCGTGCCCGACGTATAGAGGATGTACGACGGCTCGGATGACTCGAGCCACGCGCAGGCAACGCTCGCGCCCTCGTGCTCGCGCGCGAGAGTCGCATAGTCGAGGTCGCGTCCTGGCGCGCGGCTCATCGCCTTGTCGAGCCCGCGATCGACGATGATCACCTTCGCCGGCGGATGCTTTGCCACGCGCAGCGCTTCGTCGACCAGGTGCTTGTACGGTACCGACTTGCCTCCGCGCATCCCGGCATCGGCGGTGACCATCACCTTCGGCTTCGCGTCGTCGATGCGTGTGGCGAGGCTCGCCGCGGCGAACCCGCCGAAAACGACCGAATGGATCGCGCCGAGCCGCACTGTGGCGAGCATCGCGAACACCGCTTCGGGAATCATCGGCATGTAGATCAGCACGCGGTCGCCCTTGCCCACTCCCTGCGAGGCGAGCATCGCGGCGAAGCGGTTCACTTCGCGCGCAAGCTCGCGGTAGCTGTAGCTTCGGCGCTGATCGGTCTCGGTAGACATGAAGACGAGCGCCGGCTGCGCGCCGCGCGCGGCGAGATGGCGATCAATGGCGTTGTGGCAGAGGTTGAGCCGGCCGCCGACGAACCAGCTCGCGAACGGCGGCCGGCTGTAGTCGAGCACTTGCTCGAACGGTGTATGCCAGTCGATCAGCGCGGCGCGCTCGCGCCAGAAACCATCGCGGTCGCGCAGCGATCGCTTGTGGTTGTCGGCGTAGGTACCCATCGAATCCCCCGGGCTGTCGACATTGTCCGAGCTTAGCCGCAGGCCCGGCGCGGGTGTTTGCGCGAGGTCAAGCGTCGACCGGAGAGTCGGTCAACTGACTCAGGGATGCGTATCCGCGCCGATCCGCACCACCGTGCGCCCGCGGACCAGTCCCTTGAGATACGCGTCGAAGTGGGTGGGCAGGTCGTCGAAGTCGATCGTGCGTGCCAGATCGTGCACGCGAGTCGGCCGCCAGGACGTCGCCAGCCGGTTCCAGATCACCTGACGCAGCTCCATCGGGCAGTTCGCGCTGTCGGTGCCGAGCAGGTGCACGCCGCGCAGAATGAAGGGCATGACGGTCGTGTTGAGCTTCGGTCCCGCGGCCAGCCCGATCGCCGCCACCGTGCCGCCGATCGCCATGGTCGAGAGCAGCCACGCCAGCATATCGCCGCCGAGATTGTCGATCGCACCGGCCCAGGTTGCCTTGTCCAGCGGGCGGATGTTGGCCAGGTCGATCGATTGGCGCAACCGCACTTCCTTCGCCCCGAGACCGCGCAGGTACGGCGTCTCCTCTTCCTTGCCCGTGACCGCGACGATGTGATAGCCGAGCTTGGCGAGGATCTCGATGGCAACGCTTCCTACGCCGCCCGTCGCTCCAGTCACGGCCACCGGCCCGTTGCCGGGCTTGAGCCCGTTGTGCTCCATCAGCATGATTGCCTGCGCCGCGGTGAATCCCGCCGTGCCGAGCGTCATCGCGTCGAACGCCGTCATGCCTTCCGGCCGCCGGACGATCCAGTCCGCCGGCGCGCGAACGTATTCGGCATAACCGCCGTCGTGGGCCACGCCGAAATCGTAGGCGTGCACGATGACCTTGTCGCCCCGCTTGAAGCGCGGGTCCGCGGAACTCTCGACCGTTCCCGCCATGTCGATCCCGCCGACGGTCGGGAACTTGCGCATGATCTTGCCCGCTCCGTTATAGGAGAGGGCGTCCTTGTAGTTGATGGTGGAGTACTTCGTCTTCACCAGCACGTCGCCGGGATCGAGCTCGTCGGGCGTCATCTCGACGAAGCGGCTTGTGATGTTGTGCTCCTCCTGGAAAGTGCGGTAAGCCTTGAACTTCTGCATGGGTGGAATCCTCCTCGTCACATCAAGGCGTCGTCAGGGCGAGCTGGCCTGCTTGGTGCGGCAACGCCATGTATTCGTGAGTGCGCATCTCGATCAGTCGGCTGACGGTGCGCGGAAACTCCTGGCTGTTCGGTCCTTCGCGATAAAGCTCATCGGCCGGGACGGCGGCCGACAGCAGCAACTTTACACGGTGATCGTAGAACACATCGACGAGCCAGGTAAAGCGCCGCGCCGCATTCCCCATGTCCGGCGTCAGGCGCGGCACACCCGACAGGATGACCACCGCGAAGCGCCGCGCCAGCTCCAGATAGTCGAGCTGCGAGCGCGGGCTCTCGCATAGTGTTGCAAAGTCGAACCAGACGAGGCTTCCGGCGCGCTTGCGCGCCTTGACGGTGCGCGCTTCTATCGTGAAGCGCGGGTCTTCGTCGGGGCCGGGTCGCATGTGCTCGAACAGCTTGGAGAGCTCGGCGTCGACAGCGTCGGAAAGCGGCGTGTAATAGCAGTCTGCGAACTGGAGCTGACGCAAACGGTAGTCGATTCCGCCATCGACCTGGATCACGTCGAGCCATTGCTTGAGCAGCGCGATGGTCGGCAGCAGGTTCTCGCGCTGCAGCCCGTTCGGATAAAGATCCTCGGGACGATAGTTCGAGGTCATCACGAACACCGTGCCGTGCTCGAAAAGCGCCGTGAGCAGCCGACCCAGGATCATGGCGTCGGCGACGTCCGAGACGTGGAATTCGTCGAAGCAGATGACGCGATGGCGGCGGGCAATGCGCGCAGCCACGGCGGCCAGCGGATCGACTGCGTTCTTGTGCTGACGCAAATCGTCGTGGACCGCCTTCATGAAGGCGTGAAAGTGCACCCGAGTCTTGCGGCGATACGGCAGAGCCGCATAGAAAGCATCCATCAGGAAGCTTTTGCCCCGGCCTACGCCGCCCCAGAAATACGCTCCGCGCGGCGGCACCGGCGGGTTGAGCCAGCGCCGGAAAATCGAGGCTCGCGCCCGCTTGAACGCGATCAGCGCGTCGTAGAGGCGTTGCAGCCGAACAAGCGCAGCTTCCTGTGCCGCGTCGAGCAGGATATTGCGTCGCGCGAGCTCGGGCGCGAGATGCTCGTTGAGCTGGCCTTGTCCAAGGCTGCTGGCGGTCGGACGGGTGTCGTTCATGTCTCGACCGCGTGAGCCCGATCAGATGTTGAGCGAGCGCTTGTCGACGCCAAGCGCCGCCTCCTTCACGACTTCGGAGAGCGACGGATGTGCGTGGCAGATGCGTGCGATGTCCTCGCTCGCGGCGCCAAATTCCATCGCCACCACTCCTTCGGAAATGAGCTCGGAGACGAGCGGGCCAATCGCGTGCATCCCGAGGATGCGGTCGGTCTTCGCGTCGGCGAGAACCTTGACAAAGCCGCGCGTATCGCCGAGCGCCCTTGCGCGGCCATTCGCCATAAAAGGAAACGAGCCGGCGCGATAAGCGACGCCGGCAGCCTTGAGCTGCTGCTCGGTCTGTCCAACCCAGGCGATCTCCGGTGAGGTGTAAATGACCCACGGCACGGTGTTGAAGTCGACGTGCCCGTGCTGGCCGGCGATGCGCTCCGCTACCGCGACGGCCTCCTCCTCCGCCTTGTGCGCGAGCATCGGGCCGCGCACCACGTCTCCGATCGCCCACACGCCTTCAAGATTGGTCCGGCACTGCTCGTCGACCGCGACAAATCCGTGGTCGTCGAGCTTGAGCCCGACGCTATCGCCGTTGAGCCCGGTCGTATGCGGAACGCGACCGATCGACACGATCAATTTGTCGAAGGTCGCGCTCTGCGATTTTCCTTCCGCGTCGTTGTGCTCGACGGTCAC
>DATKJP010000070.1:0-3237 GCA_035543635.1 Casimicrobiaceae bacterium
GACGTCGATTGCGCCAAGCTGCGTCAACTCGGCGGCGAGCGCACTCTCGAGCCCGCGCGGACAAGGCGCGAAATATTGCTCCACTTAGAAAGAGGGCTTGAACAGAACCAGCAGCACGATCGCAATCAGGATCGGCAGCGCGGGAATCTCGTTGATCCAGCGATAGAAGACGTGCCCGTGCCGGTTGCGGTCCTCGCGGAAGTCGCGCATCAGCTTGCCGAGCCAGATATGATGTGCGACGAGTGTCGCGACTAGCGCAAGCTTCGCGTACAACCAACCGCCGCTGATGCCGTAGCCCAGCCACAGCCAAAGCCCCGAGATGACGGTCAGGATCGCGCTCGGCGTCATGATGCCGTAGAAGAGCTTGCGCTCCATGAGCTTGAAGCGCTCGATGCCGACGGCGTCGCTCGCCATCGCGTGGTAGACGAAGAGCCGCGGCAGGTAGAACAGCCCCGCATACCAGCTCACGATAAAGACGATGTGCAGCGACTTGACCCAGAGCATGGCTACTTGAGAAGCCGCCGCCGGGTCAGCACCAGCGCGATGTAGTAGGTCACGCCGGCGTAGGCGAGAAGCACGGCAAGGTGCAGCGCGAGCGCATCGGGAATTCGGCCGGCGAGCAGCGGCCGCGCCATGTCGATCGCGTGCGACAGCGGCAGCAGGGCGGCGACGGCCTGCAGCGCCGGCGGAAGCTGGTCGACGGGAAAGAACACGCCCGAGAGCAGCAGCATCGGAGTCTGGAACAAGGTGAGCGAATAGGTGAAGAAATCGTAGTTGCGCGCCAGCGCATTCATCACCAGCCCGAATCCGGCGAAGGTGAGTCCGGTAACGAATCCGAGCGGCAGCACCCACAGCGCGAGCCACGAGTGTCCGAAGCCAAGCGCAAGGATCACGACGAGGATCGCGGCCACGGACATCACGCTCTTGGTCGCGGCCCAGAACCATTCGGCGAGCACGACGTCGTCGAGAGAGATCGGCGCGTTGATGATCGCCTCCCAGGTGCGCTGCACGTGCATGCGCGAAAATGCTGAGTACATCGCCTCGAAGGAAGAAGTGAACATCGCGCTTTGGCATACCATGCCGGTGCCGATGAAGGCGATGTATTTCATGCCGCCGACTTCCGGCACGAAGGCGCCAATACCGTAGCCGAGCGCGAGCATGTAAAGCAGCGGATCGGCGATGTTGCCGAGCACCGAGGCCACCGCGAGCTTGCGCCAGACCAAGAGATTCCTGCGCCACACCGGAACCCAGCGCAGCGAGATTTCCGGCGTATGGAGCAGGGTGGCGTACATGCGGCGTTGCGGCGGGTCCTCGGGGCGAGTATAACCCCTGGCACGACACTTGCATTGGTGAGCAGGCGTTCGCGCCTCAGGGAGATCATCAGGTGGACTGTCGTTTCGCTTGCGTCGCGCTCGGTCTTTTGTTGCTCGCCGGCTGCAGCAAATCGAGCAGGGACATCGAAAAAGAGGACGCCGCTCGCGCCGAAGCGCTGCAGCAGGCGATCGAGGCTTCTCTTGCCGAGGAGCGCGCCAAGGACCAGGCGATGCACCAGTCCGCGGCGACTGAGGCAGCCGAGCACATCGAGCAGTCGACCGCCGAGTTCGAGGAAGAGCGCGAGCGGCAGCAGCCTTCGCCCGAAGTTCTGCAAAGAGAGGAAGCGATGCGCCGCTACAACGACCGGCTGCGGGCGTTCGTCAATGATCCCGCCAGCATGCAGCTTCGCAACGCCGCGTTCGCTCCGAAGAAGAACGGCATGTGCGCCGAATACAATGCCAAGGACAAGAGCGGTAGCTTCTCAGGCTTCAAGCGCGTCGTCGTCACGGAGACCGCGGTCAATCCTGAGGAGCCTCCGAGTCGCGACACCCTTAGCTACTTTCTCGCTTTTCAGGTTGCAGCTCGCGACACCGGTTGTTTTCCGGACGCAGAGAACGTGCACGTCCTGCGGTGACCGCGCGCTCCGACATCGCGACCGCGACCGGAAAACGCGGCGCGCATCCGGCGGTATTTGTCGTTCTCAACGTTCCCTTTGGCGCGCTCAGCGGCTACATCACGGTAACGATCGCGTATCTGCTTGCCGAGCGAGGCGTGAGCGCCGAGGAGATCGGCACGCTGGTTGCGCTGAGCGTGGTTCCCAACACCTGGAAGTTCGCATGGTCGCCGCTCGCCGATACGACCCTCAACCGGAAGCTCTGGTATGCGCTGGGCACGCTCGCCACGGCTGTCGGCTGCGTGGTGATGGGTGCGGCGCCCGCGACGGAAGCGGGGCTGCCGCTTCTCACTGCGATCGTGTTCGTCGTCAGCCTCGCCAACACGTTCGTCGCGATCGCGGCGGACGGACTCATCGCGTACGCTACCAACGAGACCGAGAAGGGGCGCGCCGGCGGCTGGTACCAGGCGGGCAATCTCGGAGGCTACGGCGTGGGCGGCGGCGCGGCACTGTGGCTGGCGCAGTCTCTGTCGGCGCCATGGATAGCGGGCGTCTTCATCGGCGCCGCGTGCGCGCTATGTTGTTTCGCGCTGCCGTTCATCGCCGAAGGAGCGATGGTGCGGCACGAGGCGAATCTCGCGCGCAACCTGGCCGCAGTCGGGCACGACCTGTGGGCGGTGGCGCGCTCCCGCCGGGGATTTCTCGGGCTGCTAATTTGCTTTCTGCCGATCGGCACCGGCGCGGCATCGAACCTGTGGTCCGCGGTGGCCGACGATTGGCATGCGAGCGCAAACGCGGTCGCGCTCGCCAACGGCGTTTTCGGCGGCGTCGTTTCCGCACTAGGCTGCGTGCTCGGCGGCTACTTGAGCGACAAGATGGATCGCAAGCTCTCGTACGTCGTTTACGGCATCCTGCAGGCGCTGTGCGCGGTCGCTATGGCGCTCGCGCCGCGCACGGAGCTTATGTACATCGAGTTCACGCTCGCGTACGCGCTGATCACCGGGCTCACCTATGCCGCTTTCTCGGCGGTCGTGCTGGAAGCGATTGGGCGCGGCGCGGCGGCGACGAAATACAACGTCTACGCATCGCTCTCCAACATCCCGATCGCGTACATGACGGTCGTCGACGGCTGGGCGCGCACGCGCTGGAACGAAGGCGCGATGCTTTACACCGAGGCGATGGTCGGCTTCGCGGCGCTGGCGGTGTTCGGATTGGTGGCGGCTGCCGCGCAGCGACGATCTCGACAGGCGTAACGCGCGCGCCGCGGGTTCGGACGCCGTGGCGCAATTCGGTCGTCGAGCGGGTACCCG
>DATKJP010000071.1:0-16373 GCA_035543635.1 Casimicrobiaceae bacterium
GGTTTCCGAAACCGCATCCTGACATGCTGCTTGCCCTGATGGATCACTGCGGAACCGAGGCGAGCGAGACGCTGATGATTGGCGACACGACGCACGATCTAGAGCTGGCGCGAAACGCAGGTGCCAGCGCGATCGCGGTGACCTATGGCGCACACGGCGCGGACGGCTTTTCCGGGTTCGCCCCGCTGGCGACGGTGTCCTCGGTGGCGGAGCTGCGCGCATGGCTAAGCGCGAACGCCTGATCTGCACGAGCGATGCGCTCGCCGACCGCGGTCCGGGTGTGCGCTTCGAGGTGCACCGCGCCGGTGCATTGCTGCCCGCGTTCATCATTCGCTTCCGCGGCGTCGTGCACGGCTACGTCAACGAATGTCAGCACCAGGCCACCGAGCTCGACTGGAATCCCGGCGAATTCTTCGACGAGGAGCGACTATACTTGGTCTGCGCAACCCACGGCGCGCGCTACGATCCGTCGAATGGCGTCTGCGTCGATGGACCTTGTGCCGGCGCGCGGCTCGGCGTGGTGTCGGTTCGCGAGCGCGACGGCGCAATCTATTGTCTCGAGGAGTAAACCATGGCGGAAGAAGAAACCTGGGAACGTCGCGTCATCGAAAGACTCGCCAACGAGGGACTACGCGAGCAGCAACGGACGCGGCGCTGGAGTATCTTCTTCAAGCTGCTCGGGTTCAGCTTCCTGTTCATCGCGCTGTTCGCCATGATCGGCGTCTGGAGCAGGGGAGAAGCAACCTGTCTCGACAAGTGCACGGCGCTGGTCGACCTGCGCGGCGAGCTCGACAGCGAAGGCCAGACGAACGCGGAAAACGTTATCAGCGGGCTGCAGGCGGCGTTCAAGAACAAGGGCACGCAGGGTGTTGTGCTGCGCATCAACAGCCCGGGCGGCAGTCCGGTGCAGGCCGGCGAGATCAACGACGAGATCCGTCGCCTGCGCGGCAAGTATCCGGACACGCCGATCTACGCGGTGGTCGAGGAAGTCTGCGCTTCCGGCGCGTACTACGTCGCGGTCGCGACCGACAAGATTTACGTCGACAAGGCGAGTCTCATCGGGTCGATCGGCGTGATCATGGACGGCTTCGGTTTCGTTGGCTCGCTGGAGAAGCTCGGAGTGGAGCGGCGCGCGCTTGCCTCGGGGGACAACAAGAACTTTCTCGATCCCTTCCTTCCGATGTCGCAGGAACAGCGCGACTACGCACTCAAGTTGTTGCAGGAGATTCACCAGCAGTTCATCGCCGTGGTGAAGCAAGGTCGCGGCTCGCGTCTGAAGGAATCGCCGGAATTGTTCTCGGGCTTGGTGTGGAACGGCGCGCGCAGCGTCGATCTCGGCCTCGCCGATGCGCTTGGAAGCGTGGGCTACGTCGCGCGTGAAGTCATCAAGGCCGAAGACGTCGTCGACTTCACGGTCCAGGAGAGCCTGACCGAGCGCGTCGCGCGGAGGTTCGGGACGACGATGGGGAGGAGTCTGACGGGAACGGTAGAGCGTGCGCTACGGAGGCACTAGACCGATCGAGCATCACTCACTTCCCCGCGGCGCTTTCTCCAACCCCTCGACCCGATCCCCCGGCCCGATTCCGTTCGCTCCGAACCATCCTTTCTTCATCTCGAGCGCGTACATCGCCAGTCCGCGCGAGCTGTGCGTGGCTTCTGTTTGCGGCGCCATGTCTTCGATGTTGGCGATCCGTCCCTCGGCATCGATGAAAGCGATGGAGAGCGGCACGTAGGTGTTCTTCATCCAGAACGCCAGCGGTTGCGGGTTGCTGAAGACGAAGAGCATGCCGCTATCGGGCTTGAGGCTGAAGCGGTACATGAGGCCGGTGGTGCGCGCCTTTTCGTTGGCAGCAACTTCCGCGCTCACGGTGTGACCCTTGATCTTGAGCTGCACGGTGGGCAACTCGGTGACGGCGGGCGAGGCGCCGAGGCAAAAACAGAGCACGATTGCCGCCAAAGCGAGGCGCACCCCCTGACTCGCGCGCATCCGCACACGTGGATGATCCGCCGCGTACGTCAGATCAAAGCTCATACTGCTCCGCATCGCCGCGCAGCGCCGCCTCGATCGCCGCGCGATCGAACTGCGGCGCGAACAGGCTGATGAATTCGTAGACGAAGCCGCGCGAGTAGATGCCGCGCCGCAGCGCAAGCCGCGTCGTGCTCGGGCCGAACAAATGTGTGGCGTCGATCTTCTCGAATTGCTTGTCGCGCACTGGATCGTAGGCCATCTGCGCCACGATCCCGACGCCGAAGCCAAGTTCGACGTAGGTTTTGATTACGTCGGAGTCCAGCGCCGTGAGCACCACGTTGGGCTCCAGACCCTTGGCGGTGAACGCGGCGTTGATCTGCGATCGCCCTGTGAAGCTGAAGTCGTAGGTAACGATCGGGTAGCGCGCGAGCGCGTCCAGCGTCAGCGGTCTGCCATTCGCGAGCGGATGACCCTTGGGCGCGAGCACGCAGCGATTCCAGGTGTAGCAGGGGAGCGTCACCAGTTCTGGATAATCCGCGAGCGCCTCGGTGGCGATTCCGACGTCGACCTCGGCGCGTGCGGTCTGCTCGGCGACCTGAATCGGATTGCCTTGATGCAGCAGCAGTCGCACCTTCGGATAGCGCTCCGCGAAGCGCTTGAGCACCGCGGGCAGCACGTAGCGTGCTTGAGTGTGCGTGGTGGCGATGGCGAGCGTTCCCTCGTCCTCGGACTTGAACTCGGCGCCGACGCGTTTTAGGTTGGTGAGCTCCTGCAATGCCCGGCGCGCGGTGGCGACGACGACTTCGCCGCCGGCTGTAAGCCCGGTCAGCCGCTTGCCCTGTCGAATGAACACAGGCACGCCGAGTTCGTCTTCGAGCTGGCGGATCTGCTTGCTGATCCCAGGCTGCGAGGTGAAGAGGGCTTCGGCGGCAGCCGAGACGTTGAGTCCGTGATCGACGACCGCACATAGGTAGCGTATCTGCTGCAAGTTCACGTGCCGGCGGATATAACCTTGCGTTAGAATCGCAGCAAATTATATAGCGACGGAGCACGCCGCGCCTTTCGATTGGCCCAGTACTTCTCCATCCATCCGATCGACCCGCAAAGTCGCCTGATTCGGCAGGCGGCCGCGATCGCTCGCTCCGGCGGCGTAATCGCATATCCGACCGATTCGAGCTACGCGCTCGGCTGCCGCATCGGGGACGTCGCGGCTGCCGAGCGCATTCGTGCGCTGCGGGGAGTCGACGCGAAGCATCATCTGACGCTCGTCTGCCGCAACCTGGCCGAGGTTGGCCGCTACGCGCAGCTCGACAACTGGCAGTTCAGGATCGTGAAGGAGGGCGTACCGGGGAGCTACACCTTTCTGCTTCCCGCCACGCGCGAAGTGCCCCGCCGAGCGCAGCATCCGAAGCGAAGCACGATCGGCATTCGTGTGCCCGACCACGCCGTGGTCCAGGCGCTGCTTGCCGAGCTCGACGAGCCGCTGTTGTCATCGACGCTGATTCCGGCTGGCGAGGAGCATCCGCTCAACGATCCCCGCGAGATCCGCGCCCGATACGAGCATGCGCTGGATCTCATCATCGACAGCGGACCGTGCTGGCTCGAGCCGACGACGGTGGTCGATCTGGCGCTGGAAGCGCCTGCGATCGTTCGGCTGGGTCGCGGCGACATCTCGCGACTCGGGCTGACTGCTACAACATCCTGAGGCCGTGCCCTCCGCCGGGTGAGCGAGCACGGGCGGCAACTGGTAGAATAGCAAGCGGATGGATTTTTCGGTCGCGACCATCGTGCTCTGGGCGGTGCCGGTGGTCTTTGCGATCACATTGCACGAGGCGGCCCACGGCTATGTCGCCAGGATTTTCGGCGACCAGACCGCCTACATGCTCGGTCGGGTGACGCTGAATCCGCTCCGGCACATCGACCCGATCGGCACCGTTGCGGTGCCCGGATTTCTGATTTTGCTGTCGTCGCCGTTTGTTTTCGGCTGGGCGAAGCCGGTGCCGGTCAACTTCGGCAACCTGCGGCATCCGAAACGAGACACGATCTGGGTGGCGGGGGCCGGGCCGTTCGCGAATTTTGCGATGGCAGTTGCGTGGGCAATCCTGCTCAAGGCGGCCGATCCGGGCGGCGCGATGGCGAGTGACGGCCTCTCGGTGATGGCTGGGGCTGGCGTAAACGTCAACCTGATGCTGATGGCGTTGAACCTGTTGCCGATACCACCGCTCGACGGCGGACGGATCGCCGTGAGCCTGCTGCCGCACTCGCTGGCCGCGCCTTATTCGCGCGTGGAGCCTTACGGTTTCTTCGTGGTGATAGTCCTGCTTGCGACGGGTCTCCTTAACAAAATGATGCTTCCCCTCCTGAGCGCTGGCGAATACCTGATCCGCGCGTTGCTCAGTTTCGTCTGAGGCAATCCGGCAACGGGCCATTGAAGCTTTGAACAAGAATGTTTGCTGACCGCGTACTGTCGGGCATGCGGCCGACCGGGCGCATGCATCTCGGGCACTACCACGGCGCGCTCAAGAACTGGGTGCGGCTGCAGGAAGAGCACGAGTGCCTTTATTTCGCCGCCGACTGGCACGCGCTCACCACACACTACGAGGAGCCGGCAGCGATCGCCGACAGCGTCTGGGAAATGTTCGTAGACTGGCTCGCGGTCGGCATCAATCCGGCGCGCGCGACAATCTTCATCCAGTCGCGTGTGCCCGAACATGCCGAGCTGGCCTTGCTCCTCGGAATGATCGCGCCCGTCGGCTGGCTCGAGCGCGTCCCCACGTACAAGGATCAGCAGGAGAAGCTCGCCGACCGTGATCTCTCGACCTACGGCTTTCTCGGTTATCCCGTGATGCAGGGTGCTGATATCCTCGTTTACCGGGCGAACCTCGTTCCGGTTGGCGAGGACCAGGTCTCGCATCTCGAATTGATTCGAGAGCTGGCGCGCCGCTTCAACCATATCTTCGGTCGAGAGCCGGCATTCGAAGAGAAGGCCAAGGCGGCGATCAAGCGCCTCGGCTCGCGTCGCGCGAAGCGCTACGAGCAGCTGCGCGCGGCCTTCCAGGAGAAGGGTGACGAGGCGGCGCTGACCGCGGCGCGCGAGATGATCGACGCGGCTCAGAACCTGGCGCTGGGCGATCAGGAGCGGCTGTTCGGTTATCTGGAAGGCTCGCGCCGTGTCATCCTGCCGGAGCCGAAGCCGTTGTTGACGGCTACGCCCCGGATTCCGGGGCTCGACGGGCAGAAGATGTCGAAGTCCTACGGCAACACCATCATGCTGCGCGAGGACGCAGCCTCGATCACCAAGAAGATACGCACGATGCAGACCGATCCGGCGCGCGTCCATCGCTCCGATCCGGGCACGCCCGAGAAATGCCCGGTGTGGCCGCTGCACCAGATCTATTCGGACGAGGCGCGGCAAGCCTGGGTGCAGAAGGGCTGCACGACCGCGGGCATCGGCTGCCTCGAATGCAAGCAGCCGGTGATCGACGCGATCATCGCCGAGCAGGAGCCGATCAAGGAGCGCGCGCAGAAGTACCTCGACGATCCTTCGCTGGTGCGCGCAATCGTCGCGGACGGCTGCGAGCGCGCGCGCAAACTCGCCGAGGAAACGATGCGCGACGTGCGCGAAGCGATGGGACTCGCCTACACGTGAGCGAGGCTCGCATCATCGATCTCGCGCAGGCCGCAGGCGCGCCGGTCGCCAAGATCTACGGCGAGCCGCTGCTCGAGCTGCCACAGGACCTGTACATCCCTCCCGAGGCGCTGGAAATCTTTCTCGAGACCTTCGAGGGACCGCTCGACCTGCTCCTGTATCTCATCCGCAAGGAAAACATCAACGTGCTCGACATCCCTATGGCGGAGCTCACACGCCAGTATCTGGGCTATGTCGAGATGATGCGCCGCACGCAGCTCGAGCTCGCCGCCGAGTACCTGCTGATGGCCGCGGTGCTGATCGAAATCAAGTCGCGGCTGTTGTTGCCGCGCCCACCGTCGATCGCCGGCGAGGAACCCGAGGATCCGCGCGCCGAGCTCGTGCGGCGTCTCCTCGAATACGAACAGATGAAGGCCGCGGCGCAAAAGCTCGACGAGCTGCCGCTCGCCGAGCGCGACTTCACCATCGTGCGCGTATGGTTCGACCGCGTCGCGGCGAGGCGCGTGCCGGACGTGCATCCGGAGGATCTGCGCACGGCATGGGCGGGACTGATCGCGAGGGCGCGCGCCAATCGCCATCATCTGGTGAGCCGCGAGCAGCTTTCCGTGCGCAGCCAGATGATTCGGCTGTTGAAGGTCCTGCAGCCGGGACGCTTCTTCGAGTTCACGACGCTGTTCGAGGAGCCGGGCGATCTGCCGCGCCTGGTAGTGACCTTCCTCGCCATTCTCGAATTGGCGCGCGAGCAACTGCTCGATGTCGCGCAGGCTGAGCCTTACGCGCCGATCTACGTCCAGCGCAAGGGCGATCCGGCGTTCGTGCTGGAAGCGGAAGAGCAGGGATGAGCGCCGACGATTTGAACGAGATCCGGAACGTGCTCGAAGCCGCGCTGCTCGTCGCGGGCGAGCCGCTGACGCCCTCCGAGCTCTCGAAGCTCTTCGACCCGCCCCTCGAGCAGGATGTCGTGCGCAAGCTGCTCGACGACATCCGCAGCGCATGGTCGGGCCGCGTGGTCGAGCTGACGCAGGTCGCGAGCGGCTGGCGCTTCCGCGCCAAGCCCGATCTGCAACCCTATCTCGACCGTCTGGCGCCGGAGAAGCCGCCGCGGTATTCGCGCGCTGTCATGGAAACGCTCGCGATCATCGCGTATCGGCAGCCGGTCACCCGTGGCGACATCGAGTCGATACGCGGCGTGTCGGTGTCGACCTACGTGATCAAGGCGCTCGAAGACCGGCAGTGGATCGAGGTCGTCGGGCACCGCGAGACGCCCGGACGGCCCGCGCTTTACGCAACCACCAAGCAGTTTCTCGACGATCTCAACCTGTTGTCGCTCTCCGAGCTGCCGCCGCTGGCCCAGCTCGATACTTCCCACCTCCTGGAGTTACCCGATGCCCCATCAAAGGCCGCAGAGGCCCAACTCGCGCTCGCGAGCCCGCTTCTCGGGACACCGGCATCCGCATCTGCAGACCTCGCAGCACCCGCTGCAGGCGACGCAGCACGGGATGCACCGGAAACCAACACGACGTTCCACTGAGCCCGTCTTCACCGAGCCGCAGCGCCTGCACAAGGTGCTCGCGCAGTGCGGCTACGGCTCGCTGCGCGGTCTCGAGGAAATGATCATCGCCGGCCGTATCACGGTGAACCGCATGCCGGCCGAAGTCGGTCAGAAAGTCGGACCGAACGATCAGATCCGCATCAACGGCGAGCTGGTGCGGCTGCGCTTCGCGCCGCCGCGTTCGCGCGTGTTGCTCTATCACAAGCCGGCCGGCGAGATCGTGAGCCGTTCCGATCCGGAAGGCCGTCCGACGGTGTTCGACAAGTTGCCGCGGCTCGGCAGCGCGCGCTGGATCGCAGTGGGGCGCCTTGATTTCAACAGCGAGGGGTTACTGCTCTTCACGACCTCGGGCGAATTGGCCAACCGCCTCATGCATCCTCGTTACGAGGTCGAGCGTGAATACTCCGTGCGCATTCTCGGCCGGCTGACGCCCGAGCAGGAGCGCTCGCTCGTCGAAGGGGTAAAGCTCGAGGATGGCGCGGCGCGGGTCAAGTCGGTTGCCGACGGCGGCGGTGACGAAGACAGCGCCAATCACTGGTACACGGTCGTTCTGCCCGAAGGGCGCAATCGCGAGGTTCGGCGGCTGTTCGAGGCGCTAGGTCTTACGGTGAGCCGGCTCATTCGCACGCGCTACGGAATCATCGCCATGCCGCCGCAGCTCAAGCGCGGACAGGTACAGGAGCTCGAGGGTGGCGATCTCGATCGGCTGTTACAGGCGGCCGGGATGAAACATAAAAATGGCCCGGACAATCGCGGGCAGCCGCGACACGACGAGCAGCGCGGCTACGCCGCCGACCCGAGCGGTCCATCGCGCGCGAGCGAGGGAGGAGAGTCTTACGCCACGCAGCCAAACCAGCCGATGTCCGCTGAAGAACTCGACGACGTCCAGCCACCGATGAGTGATATTGACGAGGAGGGCATCGACGACGTTGACGGCAACCGCATGCCTTCGCCTGCGGCGGCAGCACCGCGCGGTGGAGGTGGCGGCGGTCGGCGCCGCCGGCGTTCCGGCCGGCGCGGCCGCGGGAATCGCGGCGGCGGACCGCAAGGAAACTGGCGGTCTTAACCGCAGGGCGGAACTCGTTTCCGCGGTCGTCAGTCGAGGAAGAAATCCGGTATCAACGGCGCGCCGGGCTTGAGCGCGTAGCGCGTGAAGTCTGTCACGCCTTCGCTCGCGAGGACTTCTTCGTCGACGTAGAAATTTCCCGTCGCGGTACGCGCATCACGCGTGAAGATAGCGTGCGCCGCGTCAGCGATGATGTCCGGCTTGCGGCAGTTGTCCAGGCGCTCCATCATCCCGGGAATCATCGCCAGGGCCGCCGTCGCGATCGTTGTCTTCGGCCACAGCGCGTTGACCGCGACACCTGCGTCGCGGAATTCCTCCGCCATGCCCAGCACGCACATGCTCATGCCGTACTTGGCCATCGTGTAGGCGACATGATTCTTGAACCACCGCGGCTGCATGCTGAGCGGCGGCGCGAGCATCAGGATATGCGGATTGCGCCCCGCTTCAGCCGCTTTGAGCAGATGCGGAAGACAGGTTTGCGAGCAGAGAAATGTCCCGCGCACGTTGACGCCGAACATGAGATCGAAGCGGCGCATCGGTGTGGCGAGCGTACCGGTGAGATTGATCGCACTCGCGTTGTTGACCAGGATGTCGATGCCGCCGAAGCGCGCGACCGTCTGCGCGACCGCATCCTGAACCGCGGCTTCGTCGCGGATGTCCACCGCGACCGGCAACGCCTTGCCTCCGGCGCGCTCGATCTCGGCTGCCGCGGTATGAATCGTTCCCGGAAGCTTCGGATGCGGCTCGGTTGTCTTGGCAGCGATCGCGACGTTGGCACCGTCGCGCGCCGCGCGCAGGCCGATGGCGAGCCCGATCCCGCGCGAAGCGCCGCTGATGAACAGTGTCCTGCCGGCGAGCGTTTTCATGTTGTCTCCCCGTTCATGGGTTGTGGCGCAAGATCGAGACGTGCGTGCTGCATGCCCGGCGGCGAACGCTTGAAGGGGCTCGCCCCTTCCAGTTCTTCGACCGCCTGCGCTACCTCGGCCCCTTCGTCGATCGTGAAGCGCGCGATCGCACGCGCGAAATCCCGATCGGCGATGGCATGCGCGGAGTGCGTGGTCACCGGCAGCAGGCCGCGCGCGAGCTTGTGCACGCCCTGAGCACCGCCTTCGAACTGCGCTATCTTCTGCTCGATGCAGAACTCGATCGCCTGATAGTAGCAGGCTTCGAAGTGCAGACCCGGCACGTAGTCGGTCGTGCCCCAGTAGCGGCCCCACAAGGTGTCCGCAGCATAGACGTCGAGCGCCGCGCACAGCGGCTTACCGGAGCGCTCGCCCAGCACCAGCATCAGATTGCGCGGCAGCGCTGCGCCGATGCGCTCGAAGAAAGCGAGCGAAAGGTAAGGCGTCGAATGATGCTGCCGGTAGGTCGTTGTGTAACAGCGGAAGAAGAATGCCCAATAAGCGGCATCGATCTCGATGCCGCTTAGACGGCGAAACGACACGCCCGCCTCGGCGAGCTTGCGCCGCTCCTGCTGAATCTTCTTCCGCTTGGCGTGATTCATCGTCGACAGAAAGTCGGCGAAATCGCGGTAACCGGGATTGCTCCAGTGGAACTGCATGCTCGCGCGCAAAAGCATTCCTGCCTGCTCGCATTCGCGCGCCTCGTCTTGTTCCGGAAAAAGGACGTGCAGCGAGGAAAGGCGCGCTTCGCGCATTAGCCCCAGCGCGCCGTCGAGCAGCGCGCGTCGGGTTTCTGCATCCGCGGCGACGAGACGCGGACCGGTGGCCGGCGTGAAAGGCACGGCCGAGACGAGCTTCGGATAATAGCGGCGTCCGTATCGGCGATACGCGTCAGCCCACGACCAGTCGAAGACGTATTCTCCGTAGGAGTGCGATTTCAGATAGAGCGGCATGACGCCGACGAGCGTCTCGCCCCGCCATGCGGTGACGTACCGAGGCGTCCAGCCGGTTTCCGGTGCGGCGCAGCCTGATTCGTGCAGAGCGTGCAGGAACGCGTGCGACAGCAAGGGTCGATCGCCGACCAGACGATCCCAGCTGGCAGGCTCGATCGCGGCGAGCGAATCGACGAAGCGGAGAGAAACGGAACGCATGCGGAACAGACGGTGAAATTGTCGCGTCTCCGGGTGGCGCCTGCAAGCGCTCGTCGCGTGAATGCCGCGGGAACGCATCGCGCTCGTGGTAAAATATGCACTGTGCGCATCGCCATCGCTCAGCTCAATCAGGTGGTCGGCGATCTCTCCGGCAATGCCGCGCGCATTCTCGATGCCGTTGCCGAAGGCGAACGCGGCGGCGCCGACCTGATCGTCACTCCCGAGTTGTCGCTGTGTGGTTACCCCCCCGAAGATCTCGTCTTGCGCCCGGCGTTTCTCACCGCATGCGCACAAGAGCTGCAAAGGCTCGCGAGCAAGATCAGGGGAACCACGGCTCTCGTCGGATTTCCCGAAGCCATCGATAACGTTTGCTACAACGCGGCGGCCATCGTGCGCGACGGCCGCGTGTTCGCCGTCTATCGCAAGCGCGAGCTCCCGAACTACACCGTCTTCGACGAGGACCGTTATTTCCGACCGGGAAACGCCTCCTGCGTGTTCGATGTAGCCGGCGTGCGAGTTGCCGTCGTGATCTGCGAAGACATCTGGTTTCCCGGACCCGCGCGCGCGGCGCGCGAAGCTGGCGCGCAACTTATCGTGGTGCCCAACGGCTCGCCATATCACATGCGCCAGCAGGCGCTGCGGCGGGACGTGGTGCTGGCCAGAGTGAAGCAGAACGGACTGCCGGTCGTTTACGTCAACCGCGTGGGCGGACAGGACGAGCTGGTGTTCGACGGAGCGTCCTTCGTCGTCGACGGCGGAGGCGAACTCGCGCAGCAACTTCCAGCGTGGCAGGAAACCGTCGCGCTGGCGGAATTTGATGGCCCGAAGCCGAAGATCGTGCGGGGCGCACTCGATCCGCGGCTCGAGCCCAACGTCTACGCCGCGCTCGTGATGGGCGTGCGCGATTACGTCGACAAGAACCGCTTTCCGTCCGCTCTGATCGGTTTGTCGGGCGGGATCGACTCCGCGCTCACGCTCGCGATCGCGGTCGATGCGCTCGGTCCCGACCGCGTGCGCGCGCTGATGATGCCTTCGCGCTACAACGCGCCGATGAGCCTCGAGGACGCACGCACGATGGCCGGGATCCTCGGCGTTCGCTACGACGAGATTCCAATCGACAGCGTGGCCGGCGCGTTCGATTCCGCGCTGGCCGACGAGTTCAAGGGGCTGGCGGCGGACGCGGCCGAAGAGAACATCCAGGCGCGCATCCGCGGGACGCTGCTGATGGCGCTTTCCAACAAGCACGGCGCGATCGTGCTCACCACCGGCAACAAATCCGAGATGGCGGTCGGCTACGCCACGCTGTACGGAGACATGGCAGGCGGCTTCGCGGTGCTGAAGGACATCAGCAAGACGCTCGTCTATCGGCTCGCGCGTTACCGCAACAGCCTCGGGCGCGTCATTCCCGAGCGCATCATCACGCGCGCGCCATCGGCCGAGTTGCGCGCCAATCAGACCGACCAGGACAGCCTACCGCCATACGATGTGCTCGACGCCATCCTCGAGGCCTACGTCGAGGAGCAGTTGAGCCCGGCGGAGATCGTTGCGCGCGGGTACGCGCCCGAGCACGTGGCGAAGGTCGTGCGCCTGATCAAGCGCAACGAATACAAGCGCCGCCAGGCTGCGGTCGGAATCCGCATCACGCCGCGCGGCTTCGGCAAGGACTGGCGCTATCCGATCAGCTCGGTGTGGGCGGAGTAGCTGGCGCGCTGGCCGCGGAAGCGGCCGTGGTGTAACCTTCGCTGGAGCAGGCCCGCATTGATCCCGGAGCATTCATGAAAAAGATCGAAGCTATCATCAAGCCATTCAAGCTCGACGAGGTCCGCGAGGCTCTGTCCGAGATCGGCGTCAGCGGCCTGACCGTCACCGAGGTAAAGGGCTTCGGGCGGCAGAAGGGACATACGGAGCTATACCGCGGCGCCGAGTACGTGGTCGATTTTCTTCCCAAAGTGAAGGTCGAGGTCATCGTCGCCGACGCGCTCGTCGATCGCGCCATCGAGGCGGTCGTGAAGACGGCGCGCACAGGCAAGATCGGCGACGGCAAGATCTTCGTCACCGCGGTCGAGCAGGTGGTGCGCATCCGCACCGGCGAATCGGGCGAAGCTGCGGTCTGAACCGAGAAAAGCGACGGCGTCGCGCCGTCGACGCACGCAAGGAGATTTACCATGTCGATGCTCAGGGACTTCCGCGACTTTGCGCTCAAGGGCAACGTCGTCGATCTCGCAGTCGCCGTCATCATCGGCGCCGCGTTCGGAAAGATCGTCGATTCGCTGGTGAAGGACCTCATCATGCCGGTGATCGGCCGCCTCTTCGGCGGCCTCGACTTCACCAACCAGTTCATCATGCTCGCTAGCCCGCCGCCCGGCTACAGCGGCCCGATGACTTACGAGGCGCTGACCAAGGCAGGCGTGCCCCTGTTCGCCTACGGGAACTTCATCACGGTCGTGATCAACTTCATCATCCTAGCGTTCGTGATCTTCTGGATGGTTCGCCAGCTCAGCGCGGCGAAGCATCGGCTCGATCCTGACACTGGCGCCCCTCCGCTACCGCCTGAAGACGTGCTCCTGCTGCGCGAGATTCGCGACGCACTCAAGAAATAGCAAGTCGCCCAGACTAAAGGGGGAATTCATGTCATTCATCAAGGTCGCGTCAATCGCTGGCCTGTTTGTGTTCGTCGGCGTCGGCGCGGCGCGTGCCGACATTAATGTCGGCGTAACGCTCTCGGCGACCGGTCCTGCCGCGTCGCTCGGTATTCCCGAGCGCAACACGATCGAGTTGCTGCCGACGACCGTCGCCGGCGAGAAGATCAACTGGATCGTCCTCGACGACGCTTCGGACACGACCAAGGCGGTCACCAACACGCGCAAGTTCGTGAGCGAGGACAAGGTCGACGTGATCGTCGGCTCGACCATCACGCCGAACTCGCTGGCAATGGTCGACATCGCGGCGGAAGCCGAGACGCCGATGATCTCGATGGCCGCCTCGGGACGCATCGTCGATCCCGCGAATCCCAAGACCAAGTGGATATTCAAGACTCCGCAAAGCGACGCGCTGATGGCGGACGCGATCGCCGTGAACATGAAGGCAAACGGCATCAAGACGATGGGCTATATCGGCTTCAACGACGCCTACGGCGAGAGCTGGCTCGCCGAGATGAAGCGCTCGGCGCAGACAGCGGGCATCAAGATGGTGGCCGAGGAAAAATACAATCGCACCGACGCTTCGGTAACGGGTCAAGTCCTCAAGATCGTTGCCGCCAATCCCGACGCCGTGCTGATCGGCGCGTCCGGCTCGCCGGCGGCCACGCCGCAGAAGGAGCTCGTCGCGCGCGGCTACAAGGGGAAGATCTATCAGACGCACGGTGTCGCGAACCCGGACTTTCTGCGCGTCGTCGGCAAGGATGGCAACGGCACGATCCTACCCTGCGGCCCGATGCTGGTTTACGAACAGCTCCCCGCGGACAACCCGATCAAGAAGTCGGCCGCCGAATACATCACCAAGTACGAAGCGAAGTTCGGCACGCGCTCGACCTTCGGCGGGCATGCCTGGGATGCATATCTCCTGCTGTCTCAGGCGATTCCCCAGGCGCTTAAAAAAGCGAAACCGGGCACGAAGGAATTTCGTGCAGCGCTTCGGGACGCCTTGGAAAACGACAGGGTTGTCGCAACGCATGGCGTATTTGCCATGAGCCCGGGCGATCACAACGGTCTCGACAATCGCGCTCGGGTGATGCTCAAGATCGAAGACGGCAAGTGGGTTCTGCTCAAGTAGCCAGATCGCTCCTCGCAGTGACATTCACCTGATCGTCGGATGAACCTGACGATCGCCGCGTTGTTGGCGCAGGACGGCATCACCAACGGCGCGATCTACGCGCTCCTCGCGCTCGCGCTGGTGATGGTGTTCGCCGTGACCCGCGTAATCTGGGTACCTGCGGGCGAATTCGTTTCCTATGGGACGCTCACGCTCGCGGCGCTTCAACTCGGCAAGGCTCCGGGCACGGTCGGGTTGCTCGTGGGCATGGCGCTCATCGCGGGCGCGATGGAAGCCTGGAGCTGCTTCGCGCAGGGTCATGTCCGTGGTCTTCCCCGACGCCTTATCGTCTGGACGGTGGTTCCCCTCGCGATCGCCGAGCTTGTGCATTGGCTGGCACCCCTGCAGCCGCCGTTCGTGGTGCAGATCGCGCTCACGCTCGCCGCCGTGACAGCACTCGGCCCGCTGCTCTATCGCATCGTCTATCAGCCGCTGGTCGATGCCTCGGTGCTGGTGCTGCTCATCGTCTCCGTCGCTGTGCACTTCGCACTCACCGGCCTGGGACTTTGGTTCTTCGGCGCCGAAGGCTCGCGCACGCCGCCATTCTCCGGCGAATCGTTTCGCATCGGCGAGATGGTCTTGAGCGCGCAGAGCCTGCTCGTCGTGCTCACCAGCGTGCTGCTCATTCTGGGGCTCTATCTCTTCTTCGGGCGCACGCTCTACGGTAAGGCGCTTCGGGCCACGGCGGTCAATCGGGTCGGAGCGCGGCTGGTCGGCATTTCGCCGAGCCTTGCCGGATCGCTCGCCTTCACGCTGGCGACGCTCTTGTGCGCGTTTTCCGGCATCCTGATCGGGCCAATCACCACGATCTACTACGACTCCGGCTTTCTCGTCTCGCTCAAGGGCTTTGTCGGCGCGATCATCGGGGGCCTCTCCAGTTATCCGCTCGCGGCGGCCGGATCGCTCCTCGTCGGGCTGCTCGAATCCTTCTCCTCGTTCTGGGCCAGCGCGTTCAAGGAAGTGATCGTCTTCACGCTGATCATTCCGGTGCTGCTGTGGCGCTCGCTGAGCGCGCATCATCACGAGGACGAGGATGAGTGAAGCACGCTCGGTCATGAGTCGCAAGGCAGACGAGCGGATGATCGCGGCGGCGCTCTTCGTGATCGCGCTCGCCGCCGCGCCCGTCATCGCGCCGCAGTTCTGGGTAACACTACTCAATTACATCGGCCTCTACAGCATCGTCGCGCTCGGACTCGTGCTGCTGACCGGAGTCGCAGGCCAGACCTCGTTCGGGCAAGCGGCCTTCGTCGGCATCGGCGCCTACGTCACCGCGTATCTGTCGACTCGCTACGAGGGCGTGGCGTGGCTTCCCTGGCTCAATTTAGCGATCGGGATCTCGCTGACCGCGCTGGTCGCGCTCTTTCTGGGCTTCATCACGCTGCGCATGCGGGGCCATTACTTGCCGCTCGCCACCATCGCCTGGGGCATCAGCCTTTATTTTCTCTTCGGCAACCTGGAACTGCTCGGCGGGCACACAGGCCTCACCGGCATTCCGGCCTTGTCGCTACCGGGGCTCGAGCTGCGCAACGAGCGGCACTTTTACTATCTAATCTGGGCGATCGCGCTCGCAGCCATGTGGACCACACGCAACCTGCTCGATTCGCGGCCGGGGCGCGCGATCCGCGCCCTGCGCGGACGCAGCGAGATGGCGGAGGCCTTTGGGGTCGACACCGCGCGGCTCAAGATCGTGGTGTTCGTTTACGCCGCGCTCCTTGCCTGCGTTTCAGGGTGGCTCTACGCGCATCTGCAGCGCTTCGTGAATCCGACGCCTTTCGGCCTCAACCAGGGGATCGAGTATCTGTTCATGGCGGTGGTCGGCGGAGCGGGAAGCGTTTGGGGCGCGGTGGTCGGAGCGACGGTGGTTACGCTGCTCAAGATTCAGCTGCAGGACTGGCTGCCGCGCCTGCTCGGACGCACCGGCAACTTCGAGATCGTCGTGTTTGGCATCCTTATGGTGCTGCTCTTGCAGCGGACGCGCGAAGGCATCTGGCCCTGGCTCGCGAACGTCCTTCCCAAACGAGCGCCGCCGGACGTCGAGGCGCACGCGCGGACGGACGCGGGGCGAAGTCAGGCTGCGAACCGGGAGCCATTGCTCGTGATCGACACGGCGCGCAAGGAATTCGGTGGGCTCGTCGCCGTCAACGATCTCTCCTTCGCCATCCGCCGCGGCGAAATCCTCGGCCTGATAGGTCCCAACGGCGCCGGGAAGAGCACCATGTTCAACCTGATCAGCGGAGCGCTCGAGCCGACGCGGGGCTCGATCGTCTTCCGTAG
>DATKJP010000072.1:0-12127 GCA_035543635.1 Casimicrobiaceae bacterium
GTCTTTGCGCGCGCGGTCGACGGCCCGCGCGTGCCGCTCGCGGTGCTGCGCGCACCGGCGCGCGAGCTGCCGAAGAGCTTCACGCTCGACGACAGCATGGGCATGGCGCCGGGCGTGAAGCTCTCCGCGGCGCAATCCGTCGTCGTCGAAGCACGCGTCTCGAAGAGCGGCAACGCGCTACCGCAGTCCGGCGATCTTTCCGGCAAGAGCGCTGCCGTGAAACCGGGAGCGTCGGGCATCAGGATCGTGATCGATCAGGTCGTGCCGTAGGGATCCCGGCGCGCTTGTCCGAAGTCAAGGCCGGGAGCCTGCTGTCGGCTATAATTTTGCGATTTCTTTGCCGCGGGGACCGTTCGATGCTGGTCGCGCAGAACCTCGCCGCACAGCGCGGCGATGCGCTGTTGTTCGAAGGGCTGGATTTCGCTCTCCGGCCGGGCGCGGCGTTGTTCGTGAGCGGCCCGAACGGCAGCGGCAAGACTACTCTTCTTCGCATCGCGGCCGCGCTCACGCACGCGCTGCGCGGAAAGCTGACCTGGGATGGAACTCCAGTCGAGCCGTTCGCGCCCGCCATGCGCGCGGCGGTCCTATTCATCGGCCACGCGTCTGCGCTCAAGGAAGAGCTCTCGGCGGAAGAGAACCTCGCTTCGCTCGTCGCGCTGCATGGGACAACCGCCGAGGCGGGCGCCCTTGCCGAGGCGCTCGCGGCCTGGTCGCTCGCGCGGCAGCGGGCTTTGCCCGCGCGCGTGCTCTCGCAGGGTCAGCGACGCCGGATCGGGCTCGCACGCTTGCAGCTCGTGTCACGTCCGCTGTGGGTGCTCGACGAGCCGCTCACCGCGCTCGATGCCGCAGGCGTGGACACGCTGCGCGATGCGCTCGGCGAGCATCTGGCGCGCGGAGGCATGGCGCTGATCGCCACTCATCAGGCGTTCGAGCCGCGAGCCGGCACCGTCCATTCGCTTCGCCTGCAATGAACGAAGCTACGCTGCAAGCGCCCATCGTCGCCGACAGCGCCTGGAGCGGCGTCGCTTGGGCGTTGGCCCGCGATCTCAAGCTCGCGCTGCGCTCGAAGGCCGAGCTTGGCGTTCAACTTCTCTTCTATGTGATCGTGGTCACGCTTTTTCCGCTTGGAGTCGGCCCTGAGCCGGGAATCCTTCGCACGCTGGGTCCCGGCGTGCTCTGGGTTGCAGCGCTGCTCGCCTCGCTCCTCGCACTGCCGCGCCTTTTTGCCGCCGACTTCGCCGACGGAACGCTGGAGCAGATCGCGCTGTCTTCGTATCCGTTGCCGTCCCTCATCGCAGGAAAGATTCTCGCCCACTGGCTCGCCACCGGCGCGCCGCTGGTCCTCCTGTCGCCGCTCCTCGCGCTGCAATTCGGACTGGATGGCCAAGAGACGATGATCCTGGTCGTCGGCTTGCTGCTCGGAACGCCAACCCTGTCCCTGCTCGGTGCCATCGGCGCCGCGCTGACCCTAGGCGTCCGCGGCGGCGGCGCGCTGCTCGCGCTGCTGATCCTTCCGCTTTACGTGCCGGTTTTGATCTTCGGCGCGAGCGCGGTGGAATCGCTGCGCGCGGGACTCGCGCCCGGTGGCGAGCTGTCGATCCTCGCCGCCGCGCTTCTCGCGGCGATCGTCGGCGCTCCGATCGCCTGTGGAGCCGCGGTGCGCATCGCACTGGATTGAGAATGAACGGACGCACGATTCCCTGGTTCAAGTACGCGTCGCCGACGTCTTTTTTCCCGCTCGCTGGGAAGCTCGTGCCGTGGTTCGCATGGCCGGCGGCGTTGCTCGCTCTCGCGGGTCTCTATCTCGGCTTGATCGTCGCGCCTGCCGATGCGCAGCAGGGCGAGGCGTATCGCATCATCTTCATTCACGTGCCCGCGGCGTGGATGTCGATGTTCATTTACGTGGTCATGGCGTTCTGGTCGGCGATGGCGCTCTCGTTCAACGCGCGGTTGTCGGGGATGATGGTGCAGGCTCTCGCGCCGACGGGCGCGCTCTTCACGTTCATCGCACTGTGGAGCGGTTCGCTCTGGGGCCGGCCCGCATGGGGCACCTACTGGGCGTGGGACGCGCGCATGACCTCCGAGCTGATCCTGCTCTTCCTCTATTTCGGTTATCTCGCGCTGCGCGGCGCGATCGCGGATCCGCGGCGCGCCGACCGCGCCGGCGCGGTGCTGGTGTTGGTCGGCGTGATCAACGTACCGATCATCTATTTCTCCGTGAAATGGTGGAACACGCTGCACCAGGGTGCTACGGTGAGCCTTACGGCCGCGCCGAAGATGGCCGCGATCATGCTGACCGCGATGCTGATTATGACGATTGCAGCATGGTTCTACGCAATTGCCATCAGCCTGGTCCGCGTGCGTGCGATCATTCTGGAGCGCGAGGGACGAAGCGGGTGGGCCGGCGAGTTGGCAGGAGCGATTCAATGAGCGTCTCGGACTTTTTTGCCATGGGTGGCTACGGGTTTTATGTTTGGGGCTCCTATCTGATCACCGCTGGGTTGATCGTGGTCGAGATCGTCGCGGTGCGCGCGCGACTCCGCAACGCCCGCCGCATGGCGGACAGCGTCGAGGGGCGCACATGACGATCAAGCCGCGCTACCGGCGGCTGGGCTGGATTCTCGGCGGACTTGCTGTGCTTGGCGTGGCCGCTGCGCTGGTGCTGAACGCATTCCGCTCGAACCTCGTCTTCTTCTACACGCCCACGCAGATCGCGGCGAAGGAAGCGCCGCAGGGACGTCCCTTCCGCGTCGGCGGGCTGGTCGAGTCGGGAAGCCTCGCCCGCGAGCCGAACACGCTGACCGTGCACTTCCGCGTCACCGATACGGCAAAGACGATTCCGGTGACGTACACGGGACTGCTGCCCGATCTGTTCAAAGAAGGCAAAGGCGTCGTCGCGCAAGGCACGCTCGGCTCCGACGGCGTGTTCCACGCGAGCGAAGTGCTCGCCAAGCACGACGAGAACTACATGCCACCCGCCGCGGCCGATGCCGTGAAGCAGGCGCACGACGGAATGACAATGAAAAGCCTCACAACGACGAAGAACTGATGATCCCTGAGCTCGGCCATTTCGCATTGATCCTCGCACTGCTCGTCGCGCTGGCGCAGGGCACGCTGCCGATGGCTGGCGCAGCGCTGGATAATTCCCGGCTCATGTCTCTCGCGCGCCCTGCGGCGCGGGTCCAGTTTCTGCTCGTTGCGTTCGCGTTCGTATGTCTCGCGGCGTCCTTCGTCGGCAACGATTTCTCGGTGCAGAACGTCGCCGCCAATTCCAATTCCGAGCTGCCGCTGCGCTACCGCATCGCTGCGACCTGGGGCTCGCACGAGGGATCGCTCTTGCTGTGGTCGCTCATGCTCACGGGTTGGACCTTCGCGGTCACGTTCTTCTCA
Organism: Casimicrobiaceae bacterium; assembly: GCA_035543635.1. GTDB lineage: Bacteria > Pseudomonadota > Gammaproteobacteria > Burkholderiales > Casimicrobiaceae > PALSA-1003. Next base: position 3,391 of record DATKJP010000072.1, read on the forward strand.
CGCAACCTGCCGCAGACTCTCCTCGCGCGCGTGATGTCGGTGATGGGACTGGTGAGCGTCGGTTTCCTCGCCTTCCTGCTTTTCACTTCCAATCCCTTCGAGCGGCTCATCCCGCCCGCGCCCGAGGGACGCGATCTCAATCCGCTGCTGCAGGATCCCGGCATGGTGATCCACCCGCCGATGCTCTACATGGGCTATGTCGGCTTCAGCGTTGCGTTCTCGTTCGCGATCGCGGCGCTGCTGGGAGGCCGCCTCGACGCGACCTGGGCGCGCTGGTCGCGGCCGTGGACCACGGTCGCGTGGGCCTTTCTCACGATCGGCATCGCGCTCGGCAGCGGCTGGGCCTACTACACGCTCGGCTGGGGCGGATGGTGGTTCTGGGATCCCGTCGAGAACGCTTCGTTCATGCCGTGGCTCACCGGCACCGCGCTTATCCACTCTCTGGCCGTGACGGAGAAGCGTGGAGCGTTCAAGAGCTGGACTGTATTGCTTGCAATCCTCGCCTTCTCGTTGTCGCTGCTCGGAACCTTCCTCGTGCGCTCCGGGGTGCTCACCTCGGTGCACGCGTTCGCGACCGATCCGGCACGCGGCGTTTTCATCCTCGCGTTCCTCGGGATTGTCGTCGGCGGCTCGCTTGCGCTTTTCGCGTGGCGCGCCGGAGCCGTGGGGCTCGGCGGCGGTTTCGACCCGATCTCGCGCGAAGCTTCGCTGCTCGCCAACAATGTGCTGCTCGTCGTAGCGATGGCGAGTGTGCTGCTGGGCACTCTTTATCCCCTCTTCCTCGACGCGCTGCATCTCGGCAAGATCTCCGTCGGCCCACCGTATTTCGATGCGGTCTTCTATCCGCTGCTTGCGCCCGCGATCTTCCTGATGGGCATCGGACCGGTCGCGCGCTGGAATCGCGCGCCGCTGCCCGAGCTCGCGATCCGCCTGAAATGGGCGCTGGCAGTGGCGGTGATCACGGCGCTATTGCTGCCGTTCGTTCTGGGCCGGTGGACTCCGCTCGTCGCGCTCGGGCTCTTTCTTGCGCTGTGGATCGTTGCGACGACGGCGGCGAATCTGCGCCAGCGCCTGGTGAGCTCGCACCATCGCGGATTGCTGGCGAAGCTCGCGGCCAACTCGCCGTCCTATTACGGCATGATGCTCGCGCATCTCGGCGTGGCGGTTTTCATCGTCGGCGTGACGCTGGTCAAAGGCTACGAGAGCGAGCAGGACGTGAAGCTGTCGCCTGGGGAGACGGTCGCCGCTGGAAGCTACGAGTTCAAATTTCTCGGCGTCACTCCAGGACCCGGACCGAACTATCGCGCGCTCACCGGCACGGTTGAAGTGCGCAAGGACGGCCGCTTGATCGAAACCTTGCGTCCCGAGAAGCGCATCTACAACGCCTCCGGGCAACCGATGACGATCGCTGCGATCGCCACCGAGTTTCTCGGCGATCGCTACGTATCGCTCGGCGAGCCGCTCGCCAACCAGGACATCGCAGGCGCATGGGGCGTGCGCATCTATCTCAAGCCGTTCGTCGACTGGATCTGGAGCGGCGCGTTCCTGATGGCGCTCGGCGGCCTCATCGCCATCTCGGATCGCCGCTACCGCCTCGCACCCAGGCGCAAAACTGCACCGGTCGCCGAGGCGACTACCAGCGCCGTCGCCGCGGAGTAGCACGCGATGAAGAACATCCGCTGGTCGGTTCCGCTCGCGATCTTCGTCATCCTGCTTGCCTTCCTCTGGGTCGGGCTGGGGCGCGACCCGCGCGAGGTTCCCTCGCCGCTCATCGGCAAGCCGGCGCCTGCCTTCCGACTCAGCAAACTGCACGCTCCCGGCGAGACGCTTTCGAACGACGATCTCAAAGGCAAGGTGTGGCTCCTCAACGTGTGGGCGTCGTGGTGCGTCTCCTGCCGCGCCGAGCATCCGCTGCTGGTCCAGCTCACCAAGGCGAACATCGTTCCCGTGTACGGTCTCGATTACAAAGACGATCCCGAAGCGGGCCGCGGCTGGCTCGCGCAGAACGGCGATCCTTACGTTGCCTCCATCGTCGATCGCGACGGGCGCATCGGCATCGACTATGGCGTGTACGGCGTCCCCGAGACCTTCCTCATCGACAAGTCCGGCGTGGTGCGCTACAAGCAGATAGGACCGATCACGCCGGAAGCCCTGCAAGACAAGATCCTGCCGCTGGTGCGCGAGCTGCAGCGATGATGCGGTACCCCACAGCGGCGGCGCTCGTGCTCATCGCCGCGCTGGCCTGGGCCACGAAGATGGAACCGCCTTCGGCCGAGGCCGCACTCGACGCGCGCCTGAAGAAGCTCGAAACGGAGCTTCGCTGTCTCGTCTGCCAGAACCAGACCCTCGCCGATTCCAACGCCGACCTCGCCGATGATCTGCGGCGCGAGGTGCGTTCGCTCGCCGTGGCCGGCCGGAGCGACGACGAGATCAAGGCCTACCTCGTCGCTCGCTACGGCGATTTCGTGCTCTACGATCCGCCGGTCAAGCCGCTGACCTGGGTCTTGTGGTTCGGCCCGTTTGCGCTCGCTATCGGCGGCGGCGCCGTGTGGTGGCTGGTCCTCAAGCGGCGTGCGAAGATGGCTCCGCAGGCCACAGACATCGACGCCCAGACTCGCGGACGCAAGCTCCTCGACGACGAAGACGAGAGCTAGTGCGGTGCGAATACGCGTGCGCGGCTGACCGCGCTAAAGAGCTTTCCCGCACTTCCAGCACAGCTCGAAGTTCGCCGGATTTTCCTCGCCGCATTCGCGGCAGAAGACGCTGCCGGTCTTCGCTCGTTCGCTTCTCATCTCGGCGAGTTCCTTCTCGGCGCGCGGCCGGTCGCGGCTGTCCTCAAGCCACACTTGCGGCTGCGCCACGTCCGGCGGCACGTCGCCGACGATGCTCTGCACGTGCTCGTTGAATACCCGCGCGGCGATGCCCGCACGCTGCAAGCGATGCAAGACGAGGTATGCATCGAAACGGTTGAGCGCGGTGTAGAAGCGTTCCATCTAAGGAACCTCAATTCTCCCACCGCAGAGGTTCGCCGTCGCGCACAATGCCCGTGCAGGGATTGGCGCCGACCGCGTACGCAAGCTCGCCAGGGCCGTCGATGTTCCACAGCGCGAGATCAGCGCGCAGCCCTCTCGCGAGAACACCGCGATCGGCGAGCCCGAGCGCACGCGCCGCATTGCGCGTGACGCCCGCCAGCGCCTCCTCGGGCGTCAGGCGAAATAGCGTGCAGGCCATGCTCAGCATCAGCAGGAGCGAGGTCACTGGCGCAGTTCCTGGATTGCAATCGGTGGCGATCGCCATCGGGACCTCGTGCTGGCGCAAGGCCGCGATCGGCGGCAATCGAGCCTCGCGCAGGCAGTAGAAAGCGCCTGGCAGCAGCACGGCGACGGTTCCCGCGCCCGCCATCGCCTCGATCCCGGCATCGTTCGCGCATTCGAGATGATCGGCGGAGAGCGCCGCGAACTCGGCCGCGAGCGCGGCGCCACCGGAGTCGGAGAGCTGGTCCGCATGCAGCTTGACGCGAAGCCCAAGCGCGCGCGCCGCTTCGAACACGCGCCGCGTCTGCGCAAGCGAAAAGCCAATGCGCTCACAGAAGGCGTCGACGGCGTCGGCAAGTTGCGCCTTCGCCGCGGCGGGGACAATCTCATCGCAGACGAGCGCAACGTAGGCGTCTGCGCGCCCGGCGTATTCAGGCGGGAGCGTATGTGCAGCGAGGAGCGTCGTGCGCACGTCCACTCGTTCCACGTCGGCTAGTCGCCGGGCAACGCGCAACAGCTTCAGCTCGCTCATTACATCGAGGCCGTAGCCTGATTTGATCTCGATCGTCGTGACGCCTTCATCGAGGAGACGGCGCATCCGCGGCGCGCTTTGCGCGACCAGTGAGTCCTCGGAAGCCGCGCGCGTCGCGCGCACCGTGGCCATGATGCCGCCTCCTGCGCGAGCGATTTCCTCGTAGGTGGCTCCGGCGAGCCTCTGCTCGAACTCGTTCGCACGGTTGCCGGCGTAGACGAGATGGGTGTGGCAGTCGACGAGCCCGGGCGTGAGCCAGCCACCGCGTCCGTCCAGCTCTTCGCGCGCGGCCAGTTCAACGGGCATGCTGTTGCGCTCGCCCACCCAAGCGATGCGGCCGCCACGGATCGCGAGCGCTCCGTCGCGGATTGCGCCGTAGGGCGTGCGGGGCTGCATCGTCGCGAGCTGCACGTTGACGATGAGCCGGTCGCAACTCGTATTCGCGCCCTGGGGCGCACTGGCGGCGCTCATGCCAGCAGCCGCCGCATCGTCTGCCGGTACCGGACGAGGATGGCCTCCTCATCGGCGTGATGACCCTCCCCGATGACCCAGCGCCCCGCGACCATGACGTCGCGCACGAGGCGCCGCCCCGGACCGAAGATCGCGGCGTCGAGCAAATTCTCGGGCGGCTGCTCGACCAGCCCCGGATCGTTCGCGTCGAGCACGACGAGATCCGCGCGCGAGCCCAGCGCGATCGCGCCGACCGGCTGCGCGAGCGCCTGCGCACCGCCAGTGAGAGCAGCGCAAAAGAGCGCGAGCCCGCTCGATTCACCGTCCTTCGCGAAGAGATTGCGCCGCTCGCGAGTCAGCCGCTGCGCGGCGTCGATCAGTCGCAGCTCCGCGAAGGGATCCACACCGACATGGCTGTCGCCGCCGATGCCGATACGGCCGCCAGCGGCGAGATAATCGACCGACGGGAAAATGCCGTCACCGAGATCGGCTTCGGTGCTCGGGCACAGTCCCGCGACGGCTCCGCTTTCGGCGAGACGCTTGGTTTCTTCCGCATTGACGTGCGTCGCGTGCACGATGCACCAGCGTGCGTCCACAGCGGCGTGGTTGAGCAGCCACTGCACCGGTCGCTGACCGCTCCACTTCACGCAGGCATCGACTTCCTTGCGTTGCTCCGCCGCGTGGATGTGGATCGGTCCCTGGATGAGGTCGTTGTCGGTCAGCCCGATCAGCCACTGCAACTGATTCGGAGTGACCGCGCGCAGGCTATGCGGTGCAATACCGACTACCGGGCCGCCCTCTCCCGGGAGCAGCGCGAGTATCTCCATCAGCCGGCGGAAGTCATCGGGATCGTGCAGGAAGCGACGCTGCGCAGGCGTCGGGTGCGCTCCGCCGAAATCCGAGTGCGCATAGAACACGGGCAGCAGCGTCAGCCCTATCCCGGTTGCGATGCTGGCGGCGATGATGCGCGTGGCCATCTCGGCCTGATTCGCGTAGGGCTCACCGGCGGGATCATGGTGCAGGTACTGGAATTCCGCGACCGCCGTGTAGCCGGCCTTCAGCATCTCGATATAGAGCTGTGCAGCAATCGCTTCCTGATCCGCCGGTCCTATGCGCCCGACGAAGCGGTACATCGCCTCTCGCCAGCTCCAGAAGTTGTCCGTCGCGGGCCCGCCGCGCTCGGTGAGCCCTGCGAGCGCGCGCTGGAAAGCGTGCGAGTGGACGTTCGGCATGCCGGGGATGAGCGGCCCCTGCACGCGCTCGGCGTCCGCGGGAGGGCTCAGCGCGACCTCGAGCGCTTCGATGATGCCGTCCGGCCCGACGTCGAGCACGACGTCCTTCGCCCAGCCGGCGGGCAGCAGCGCGTCGCGCGCAAACAGTCTCATCTTTTTCTTCCCCCTTCTCAGGGCGGCCGTTGGACCGCTATCCGAGCCCTCCCCGCTATTGTGCCGCGAGTCGCGCCGGTCGGGTGAAGCTTGCCCGCGTTGACACGGCATCGGAAGCGCCCGTAGTCTGCGCCGTGCCTTGGCGCTGGAAGCGGATCGGGTGTGCCGGAGCGATGCTGGTCGCGCTTCTTTGCGCGGGCTGCGTTGCCGTTCCGGTGCAGCAATATGCACTGCTGCCGGCGGCAGAGGGCGGCGTAAGCTCTCGCAACTCCACCTGCGGCGACAAGGCAGCGGTCGCGCCAGATGCGACGAGCGCGCCGAGCGATGACGCGACCGCGCCGGCGCTCGATCCGGATCATGTGCGCATCGCTTCGTGGAACCTGCACAAACAGCAGGATCGCGGCTGGCGCGAAGAGCTCGAGCGGCTTGCCGGCCTGAGCGACATCCTGCTGCTGCAGGAAGCAGCGCTCACGAGCGAGCTGCGCACCGCGCTCGACGAAGACCGGTACACATGGATTCTCGCCAGCGCCTTCGCCTTCGACGGCACGGATTACGGTGTCGCGATCGCGTCGCGTGTACGGCCGATTTTCTTCTGTACCGGTCGCGCTTTCGAGCCGCTCACCGGCATTCCCAAGTCCTTTCTCATCGCGCGCTTCCGCCTCGCGGGGCGAGAGCAAGCGCTCGCCGTTGCGACTGTGCACGCGATCAACTTCACGCTCGATCTCTCAGCCTACGACGGAGAGCTCGATGCGCTGCGCGAGGCGTTGGCGTCGCATAGAGGACCGATCGCGCTTGCAGGAGACTTCAATACGTGGAGCGAGGCGCGCGAGCGCCGTGTGGACGCGCTCGCGCTGCGGCTTGGGCTCGGTCCGGTCAGCTTCGAGCCGGATGGGCGGTCGCGCTTTCTCGGGCGCCCTGCGGATTGGGCCTTTGCGCGCGGCGCCAGCGTTCTCGGCTCGGAGATTCACGATGTCACGGCATCGGATCACAATCCGCTGCTCGTGACGCTGCGCATTCCCTAAGGATGTGTAAACAAAAACCGGGCGCGAGGCCCGGTATGTTCGATTCCGAGAGGTCATGCGCTACGCCGATGTGCGCGCTTTCCTCTTCGATTTTTCGCTGGCCTTGGCTTCGGTCTTCCGCTTCTTGCTCTTCGTCTCGCTCTTGGTCTTCGCCTCGGCCTTGCCTCCCGCCTTCTCCTTCGTCTTGGCTGCCTTGTCGCCCTTGCCTGCCTTCGACGCTTCCTCCTCCGTCTTTGCTTCCGATCCTTCGACGCGATCCATCAGCTCGACCAGCGCCATCGGTGCGTTATCGCCGAGACGAAAGCCGAACTTGAGTATGCGCAGATATCCGCCCGGGCGCTTCGCATAGCGCGGCCCCAGCTCGTTGAAGAGCTTGTACACGACGTCCTTGTCCCGCAAGCGGTTGTACGCGAGACGGCGATTCGCGAGCGTCGGCTGCTTGCCCAGCGTGATCAGCGGCTCGGCAACGCGGCGCAGCTCCTTCGCCTTGGGGAGCGTAGTGCGGATCATCTCGTGCGTGAGCAGCGAGTTGGTCATGTTGCGCAGCATCGCGACGCGATGACTGCTCGTGCGGTTGAGCTTGCGCAGTCCGTGACGGTGACGCATTTCGCTCCCCTTACGGCCGGTCCAGATTCGGTGGCGGCCAGTTCTCGAGCTTCATGCCGAGCGAGAGCCCGCGCGAAGCCAGCACTTCCTTGATCTCGTTCAGCGACTTTCGCCCGAGGTTGGGCGTCTTGAGCAATTCCGTCTCGGTGCGCTGGATCAGGTCGCCGATGTAATAGATGTTCTCGGCCTTCAGGCAGTTGGCCGAGCGCACGGTGAGCTCGAGATCGTCGACCGGACGCAGCAGGATAGGATCCACCTGCGGCATCGCGCGCTGCTCGATCGGTGCTTCGGTGCCCTTCAGATCGGCGAACACGCCCAGCTGCTCGACTAGGATCGAGGCGGCGTAGCGAATCGCCTGCTCGGGTTCGATCACTCCGTTGGTCTCGATGTCCATCACCAGCTTGTCGAGGTCGGTGCGCTGTTCAACGCGCGCGCTTTCAACGGAATAGCTCACACGCCGAACCGGCGAGAAGGACGCATCGAGCAGGATGTTACCGATGCTGCGGCCGCCTTCGGGCTTCAGGCGCACGGTTGCCGGTTGATAGCCGCGGCCTTTCTCGACCTTGATCTCCATCTCGATCTTGCCGCCGGCGGTGAGATGCGCGATGACGTGGTCGGGATTGATGATCTCGACATCGTGATTGGGCTCGATGTCGGCTGCAGTCACCGGACCTTCGCCGGTCTTGGCCAGGCGCAGCGTGACGTGGTCGCGGTTATGCAGCTTGAGCACCACGCCCTTTAGGTTCAGCAGCACGTCGACGACATCCTCCTGGACTCCGTCGAGCGCGGAGTATTCGTGCAGCACGCCGGTGATCTTGACTTCCGTCGGCGCGTACCCGGGCATCGACGAGAGCAGCACGCGGCGCAGCGCGTTGCCCAGCGTGTGCCCGTAGCCGCGCTCGAACGGCTCCATCACCACCTTGGCGTGAAAAGGCGACGTGCTCTGCACGTCGATGATGCGCGGTTTCAAGAAAGCAGTGCTCTGCATGGGGTTCCTTAGCGCGAATCCTGTTCCATCCCTGCCAATCGCCGCGGCACAGACTGTGCCGCGTTACTTCGAATACAACTTGACCACCAGACTCTCGTTGATGTCCTGGCCGAATTCGGACCGATCCGGCGCGCCCTTGAAGGTGCCCGCCATCTTCTTCACGTCGACCTCGACCCACGATGGGAAGCCGATCTTCTCGGCGAGCTGCAGCGCGTCGACGACGCGAAGCTGCGTCTTCGCGCCTTCCTTGACCGCCACCACGTCGCCCGACCGGACCAGCGCCGACGGCACATTCACGACCTTGCCGTTGACCGTGAGCGCGCGATGGGTCACGAGCTGCCTCGCCTCCGCCCGCGTCGAGCCGAAGCCCATGCGGTAGACGACATTGTCGAGCCGCGACTCCAGGAGCCGCAGCAGGTTCTCGCCCGTCGAGCCCTTGCGCTGCGCAGCCATCTGGAAGTAGCGCTGGAACTGCCGCTCGAGCAGCCCGTAGGTGCGCC
>DATKJP010000073.1:0-2389 GCA_035543635.1 Casimicrobiaceae bacterium
AGGCGAAGGATGCAAGTGGATTGCCCCCTTGAGCGAGCGCCGTCAGGTGGTCGCACGCGACGAGCGTCGCCATCGCGAGGGCGAGCGCGACCCCGCGCGCGATCCCGTGCCAGGCCGGAACGGACTTCAGATGCCGGTGTACCACTGGTAGCCCTGGTCCTCCCAGTACCCGCCGCTGCCACCGTTGATCTTCTCGAACGATTCGACGAGCTCGAGCCGCATCAGGTACTTCGCCATCTTGTACCCGAGCTGGCGCTCGACGCGCAGACGCAGCGGCGCGCCATTCGGTACCGGCAACGCGGCGCCGTTCAGCTCGTAGGCCAGGAGAGTCTGCTCGTGTCGCGCGTCGTCGAGATCGATGCTCTCGTAGTACGGGCTCGTGCCGTCCGGCTCCATCGGGTCGGCGCAATGGAACACGACATACCGCGCTGCCGGTTTGACGCCAACGACGTCGAGCAGGTGCGAGAGTCGCGCGCCCTTCCACTTGCCGATCGCGCTCCAGCCTTCGACGCAGTCATGGCGCGTGATCTGCGTGCGGCTCGGCAATGCCTTGATCTCCTCCAGGGTAAAGGTCCGCGGCCGTTCGACGAGCCCGCCGACTTCGAGCTTCCAGTCGGCGAAGCCGTCTGCTGCGAGCGCCTTGTACACATCGCTCGCCGGCTGCGAAGTCCCGTTGCTGCGAAATGTCGGCGACAGGTCGGCGTCGGTGAATTCCTGCGCCATCGCCTTGCGTCCCGTGACCGCAGGCATGACGATGCGGTTCAGCTTCTCCGCGCTCCCCAGCACCTTCGGAAACCAGGCGCTCTCCGAGAGTTTCTCGCAGCCGCCAAGCGCCGCGGCGCCGAGCGCGCCTGCGATACGGGACAGGAACCGACGCCGCGATCCGGAACGGTCAGCCATGGACCTCCTCCGCGGGCACGCGATAGCGACCGGTGATCATCGAGCGCAGGTTGTTCCACAGGCCGGTGATGATCACCTCGAACACGTGCACGAGCACGAACAGCACGAGGAGCCACGCCGCGATGAAATGGATCGACCGCGCGGACTGGCGCCCGCCGAAGAGGTCGACCCATCCGGTGAACAGCGTGTCGAGCCGCGGCGACATCGCGAAGCCCATCAGGATCACGAGCGGCAGGAGCACGAAGATCACGAGCAGGTAGGTAAGCTTCTGCAGCACGTTGTAGCGTTTCGCCGCCTCACCCTTGGGATGGCGAAAGCGCAGATGATCGACGATCGACCCACCGATGCCGCGCAAGTCGTCGCGCGTCGGGGCCAAATCGCGCGACAGATGTCGTGACGCAATCGTGTAAGCGATGTAGCACAGCCCGTTGATCACGAAGATCCAGGCGAAGAAGAAGTGCCACGAACGCGCCATTGAGAGCCAGCGGGAATCGGGCACCGTCATCCACGTCGGAAACGCCGCCGAATACACCATCCCGTCGCCCCTGTGGAACAGGCCCAAGAATCCGGTCGTGTTGAATTCGCGGCCGAAAACCTGTGTCACACCGATCGGCTCGCCGTTCGCGTTCTCGTCGGCGTAGATCTGCAGCCAGGCCGGCCGTTGCGAGTACGACGACTGCCCCCAGTAGAGCGCCGGGTGTGCCTCGAAGATGTTGAGCCCGCTCATGAAGAGCAGTGTGATCGCGACGACGTTGATCCAGTGCATGATGCGGACCGGCAGCCGGTGGCGGTAGAACAACGGCTCCGTTGCAGTCGCGACGGCTGGCGAAGTCTCGCCGACCGCCGCGTCTGCAGAAGGGACTTGCGCTTCGCTCACCATTTCGCTCCCGCTCGGGTTCCGAGCCTCCGCCACGCTTCCACCGGTATCGTCTGTCGTGCGTCCGACCCGGAATCTTACGCCTGCCGGCTCGAAAGCCCGGTCGGCTGCGCGGCGCCCAGCGACGGGAGTTGGCGGCGAAATGCAAGCAACCCGACGAGCGCAACGGCGGCGAATCCTGCGCCGGCCACGAACGTCGCCGCCGGGCCCACCCATTGCCACAGGCCGCCCGCGAGCGCGCTCGAAATCAGCAGTGCGATGCCGCTGCCGAGATTGAAGACACCGAAGGCGCTGCCTCTCAGATCGGCCGGCGCGACCTCGGACACGAGCGCGGCTAGCAATCCTTGCGTCAGCGCCATGTGCAGGCCCCACAGACCCGCGCCTGCCAACGCACCAAATGCGCCGGCGGCGCTCGCCAGTACGAGATCGCTCGCCACCAGCGCGACCAGTCCCGCGGCAAGCAGCGCAAGCGCGTAACCGCGATCGGCCAGGCGTCCCGCCGGAAGCGCGAGTGCGGCGTAGACGATCGACATCGCGACCATCACCCAGGGCGCGTGCTCGACATCGAGGCCGACGTTCTGCGCCCGGAGGACGAGAAACGCTTCCGAAAAA
>DATKJP010000074.1:0-22414 GCA_035543635.1 Casimicrobiaceae bacterium
GACATGTAGTGAGGGGCTTTTGGCTCCTGCAGCTTTCTCGGAGATCGGACCCTGTAGGGACCGGGAACTCCATTTTGGTTCGCCGCGCGAACGGCGGCTTGTCAGAATGATACGCCGCGATCGTGTTCGATGGCAGCGAGGATCCGAGATCCGGTTCTTCTACGCCTTGAGGCAAGCCTTCCAGAACTCGGCGATGCTTTCGACATTCTTCCACGACGCGCTGTCGAACACAGCCTCATCGAACACCTTCGGCCACTTCGGAGCTTGCGGCTCGACCTTTGGCCGGATGACGTGCAGGTCGCGGAGGCCGTAGGCGAAATCGTCTTCGAACATCACCTGTTCGACGTGCGCAAAGTCGTGCCGATGACCTTCCTCGCCGAGAAAGCGATATACGCCGCGCAAGGTCTCCTCCGGCTTGTGCGTGAGATCCTCGTAGTCGATGAAATGCATGTGGTCTTTCCAGCCACGGGTCACGGCGTCGCGGATGCCATGATAGGCGCGTCCCACCGCACGCTCGTCCTCCATGAGCACCTCCAGGCGTCCAAGAGTCGTCTTGAACTTGGCTCCACGGTCGGCTTCGAGGGGCAACTGTCCCAGAGCCGAGGTTTTGCGGTGCAGCGTTTCGAAGGAAGCGAGCACGTCGCGCAGGTCGCGAACTGTAACCAGTATTTTCAGCCGCTCGCGCCCGCCGATCAGCTCGGCGGCCATTTCCAGGTACTCGGACCAGCGACGATTCTTGTCGATGCATATGGGGCGTTCGATGTGCGCGAAATACCCCTGCAACATGGCGCTCAGCACATTGCGCTTGACCCGCTCGCTCGCCTTGCGGTCCATGGCTTGGAATTCCCTGAGGCGATCCCATGCATTGCGCACCTGCACAAGCATGTCGACGATGCCGGAGGTCGTGGTGACGTGAATCCTCGGATGCTGGGCCAGGATATTAGCGAGCAGCGTCGATCCACTTCTTGGTAATCCGGCGAGGAAATAGATGCGCCGGTCGGTGGACATCGATTGGATTCCCATCTTCTGGTAGGCTTGTATGTAGTGTACCGAATTGGCGAGGGTCGGGGAGGGCGCCTTGGCAGCATCGGTTGCACCGAGCACGCGAATAAATCGCAGGACCGAGCCACGGGCATCGGTCCCGTCGAGATTTGCACGCCCGAGTGCCGACACGGCCGCCGATGGCTCATCTGGTGCGCTACAAGCGCTGATTGCAAGCCATCGTCTAAACGGGTGGCGCGCCGCCCGGCTCGATCCGCTGGATTCCGGCGTCGGCGTCCCACCTGGAGTTGCCGAGCTCGACCCCCAGAGCTACGGGCTCGCGCTCGACGATTCGACCCGTTACTCGATCGAGTTCGGTGGGGTCAGACGCATGCTGCCGCTGCCCGAGCTGCTGCATCGGCTGCGCGCGGTCTATTGCGGCACGATGATCCTCGATTGCGCGCATCTTCGCGCAGCGGGCGAGCAGCGCTGGCTGCACGCGCAGCTCGAAGCGCAAAGCGATGCGCCCGCGCCGGGCAAGGACGAAGCCTTGCGGATTCTCCGCGATCTAGTCGCGAGCGAAGCCTTCGAGCATTACCGGCGGGAAAGGTATCCGCAGCACAAGCAGTTCAGTCTCGAGGGAGGTGAGAGCTTCGTGACGCTGCTGCGCACCGTCATCGAGACGGCGGCGCAACGAGGAGTCGAGGACATCGTGCTGGGCATGCCACATCGCGGACGGTTGAATCTGATGCTCAATGCCCTTGAGGTCCCGGCGAAGCAGTTATTTTCGCTTTTCTCCACGAGCCCCGATGTTGCGCTCGCCAAGTGCGACCTGCGAGACCACGCCGGAATGTGGGCGACGGTGCGCACCGGGTCCGGCGACGTGCGCGTCCTGCTTGCCCACAATCCTTCGCACCTCGAGAGCGTGTCACCGGTCGTGTGCGGAATTGCGCGCGCGCTTCAGGACCGCAAGGGCGGCGATTCGCGTCGAAGCGTGATGGCGGTGCTCGTTCATGGCGACGCATCGTTCAGCGGCCAGGGCGTCGTCCCCGAGACGCTCAATCTCTCGCAGCTGCGCGGCTATGGCACGGGCGGAACACTGCACCTGATCCTGAACAACCAGATCGGCTCGACGGTGTCCCATCCGAGGGATGCGCGCTCGACGCATTACTGCGCCGATCTCGCGCGCGCCATCGACGCACCGATCGTACACGTGAACTCGGACGATCCTGACGCCGTCGCCACGGTCGCCCGAATCGCGACCGAATACCGTATGACCTTCGGCGCCGATTTCGTCGTCGACCACGTCGGCTACCGGCGCCATGGTCATTTCGGAGCCGACGATCCGCGGGTGACGCAGCCGGCACTGCAGCGGCGCATCCGCAACCATCCAAGCGTTGCAGTGATCTATGGCAAGAAGCTCGGGGCGCGCGGTTTGGACATTAGCGACGAAGCCGATCGCCTCAGGGCGAACGCCTTGACCGCAATGAGCGAAGTGCAGCCAGGCCCGAGCGACCCGCGCGCCTCGGAGCAGGGCAGTGGCGAGACCCGGCGCATAGATGCTGTCCAACCGTCCGCTGTGACGACCGCGGTTCCTCTGGAGCAACTGCAGGCGATCGTCGGTCGCATGAGCGGAGTCCCTCCGCGCTTCGCGCTGCACTCGGATGTCGAGACACTTCTCGGCAACTGGCGTCCGGCTGCCTCCGATGGCGAGCAGCCGGTCGGCTGGTGCCTCGCCGAGAACCTGGCCTATGGCTCGTTGCTCGCCAACGGATTCAACGTCCGGTTGACCGGTCTGGACGTGGGACGCGGCAGCTTTTTCCATCGCTACCACGTCTGGCACGATCAGGCGGCCGACAACGATTGGGACGCAGTTCATCTTCCGCTGCGCCATGTGGCAGCCGGACAGGGCGCGTTTTCCATCTTCGAGTCTCCACTCTCGGAAGAGGCCGTTCTCGGCTTCGAGTACGGCTACTCTCTGCAATGCGGACGCGACCTGGTCGTCTGGGAGGCTCAGTTCGGCGACTTCGTGAACAACGCCCAGGTGATCATCGATCAGTACATCGCTTCGGGCGAATCCAAGTGGGGCTACAAGTCAGGTTTGGTGCTGCTGCTGCCGCACGGCCACGAGGGCGGAGGGCCGGAGCATTCCTGCGCCTACCTCGGTCGATTCCTGCAGCTTTGCGCCGAAGGCAATCTTCGCGTGGCGATGCCATCCACGGCCGCGCAGCTTTATCACCTACTGCGTGGTCAGGCGCTCGCGGCCGAGCGCAAGCCTCTGATCGTGATGACGCCGAAAACACAGCTCTACGCTCAGCCATCGTCATTCTCGCGTTTGCAGGAACTGGCGCAGGGAGAGTTCCATTCGCTCCATGGCGAGCATGACGAAACCGATCCGGCGGCAGTTTGTCGCGTGGTCGTCACGAGTGGGAAGCTTTACTACGATCTCGCCGCCGGGCGCGCGCAAGCCGGGCTGTCCCATCTGCCGATATTGCGAGCCGAGCAGTTGTATCCGTTTCCGGCCAAGGCGCTCGCGGGGCGGTTGCAGCGCTACCCGCAATTGCGCGAAGTCGTGTGGGCGCAGGAAGAAGCGAAAAACCACGGTGCATGGCAGTGCGTTCGCGATGCGATCGAGTCGGCGATGCCACCTGGCGTGTCCCTGCGCTACGCAGGGCGGGCTGCCTGGCCTGCGACTGCAGTGTGCAATCCGGCGCGACACGCGGCCGAGCAGCGCGCCGTGGTCGCCTCCGCGCTGGGAATTGCGCAGTCCTGATCGGTCGTTGTTTAGCTCGGGACGATGCTGACGCGTCGAGTCAGCCGATGCGCTCGGCTTCTTCAGACATGGCGCGCGAGAACAGATAGGTGTGCGAGGCCATGGCGAAGGAGAGGAAGTCGGCAGGCTCCTTCGGACGCGCGAAGAGGAAGCCCTGCAAGCTGTCGCAGCCGTGCTTCACCAGGAACTCCGCCTGAGCGCGCGTTTCGACGCCTTCGCCGACCGTGCGCAGGTGCAAGCCCCGTGCGAGTGCGATCGTCGCCCGAACGATCGAGGCCGTAGCCTCGCTGGTGGTGATCTCTGCAGTGAAAGTTCGGTCGATCTTCAGCGCGTCGAGCTTGAAGCCCTTGAGATAGCTTAGCGACGAGTAGCCGGTCCCGAAGTCGTCGAGGGCGACGGAGACCCCGAGCCCGTTCAGCTCGTCGAGGATCGCCTTGCTGCGCGCCGGGTCGTCCATCAGGACGGATTCGGTCAGCTCGAGCTCGAGAAGGCGCGGGTCGAGCCCGGAGGCATCGAGCGCGGCGCGCACCGTCTTTGCGAGACCATCCTGCCGGAACTGCCTGCTGGACAAATTAACCGATACGCTCATGCGCGGTAGCCCCTGCCGATACCAGCGCCTCATCTGCGCGCATGCGGTATGCAGGACCCATTCGCCGATCGCCGCGATGAGCCCGGTTTCCTCGGCCATGGGAATGAATTGTCCGGGCGGGATCAGGCCGTGATCGGGATGCTGCCAGCGCACCAGCGCTTCGACGCCGGACACGCGGCCGGTCCTCGCCGAGATCATTGGCTGGTAATGCAGCAGCAGCTGGTCGCGATCGATCGCGTGGAACAGCGCATTTTCCAGCGACAGCCGGCTGCGCGCGCCCGCGCTCATCTCCGCGCTGTACAACACATGGCAGTTGCCTCCGCGCGCCTTGGCCCGGTACATCGCCGTATCGGCATCCTTGAGCAAGGTCTCGGATTCCGCGCTCGCATCCTGAGAGACGCTGATCCCGATCGAGGCGGTGATGTGCAGGGTTTGCCCCTCGATCACGAACGGATCTTTCAGCATGGCGAGACAGCGCTGCGCGACCGTGACCGCCGTCGACGAGTCCAGCAGCCCGGGGAGAAGCAGCACGAACTCGTCGCCGCCCCAGCGCGCGAGCGTATCGCAGTCGCGGATGCATGACTTGAGCTTGGTACCGACCAGCTTGAGGAGCGCGTCGCCCATGCCATGCCCGAGCGAATCGTTGATGTTTTTGAAGCGGTCGATGTCGATCATCAGCATCGCGAGCATCGAGCCCTCGCGCCGCGACTGCGCCGAGCCGCCGGCGAAGCGCTCGTCGAGCAGAAACCGGTTCGGCAGCGCGGTCAGGTGATCGGTGCGTGCGAGCTCGTGCAGACGCCGTTCCATGCGCTTGCGTTCGCTGATGTCGCGTGAGATGCACAGGATCTTCCGCATCTCCTCGCCGGCGGAATCCTTCATCAGGCGCATCGTCGTTTCGAACCACACGTAGTGCTGATCTGCGTGGCGGACGCGATAGATGACCGTCGGCAGGCCGTTCGCCTGTTCGGCTTGGGCAAATGCGCCGCGCACGACGTCGTAGTCTTCCGGATGAACGAGCTCGAACAGCGAGTGGCCGAGCAAGGCGATGTGATCGAGTCCGAGAACGCTCGCGGATACGGGGGAGGCATAAGCGATGGCTCCCGAGGTCTCGTGCTTGGTGATCAGGTCCGTGGAATTTTCGGTGATGAGCTGATGCTGCTGCATCGCCTCGACCAGCGCATCTTCTCTTTCGTGCAACGTCGAGGTTAGGCGGTTGAAGGCGCTGGTCAGCGCGCGGATTTCGCCGCTGCCCTTTTGGCCCTTCAACGGCGCGATCTCATCGGTCGCGTCGTAGTTCGTGATATGTCGGGTGAGCGACACGAGGGGGCGCATCGTATAGCGCGTGAGAATCCAGATTGCCACCACGACGAGCAGACAGGCGACGAGAAGTAAAGCGACGAAGCGCCAGATCAGATCGTTGACGGGTTGGAACACCTCGTCCATCGAATGCGCAGCGCCGACGACCCATTTCGTCGAGGGCACTTGCTGATAGGAAATCAGCGCTGTCCTGCCGTCCGGATCGAGCGACTCCTCAGTGGCCTCGAAGCCGCCAAGAGCCTTATCGAAGAAGGCATTGCGCCCCGGCGCATACGCGACCTGCCCAAGCCGCGAGCGATCGGGATGCATGATGAGCTTCCCATCTCTGGTCGTGATGTACAGATAGCCCGTCTTGCCGATCGTGGTCTTGGCGATGCTGCCGAGCATGTTCGGATGCGTGAGCCCGAGGCTCCCGGTGAGTATGGCGATCATGCGGCCGTCTTTGGCGAAGACTGGCATCGTCAGCACAACCACCATGTTCGAGTCGCCCACATTGGAGACGAACGGCTCGGAGATGACCGGCTCCCGCGTGCGGATCGTGTCCCGGATATAGGGACGCCAGGACGCGTCGCCGCCGTGCCGGCCATGATCGGGGCGTTCCGCGAGCAGAATGCCTTTGGAGGTGAACAGGAACGTGGATCGGTCGACCGCGGCGAACAAACCGGTATTGCTCTCGAGATAGTGTTGTGCTGCTTCGGGAGAAGCGACGTCGGCCTCGGTGATCTCGTTCGCGCTCAACTGCATGACGCGCTGGAGCGCAATCAGTTTCTGGTCGAGATCATCCGCAATGCGGTCGACCAGCGTGTCCTGCTGCTCGATCATCACGCTCAGATGCTGCGTCCGGAAGTTGACGAGCGACGCGCCGCCAACGGCCAGGATCGCCGCCAGGAACAGCAGCGAGGTCACGGTCGAGGTGCGCGTCGCAAGCGACGCGTGCGCCGACCGGGGCAGCAGGCCAAGGAATCTCCGAGCGTCGAACTTCATCAAAAGATCAACACTTTGTGGGGCACAGAGTTCTGGCTACTGCAAGAGTCATGCCCGACCCCCTGGCGGTGATTCCGCGGCGCGCAAGTGCCGCTCCCCGACACATCGGGGCGGATTTTGGGCCTGCATATACCTGGCTTCGCCCAGCTGTTTGGGCTTAAACGGCCCGCGCTGAAAGGGGTCAAATTACCTGTAGCCTTCTAGGCTGCAGGTTGATTCGCCCGCGCCGCCAAGCGGCGGTCTAAGCAAAAAACAAGATGCCCTCCCGGATCGAAGATTACGCCCTGATCGGCGACTGCCACACCGGCGCCCTCGTCGGGCGCGATGGCTCCATCGATTGGCTGTGCTGGCCCCGTTTCGATTCGGAAGCTTGCTTCGCCGCGCTGCTGGGCAAGCCCGAGCACGGCCGCTGGCTGATCGCACCGCAGTCGCGCGCGGTGCGCGTGACGCGGCGCTATCGCGAGCGCACGCTGATTCTCGAGACGGACTTCGAAACCGCGCATGGCGCGGTCACCGTGATCGATTTCATGCCGGTGCGCGAGTCCACCTGCCATCTCGTGCGCATCGTGGTTGGACGCCGCGGCCGCGTGCCCATACGCATGGAGTTGGTGCTGCGCTTCAACTACGGCGCGTCGGTGCCATGGGTGAGCCGGCTCCCCGACGGAGCGCTGCGCGCGATCGCGGGCCCGGACATGGTGCTGCTGCGCACGAGCGCTCCGTTGAAGGGCGAGGGTTTCACGACGGTGTCGCACTTCACGGTCGGCGCCGGCGAGACGATTCCCTTTGTGCTCAGCTATGGCTCGTCGTATTCGCCGATCGAGCCGCCGGGCGACGTCACGGAGATGCTCGAGCACACCGAATCGTTCTGGCAGAAATGGGCAGACCGCTGCTCGTACTCCGGCGAATGGTCCGATGCGGTAACGCGCTCCCTGATCACGCTCAAGGCGCTCACCTACGCGCCCACCGGGGGCATCGTCGCAGCGCCCACGACTTCACTGCCGGAGCGATTGGGCGGAGTACGCAACTGGGACTACCGCATCTGCTGGCTGCGCGACGCCACGATAGTGCTGCTGGCGCTGATGCATGCCGAATATCTCGAAGAAGCCGACGCGTGGCGGCGCTGGCTGCAGCGCGCGGTGGCCGGCAGCCCAGATCAGGCGCAGATCATGTATGGCCTCGCGGGCGAGCGGCGCCTCGATGAGTGGATCGTCAAGTGGTTGCCGGGATACGCGGGCTCGCATCCGGTTCGCATCGGCAATGCAGCGGCCGGACAGTTTCAACTCGACATCTACGGCGAGGTGATCGACGCCTTGCATCAGGCGCGCAAGGGCGGGCTCGAATCCGACGCCGTGACCTGGGCCATTCAGAGCGCGATGCTCGAACATCTTGCATCGGTCTGGAACAAGCCCGATCAGGGCATTTGGGAAGTGCGCAGCGGGCCGCGTCATTTCACTTACTCGAAAGTCATGGCCTGGGTCGCGATCGATCGCGCCATCCGGACCGTCGAGCAATTCCCCCTCAAGGGCCCGGTAAGTCGCTGGCGAGCGCTGCGCAGGCGCATCCACGACGAGGTTTGCCACAAGAGCTTCAACACGCGGCTGAACAGCTTTGTTCAAAGCTACGGTTCGCGAGAGCTCGACGCGAGCCTGTTGCTGATTCCAGGCACCGGATTCCTGCCGCCGGAGGATCCGCGGGTGCGCGGAACGCTCGAAGCCATCGAGCGGCATCTCACCGTCGACGGATTGGTGCTTCGCTATCGCAGCAACCGCGTGGTCGACGGCCTGCCGCGTGGCGAAGGTTTTTTCCTCGCCTGCAGTTTCTGGCTCGCCGACAACTACGTCATGCAGGGCAGGCACGATGAAGCCCGCGCGTTGTTCGAACGGCTCCTCGCACTGCGTAACGACGTCGGGTTGCTGTCCGAACAATACGACCTGCGCGCGCATCGCATGCTGGGCAATTTCCCGCAGGCCTTTTCGCACGTGGGTCTGATCAACACGGCTTTCAATCTGACGGGCCACGCAAGCCCGGCGCGGCAACGCCCGGGAGGCAACCTTCAGGCTGCCTGAGGGCTAGTCCGGCGCTGCCGCTTGGCCTCGACGCGCGCCATGAGCTCGTTCCATGATTTGCTGAACGACTCCGCGCCTTCGCGTTGCAGCCGTTCGGCGAGCGCGTCCGTATCGATCCCCGCCTTCGTGAATTGCGCGACAACGGCGTCGCAGTCGCCGCCATCGGGAGGCAGAACGCTGCCGATTTTGCCGTGATCCGCGAACGCGAGCACGGTCGCATCCGGCATCGTGTTGATCGTATCGGGTGCGAAGAGCGCCTCGACGTACAAGACATCCGATGCGCTCGGATCTTTGGTTCCCGTGCTCGCCCACAGCAGACGTTGAACGGGCGCGCCGCCCTTGGCGAGACGCCGCCACGACGGCGACGCGAGAAGCTCGCGGTACGCGCGGTAGGTTTGTTGCGCGATAGCGACGCCCAAACGGTTGCGCAAGTTCTCCGGCACCTTCCCGCTTACCGCCACGTCCCAGCGGCTCACGAAGAGCGACGCCACCGACCGGACCGGCGGTTTCCCATGGGCAAGACGGCGCTTGGCGGCGCGCTGGTACGCGCCGGCCGCGGCGACATACTGCTCGGCCGAGAACAGCAAGGTGACGTTGATGGGAATGCCTGCCGACACGCACTCTTCAATCGCCGGAATGCCTTCGGGCGTACCGGGAATCTTTATGAACAGGTTGGGAAGGGCAGCGCGCGCGTGCAGAGCCTTGACCTGTTCGACCGTGCCGGCGGTGTCGTACGCCAGGAGCGGCGAGACTTCCAGCGAGACCCACCCGTCAGCACCCTTGCTCGCAGCGAAGGCGGGTCGAAACAACGTCGCCGCCACGCCCAGATCCTCGAGCGCGAGCGCGAAGAAGACTTCCTCATCGGATCGGCCCGCTTCCGCCGCATCGCGAATCGTCGCGTCGTAAAGCGGAGTCTTGCCGATCGCTTTGTCGAAGATCGTTGGGTTCGAGGTCAGGCCCGTGAGCGACATGTCGCGGATATAGCGGGCCAGCGTCCCGCTGGTAGTAAGCTCCCGCGACAGGTTATCGAGCCAGAGGCTCTGCCCGAGGTCGTGCAGCTCCTGCGTGATGTTCATTGGGCTCTCTAAAAAAGAGGGATCACGCCAGATCCGGCGTGATCCCGCACTCGACAGCATCACGCGTCTCTAACCGCTGCGACGCGCGTTCCAGCTTCAGTATCTCTTGTGCTCCTGCGCTTCGCCGCTGACTTCGCGGCCAGCCGCCGATATGTCGCGACCCGCGCCTTCAACCGTGTTGCACGCGGTCAAGGCGAGCGAGAGCAATGACATGAGAACGAATAGCGCTTTCTTCCACATATCCATCCCTTTCAACGTGATGAGAGTGGCTGAGCCGGCGAAAAAGCCGACACGCCTGCCCACCCTGCAAGGATCCGTCCTCACGTCGAGGGCTACAATCGGAGGGGGACGGATTCTGCCGTAGGATCAACAGGAACGTGCGTGTAGGACGGATTTGGGCTCAAATTCGCGCGATCGCGAAGCGATCCCTCGCGCTGCTCTTTGTAGTCGCATGCTCGACATCCGTCGGCGCCGAGCTGCGACCGGGCACATCCGCAGAGTTCAAGGCCGAGCTACCCGACGAGCTCCGCACGCTGGCGGGGCGCGGACAGCTGTCGCCCGTAACGCACGCGCTGGTGACGATTGCGGTGCCGGCGAATTTCGATGCTGGCCGCGAGTGGCCAGTGCTGGTCGTGAACGCATACTTTGCCGGAGCCCACTTGAACCGAGGGCTCCTGCACGCCTATTCCGAGACGGCGCTCGCGGCGGGCTGGATCGCGATCGCCGCCGATCCGGCGCCGGAGGTTCCGCGCGAGCAGGACGAGGTTCCGCTGCGTTACGCGCTCGACAAGGCAGCGCTCGGCGCGCTGGAAGCGGTATGGCCGCGCGCGAGGAAGGCACCGCTTGCCTTCGGCGGATTCTCAGCCGGTGCGATGTATTCAGGCTGGCTGGCGGCGGCGTTCGCAAAGGAAGGCCGCAACATCATCGGCATGTACCTTGCGGGGATCCCCCAGAATACGGTTCTCGATGCCGCGCGCGAGCTCAATCTGCTGAACGAGCCGTATCGGCGGGTTCCCATCTTCCTGCAATCGGGAGAAACCGATGAGATCGCGACGATGGCCGACCATCGACGCTTGCAGGACGAGCTCCGCCGCGCGGGCTTCCAGAACGTACGGATCGAATACTTTCCGGGTCCGCATACCGTGAACCCACGCCCTCTGCGAGCGGCGCTGGACTGGTTTGTGGAGATCGAGACGCAGTCCGTGCCATCGCGGTGAGGTTTACGCGCGTTACGACACTGCGCGCGGGACTCCCTGTTTGCCCGACACGCATTCGAGCGCCGCGCGGTCCCAATGGGCTGCGTTCGCCGCTGCTTCGTACGTGCTCTGGAGAAATTCGAGCAGCGTCGCGTTCGGGTTCGGCGCCGTGCGCACCGCGTCGTAAGGCAGCAGGAACTCGCCGAGCGAGCTGCTGAAGGATGCCGCCGCGGGACGGACCGCGGTATCGCGATAGCCTGGCGGTTCCTGATACGCGTATGAATAGAACACCGGATGCTCGACGCCGCTCCCTCCGGGCCAGAACCCGGCGCTGCTCACTTCGTGGGAATAGGCTTCACGCACGATCGCATCGGCAAGATGCGGCACGCCTCCCGGATGCCGCGGTGCGGTGCGTCCGGAGAAGCGGGTCACCGCGAGGTCGAAGCTGCCCCAGAAGAAATGCACCGGGCTGCATTTGCCGAGAAAGCAGGTGCGGAACTGCGAGAAGATCCGATCAACCTGAAGCAGAATTCGCCAGAAACGTTGCGCGTATTCTGGAGCGTAGGCCGAATGCTTCGTGTCCTCGTCGAACGGAATCGCGTCGGCGATCTCGTTCGGAACGCGATCGATGCGCACCGACAGTTGCAGCTCTTCGAGCATGGCCATGACTTCGGTGTAGAAGTCCGCGACCGAGCGCGGTCGCAGCGGCATGCGCCGCTCGAGGCCATCGCTGGCGCGAACCAACAATGCGTGATCGATGAAATCGAAAGCAATGTCGAAGACGCGCTCGCCGTAGGGAATGGAAGAGGTGGTGAGGCCGCGCGCGGTCACGTACAACGGGACGTGCCACGAATGATTGAGCCATGGCGATTGGGCCAGTCGGATTTTGCCCACCACCTGCGTCCAGAGATGGAGCGTCGCGTAGGTGTCCTTCCAGCGCTCGTACGGGAGTTCGGGCCAGGCCTCTGCGGACACGGTCACAGGTTCATCCTTCGTTAATCGATCGGCCAGGGCGTTGACTTCGGCAGGGTCAGACGCAAATCGCGGTGAGACTTGCCTGGCACTGCGTCGACCGCACGCCACCAAGGCGTCACGCGTTCCGCATGTGCCGGCTCGACCGGCTCGCCAAGACGAGGCATGATCAGTTGGACGCCTCGCTTTGGAGCGAGGGCGAGCAGAGTCTCCGCCGGCTGGTCCCAGTCGTGCATCGCCAGAGCGAACGTTCCCCAATGCACAGGAAGAAATGTCCCGCCGCCGAGCAAAGCCAGCGCTTCGAGCGCGTTCTCCGGGCCAAGATGGATGTCGCCCCAGGAGGGATGGAAGGCGCCGACTTCGAGCATGACCAAATCGAACGGACCAAGGCGCTCGCGGATCGCAGCGTACTCCGTCGTGAGACCCGTGTCGCCGCTGAAAAAGACGGCGTGGCGTCGCGAGCGAATGACAAGCGATGACCAGAGTGTCGCATTTCTTTGGCTGAAACGGCGGCCGGAGAAATGCTGCGACGGCGCAGCGGTCACGGTTAGGTCGGCGTTGGGCAGCGCATGCGACTCCCACCAGTCGAGCTCGGTGATGCGCTCGGGCAGAATGCCCCAGGCCTCCAGATGCGCGCCGACACCGAGCGAGGTCACGATGGGGACGTCGATCTTCGCCAAATCCAGAATGGTCGGATAGTCGAGATGGTCGTAGTGATCGTGCGAGATCACGACGAGGTCCAGCGGCGGCAATCCCTGTAGCGGAACCGGGACCGGCTGGAAGCGCTTCGGACCGATGTGCTGCGAAGGCGACGCCCTCGGTCCCCAGACGGGATCGGTCAGGACGCGCAAGCCGTCGATCTCGATTAGCACGGTGGAGTGCCCAAGCCACGTGGCGCGAAGGCCGCTTCCCGGCGCTTTTGCCCAGGTCGCGACCGGGCTCAGGGACGGCAGCGGAGCTTCCGGCACACGCCTGTCACCGCCACACAGGAATTCGCCGATCGTCGGCATCTTCGCTTGCGGATCGCGCAACCCGGGCAGCACCGGATGGATATTGCGGAACGACGTGCCATCCCACAGCCGGGAAGCTTTTATGCGCTCCAGGCGTAGCCCCTTGGGTTTATCGCCAAATGATTTCATCGTGACCTTTCGCCCATCGTAATCACAGACTGCTTTGTTGGGTTTACATATGGGCTACATCCTACAATCGAAAGTGGCCGCGTCTGAAATCGCCGGATCACGTCGGTCGTCCCATGCCCCATGCGCGCTATCGGCCGCCGTCTGATTCGGGTGTAGGAGATTGGCTCCTCCGTAACCGCACCGGGATTTTTTCAGTGTGGCCGCGAGTCAACATGAATGCCGGCAGAGCTTTCGGAGGTTTGCCGGTGCATGTATTTCGAAACCAACGAACGCGAGGAGACAAACATGAATTGGGATCGCGCGGAAGGCAACTGGAAGCAGATCTCCGGCAGGGTCAAGGAACAGTGGGGCAAGCTGACCGACGATGTGCTGGTGCAAATCGCCGGCAAGCGTGATCAGCTGGTCGGCAAGATTCAGGAGACCTACGGCATCGGCCGCGATGAGGCCGACCGGCAGGTGAAGGAATGGGAAAGGACTCAGAGGGAATCGGAAAAGACTCACTAACGTGACGAAAGACAAATAATGCGCCTCATCCTTTTCATCATCGTCATCCTGCTGCTGCTCGGCGTTTTGCCGACGTGGCCGTACAGCTCCGGCTGGGGCTACTACCCAAGCGGCGGCCTGGGGCTGGTTCTCATCGTCCTGATCGTGCTAGTGCTCGCTGGAATCGTCTAGTCAAGCGGCACGCAGACGCGAGAACTTCCCTCGAGGGCTCGAGCATGCGGGATCACGCCGTCAGGCATGATCGTCTAACGGAGCGGGTGAGGTCGCTTCCCGAGAAGCAGGAGGAGGCACAGTCCGCTCCGTCACCGCCGATCACATCGACGGCGCGCGCGACGATCGTGCGCGTCGCCATCGTCGGTCTGTTCGTCATCGCCCTGCTCTATACGCTGGATTTCGCGCATGCGGTCCTGATCCCGATCGTTGCCGCGGTGTTGTTGGGCACTGTGCTGTCGCCCGTCATCGATTATCTTGACCGGCGGCATGTGCCGGCGCCGCTCAGTGCCGCGCTGCTCGTCATCGGACTGGTGCTCATCATTGCAGGCATAGCGCGCGCTATCGCAGAACCGTTGTCCGAATGGCTGGACCTGCTTCCCGCCACCATGAACACGCTAGGGACAGGCTTCGTGCATTGGTGGTCCGGCATGAGTCACAAGATGGGCATCGCCGCCACGACCAGTGCCGCCAACGCCGCAGTGTCGCCGCAAGTGACGGCGCAGGGCCTGTCCTGGACCGGGTCGCTGATGGTGCTGCTGCAAGAGGTTTTCGCCGGCACGCTCGTGGCGGTGATCCTTCTATATTTCATCCTGGCGACGCAGGGCCGGTTCACGCTCAAGCTGGTCCGCGTCATACCGCGTCTACACGACAAGGTGCGCGCCGTCGAGATCATCAAGACGGTGCGCCGCGAAATCAGCATCTATTTTCTCACCATCACCCTGATCAATATCGGCCTCGGCGTCTGCACCGCGCTGGCCATGTATCTTCTGGACATGCCTACGCCGATATTGTGGGGCGTGATGGCGACTCTGTTCAACTTCGTTCCTTATCTCGGACCGGTCACCGGGCTCACCGTCCTTACCCTCGCCGCCTTTCATACATTCGGCACCTCCGGACAGATCATCGCCGTGCCCGCGGTGTTCTGCACTCTGATCCTGCTTGAGGGGCAGATTCTCAGTCCGCACATCGTCGGCCGGCGGCTGCAGTGCAATCCGGTCGTCGTGTTCGGCAGCTTCGCCGTCTGGGGATGGCTGTGGGGCGTCGCGGGATTGATCGTCGCGGTTCCGATCTTGGTCGTGCTGAAGACTTTCTTTCGGCACATTCCTTCCTTCGCGCCGCTGGCCGAATTCCTGAGCCGCGATTGAGCGGTACCGATGGCCCTGGAGCGATTTCGAACGGCGTGGCCGATCGGACAAACGAAACGAGGCGGGAAACTTCCCGCCTCGTTTTTCGGACTCCCCGTTTCTTGATGAGGATAGACGGTGCAGCGTAACCTGCGTTGACGCTCGTTTACTTTCAGGCACCCAGACTCAGGCTGGCGATCGTGGTTGCGACGGCAAGTTTCAATACTGCACGCTTCATGTTCTTGCTCCTTCCGGAAAGCCCCCGATAGCTGCGTCCCTTTGACGATTCCTGCAGTCCCCTCGAATGGTTATGGAATCTATGGTCCGCTGCGGCGCAGAAGGCCCGCGATGAGGGAGACCAGGAACAACACCAGAAAGATGAAGAAGAGGACCTGCGCGATTTCCGCAGCGCCCGCTGCGATACCGCCGAAGCCGAACAGTGCCGCAATCAGTGCAACGATGAAGAACAGCAGTGCGAGATTGAGCATGGATGACCTCTTCGGTTTCTACGGGATGCCCGATCGTCGCGTATCGATGGATCAGACGCTATCGGCGGTCCTCCGCTTTTCTTGTAGGCGTGACGAGTCTCGCGTGTAGGAACGGCTTGGTCTCGGCGAGATCAGGTCGACCAGCTTTGCGTCAATTCGCCCAGCGGCCGAGCGTGTGCGTCGGCTTGCCTGCCCCGGAGTCGGTCAAGTCAGAGGGTTGACCACCGCTATCGGCGATACGGTCCTGCACGTTCGGCACCGTAGCCAGCAGTCCCGCGCGGGTATCGGGGTCGGAAAGCGCGCGCTGCAGCGCTTCGGGGTCGGCCCAGATAGGACGGCCCGACTCGAGCTGCAGATAAATGCGGCCCGTCGCTTGGTCGGCGAAGCGCAGGCTGCGAAAGCGCTCGACGCATTGACGCAGGAAGCCAGTGTTGCGCTCGGGGGCTAGGAGCGCAGGCTCGGGATACAGCGCGCCAGGGCTCGTGGCGTCGACGTTCACGCGGCGGTAGCGCTCGACGTCGAGCATGCATTTCACGTCAAGCACGTTCATCTCGTCGTTCCAGCCGAAGGCAACCGTCCGCGGGCGTTCGCCGAAATGCACGCTGTTATCCAGAAATTCGAAGTGCACGCGCTTGTCGCGGCGTTGCGCCCAGGTGAAAAAAAGCTCCGGCATGCCGGAATACGCTTCGACACCGTGAGCGAGCGTGTCGTCGACTGCCTTGTAGCGCCCGACCTCGAGGCCGCGCTTCCACGCGCGCTCGACCAGAGAGTCCGGCGGCGTGATCATGAAGAACAGGTACACGATGCGGCCGAAGCGTGTGAGAAGATTGCTCCCTGCCTCGTCAGAATCCGGCGCGAAGCTGTCGAAGCGGAAGCGGTCGATCAGCAGATGCGGCATCGTTCCGCGCTCTGCCTTGCGCGCCATGTAGCGGTCGAGCTTCTGGTCGATCAATTGCAGCTCGTCTGCGGTGAAAGCGCCGCCGTACTTATATTCCGGTCCGAGCGAGCTATAGTCGATAAGCTGCTTGCGCCAGATGTCGGGGCTGATGAGCGCGAATTCGCTCCAGTTCACTCCGATCTCGCCCGCAAGCATCTTCTGCAGCGGCCGCAGCGTGCTCTTGCCCGAGGCGGACGGTCCTTTCGTGTTCATCACGAATGGCTGCCGCTGCGGCGGCAGCAGCATGTAGCCTTCCTGATGCGCGGCGAGAATGATCCATGGCTCGATCAGGCGGCCGATCTCGTCGCTGCCGAGGCTGTTGGAGGCGAGATTGGTTGCGAGCGAGCCGACGAGCTCGCGGCTTCCCCACAGCTCTCCGTGGCGGACCAGGAGCGCCGACACGACGCGCACAGGCGCGCGGCACGCAGCCTTTTCACGTTCCGTGCCCGCAGCGTGAGCTCGTTTGTCCCAGGCGGCGACCAGCGTCGCTGGATCCGCGCGCCGCTCGGCTGCGAAGAGTGAAGCGACTTCCGCATCGATCATCTGCGCCAGATCTCGACGCAGCGCGCTGAATGCTGACCGTATCTCGTCCATACGTGGGGCGATCGCGCGCTCGAGGATCACGTTCGTCATGCGACGGAAGTTGATACCGAGATCCTCGACTCTCGTTCCGTCCGGAACCGAAAGATTTGCAGTGACGCGAATAAGCAGCTCGTGCAGCGCCAGCCGTTCCGGGCGCAAGGTCACCAGCTCGCTGAATGCCAGCCCCGTGAGATCGCGCAGCTCGTGAGCCTCGGCGATGCTCGTAGCCGCGTTCTCCGGTCTGAAGATCGTGCACAAGTGGCGAAGACGCTCCGGCACTTGCGACTCGAGGCCTGGATTCCACGGGCCGAACTGCGTTTCGAAGCCTTGATCAGTCATGCGTCAGGCGAATTCCTACATCCACGCGCCGTGGGCCGACAAAAGTTTCGGAACGCGTCCGACCGACTATGAAAACCGAAATGCATACGATTGGCCATCGCGCGCGCTATCGACAGTTCATGTCCTCAACGACGAAACTTGCCATCACGGCGTTGCTGGTTGGTCTCGCGATTCACGATGCGCAGGCCGACAAGAAGACCGTCTGCGGCATCACGGTGAATTCGTCGGACGAGCTGCAGACGTTTCGCCGCAGCCTCCCCGCCGACAAGTTCCAGTTCGTCGAGCTAGTCGAGCATGGGCGCCCCGACTGGCTGGCCTCGGCGTGCAAGCAGGGCATTCGCTGCGACGTTCTGGTCATCTCCGGCCACTACGACGGACGCAATGAATTCTACTCGCAGCAGGTCACGGTCGAGGAGTATCTGCCGATCGACGAGATGGAGCGCGTATCCTGCAGCGCCTCGTGTCCGGGTCTCTTCTCGCAGTTGAAGGAGGTTTATCTCTTCGGCTGCAACACGCTCAATCCCGAAACTGCGCACAGCAGCTCGAGCGAGATCCGGCGCAACCTCACGAGCGCGAGCTATTCAGCCGCCGGAGCCGAGCAGATGTCCCATGCCGCGGGCGAGCGCCATGCCGAGAGCAACCGCGACCGGATGCGCTCGATCTTCAAGGGCGTCCCGGTTATCTACGGGTTCTCCGCCAAGGCGCCGGTGGGACCGACTGCCGCCTCGATGCTTTACCGCCACTTTCAGGCTGATGGGATCGGCGACGTCGGCACTGGACGCGTCAGCTCGAAGCTCCTCGCGCGTTTTTCCGCCAATGGGATGACGGTGGCGAGCGGGATGACCGACGCCGACCCGCGCGCCGTGGAGCGGCGTCAGTTCTGCCAGTTCTCCGACGATCGGCTCTCGACAGCGCAGAAGCTCGACTTCGTGCACCAGATTCTGAATCGGAACATGGCCGACGTGCGCATGTTCCTCGACCGCATCGAGAAATACACGGCGTCGCTTTCCGATGCGCAGCGGCAAGTGGCGGACGTCGCCGCGGCGCTCTCGCTCATCGCTGGCGACCAGGCGGCGCGGTCGCGCTACCTCGATTTCGTGCGCAGCGCCGATCCGCCGGCGATTCGCGCGCGTTTCATCAAGCTCGCCGGATCGCTCGGATGGCTGACTCCGGCGGAGCAGCGCGCGGAGATGATGCGCATGATCGGCGATCTTCTTGCGAAGGACTTGGCAAGTCCGGCCGACGCCGAGCTCGTCTGCAGCTTGAACGATGATCGCGCACTCGACGCGGAGCTCGCGCACTTGCCGCTCGCTGAGGCGCAGATCGCGCGGCCCGTGCAGGCGGTGATGCTCGCTTGCCTCGGCAGTGCCGAGGGCCACGCGCGCATGCTCTCGGCCGCAACCAGCGCTAATCCAGCCGATGTGAAGCTCGCCCAGCTCTATTTCCGGCACCGGCCGATCAGCGTCAATGAAGAACTGCGCGCACTTACTGTAGGCGTTACCCGGATGCGCAGCTCCGAAGCACAGGTCGTAGCGCTCGAAACGCTGGCGCTGCACAATCTGACCGACCCCGACAGCCTCGATGCGCTGGCAAACCTCTTCGCCGGCACCGATTCGGCAAGCGTCCAGGCCGCAGTCGCGGGTGTCCTTATCCGCTCGGACTACAGCGGGATCGACAGCCCGCAGCTCGCGCAGCTCCTGCGCCAATCTCGCCTGAGGGTGTCCGGCGGCGAGCTGATAGACGTGCTGATCCGGCGTCTCGAGCGGCGCTCGTAGGAGGAAAAAGGGGCCAAGCTCTTCCATCGGCCCCTTTTTTACTGCCACTTAAGGGCCGAGCTATTCCATCGGCCCCTTTTTCCTTGCTGTTTATGCCATACTGGCGCGCTTCGTTTTCGCGCGCCGTCGTCGCTGCTCGTGGCTGTCGTCAATCGATTCGGCATTCTGGTCGCCATGCTGGTCGCAGCATGGGTGAGCAATGCTTGGGCGGACAAGAAGACCGTATGTTCGATCACGGTCGGCTCCGCCGACGAGAAGGAAAGCTTCCGTCGCCATCTTCCCGAAGGAGATTTCGAGTTTGTCGAATTGGTCGAGCGCGGCCGTCCCGACTGGCTGGCTTCGGCCTGCAGTAAGGGCGTGCGCTGCGACGTACTCTTGATCTCCGGCCACTTCGACGACGGCAGTGAGTTCTACTCGGGCAAGCTCGACGCGCGCGAATCGCTTCCGACCGACGAGCTGCAGCGCGCCTCGTGCAGCGCGTCCTGTCCTGGGCTCTTCTCGCAGCTGAAGGAAGTTTATCTGTTCGGCTGCAACACGCTGGACGCCGGTGCGCGCCGCAGCGCTTCCTCCGAGATCGGACGCAGCCTGGTGCGCGCCGGCTATTCGCCCGCCGCCGCCGAGCGCGTCTCGCTCACGCTGAACGAGCGCTATGGCGAAAGCAATCGCGACCGTATGCGGCAGATTTTTCCCGGCGTGCCGGTGATCTACGGCTTCTCGGCAAAGGCCCCGCTCGGTGCCGCTGCCGGGCCGATGCTCGAGCGATACTTCCAGTCGAACGCCGGCGGCGAGATCGGGAGTGGTCGCGTCAATCTGAAGCTCGTGAGCCTCTTCGCGGCAAGCTCGATGACGGTTGCCTCCGGCTTGAGCAGCTCCGAGCCGCAGGCCGAATTCCGGCGCGACGTTTGCCGTCTCGCCGACGATGGATCCGCGACTGCACAGAAGCTCGAATTCGTGCATCGCTTTCTGCAGCGCAAGATGGCCGAGGTGCGCATGTTCCTCGATCACCTCGAAGCTTACGTCACCGCGCTCGGTGAAGCAGAGCGGCAGAGACCTTCCGTCGAAAAAGTCCTTGCCGAGATCGCGCACGACGAGCCAACAAAGTCGAAGTATCTCTCCTTCGCGCGCGACGCCGATTCGCCCGCCGTGCGCGCGCGCATGCTGGGGCTCGCGCGCAAGCTGGGCTGGCT
Source organism: Casimicrobiaceae bacterium (assembly GCA_035543635.1). Lineage (GTDB taxonomy): Bacteria > Pseudomonadota > Gammaproteobacteria > Burkholderiales > Casimicrobiaceae > PALSA-1003. The sequence continues at coordinate 20,243 of DATKJP010000074.1, forward strand.
CTCTGCAGAGGAAGAGCGCGCCGAGCAGCTGCGCATGATCGGCGAGCTGATCGCGAAAGACGCGGTCGGAGCATCGGAGGTAAGCCTGGTTTGCGCGCTGAACGGCGATGGAACGCTGGGACGCGATCGCTCGGACCTGCACGTCTCCGCGGCACAGGCGAGCAAGGTAGCGAACGCCGCAGTCCTCGCCTGTCTCGGGAGCGCTGAGAGTCACGCGCGGATGCTGCGCGCACTCACCAGCACGAACGAAGAAGAAGTCGCGATGGCGCAGATCTATCTGCATCATCGGCCGATCGCTGACGCGGCGGAGTTGCGCAGCATCGCTGTGGGCATTACGCGCATGAAGGGAGACGCGCAGGTGCATGCGCTCGATACGCTCGCGCGCTACAGCCTTTCCGATCGGGAAAGCCTCGAAGAGCTGGCGCGCGCCTTCGTCGCCGCAAAGTCGGCCGCCGTGCAGCGTGCGATCGCCGGGGTCCTGGTGCGAGCGGATTACGGCGCCATCGCCACCGCGGATCTGGTGCGCTCGCTGCGCGAGCATCGCGTGAAATCCCCGGGCGGAGAGGATCTGATCGACGTCCTCATCCGGCGTCTGCAGAGCGCAGTCGAGCACAAGCAGGGCGCGTGACCGAGTCGATCTTGCGTTCCGCCCCCGCCTTCGCGGGCGCCGGAGGCGAGCGCAGACGTGGCGCTCCGCGCGCCGTTGCCCTCTGGCTGCTCGCTTGCTGCGCACTCCTCTTTGCGATGGTCGTCGTCGGCGGCGTCACGCGCCTCACGCACTCGGGCTTGTCGATCACCGAATGGCAGCCGATCGTCGGAACGCTGCCTCCGCTCGACGAAGCGGATTGGAACGCAGCCTTCGCGAAGTATCAGGCGACGCCCGAATACCGCCTCGTTAATCGCGGCATGACTCTGGAGGCGTTCAAGCGCATCTTCTGGTGGGAGTATTTCCATAGACTGCTCGGCCGCGCGATCGGCGCCGCGTTCCTGCTGCCGCTGTTGTGGTTCATCGCGCGACGCATGATCCCTTCCGGGTATGCGCCGAGGCTCTTCGGCATCTTTCTGCTCGGCGCCTTGCAGGGCGCGATGGGCTGGTACATGGTGCAGAGCGGGCTGGTCGACGACCCGCGCGTGTCGCAGCTGCGCCTCACGGCGCATCTCGGTCTCGCTTTCATCATCTTCGGCGCGATGTTCTGGACAGCGCTCTCGCTGCTCGGTGCCGAAGCTTCGCGGCCGCCCGCTCGCGCGGAGCCGCTTGCCCGCTTCGCCAAGCTGCTCGTCGGCGTCGTGTTCCTGATGGTGCTCTCGGGTGGACTCGTGGCCGGCATCCGCGCCGGCTTCGCCTACAACACGTTCCCGCTCATGAATGGCGATCTCGTCCCGCCCGAGATCTTGATGATCGATCCGTGGTACGCGAATTTCTGGAACAACATGGCGACCGTGCAGTTCGATCATCGTCTGATCGCGCTACTCCTGGCGTTGCTCGTACCCGCGTTCTGGTGGCGCGTCATGGCCGCGCCCGAGGTCTCGCCTCGTGCGCGTCTCGCGGTGCATCTGCTCCTCGCCATGCTTGCAGTGCAGATCGCGCTCGGCATCGCGACCCTGCTCCTGGTGGTGCCGTTGCCGCTCGCCGCCGCGCATCAGGCCGGCGCGGTGCTCACCTTCGCCGCTGCGCTCAACGCGGCACATGCGGTCCGGCTAGTTAAAGCGCTCTCCGACTGAAATTTTTTCCTACGGCCCGCGCCCCTTTGCGCAAGGCGCTGTGCGGCTGCGCGCTATCCGCTTGTTTTTCTTAGGGTTGCCTTCTGGGCACGCGGATTGCGGCCTTATGCCGGAGACTCATGAAAAAGAGCTCCATGGAACCGTCCGCCACCCTCAGCCTCCACGGGGAAGGCGATCGACTCGCGATCGAAGGACCGCTCGAGACAGGCACGCTCGCAGAGTTCACGCGCTCGCTGGGTCAATGGCTCAAGGAGCGGAACGCCGACCATCACGTCAAGGCACTGGATCTCAAGGGCCTGAGCGGGCTCGATACACCGGGCGCGTTGTTCCTGCGCGAGTTGCGCGAGAAGGGCGTGGCGCTGACCGGCGCGAGCGCCGAGCACAAGGCGCTGCTCGAGTTCATCGACCGGCTCGAGCTCGAGCCGGTCGATGAACTCGAGCAGCGCCTTG
>DATKJP010000075.1:0-3438 GCA_035543635.1 Casimicrobiaceae bacterium
ATCATGTGGATCGCTTTCGCGGGGAAAGGCGACTGTGCAGCGGCGGGCATCGCTGCGAAGCAGCCGAGCAGGAGCGCTAGCAGGCGAAGAGAAGACGTTTTACTCATTTTCCCGGGCCAGTGTATTACAGACTCCGTCATGCCGTGCTGCCCAGGATAATTGGAAACGGTTTCCAAAAGATTGTAGTATCGCTCCCCTGCCAATAACGGCGTGGCAGATCAGGCAAGCCGCACACGCTTCACGCAGGAGGAGAGAAATGCCGCACTGGATTCGCGTCCAGCACGGCGGACGCGAGCATTTCGGTCTGCTCGAGGGCGAAAGCGTTCGCCTGCATTCGGGTAACCCCTTCGGCGAGCACGCGCCGACCGGCGAGTCGTTGTCGCTGCGCGATACGAAGGTCCTGACGCCGGTCAAGCCCTCAAAAATGGTCGCGCTGTGGAACAACTTCCGCGCGCTGGCGGAAAAGCTCGGCAACGCGATTCCGCCCGAGCCGCTCTATTTCCTCAAGGCCAACAATTCTTTCCTCGCGCACGAGGAAACAATACGTCCGCCTGCGTCCTACTCGGGCAAGGTGATTTACGAAGGCGAGCTCGGCATCGTCATCGGCAGGCGCTGCAGCGCGGTGTCGGAGGCCGATGCGCCGAAGCACATCCTCGGCTACACCTGCATCAACGACGTCACGGCGGCCGAATTGATCAACAAGGATTCCAGCTTCGCCCAGTGGACGCGCGCCAAAAGCTTCGACAGTTTCGGCGTGTTCGGTCCGGTGATCGCGACTGGCATCGATCCGGCAACGCTCACGATCAAGACCATCCTCAACGGGCAGGAGCGACAGAACTATCCGGTGAGCGACATGATCTTTCCGCCGGCGGCGCTGGTTTCGCTCATCTCGCGCGACATGACACTCGAAGCCGGCGACGTAATCGCCTGCGGCACTTCGGTTGGAGTCGGATCGATGAAGCCCGGCAGCACCGTGAGCATCGTCATCGACGGCGTGGGCACGCTGACCAATCGTTTCGAGTGAGGAATTCCCGAAGGAGGACGACATGAAGATCGGCATCGTGGGTGCCGGCGCGATCGGCGGCTTGCTCGCAGTTCGGCTCGCGCTCTCCGGCCAACCCGTGACGGTGGTGGATCGCGGCGCGCATCTCGCTGCGATCAAAAAGAACGGGCTGAAACTCGTGCACGCCGACGGCAGCGAGGAAATAGCGACGAATCTGCGCGCGGTCGCGACCTGCGCCGAAGCGGGCGAGCAGGACGTCGTCTTTCTGGCGGTCAAGGCGAACCAGATCGCGCCGCTCGCATCGCAGTTGACGAGCATGTTTCACCGCGACACCGTAGTCATTCCGATTCAGAACGGGCTGCCGTGGTGGTATTTCCAGAAGTTCAGCGGACCTTATGCCGATTACCGCATGCGCACCGCCGATCCCGACGGCGCGATCAGCGCGTACATCGACTCGGCGCGCATCATTGGCTGCGTCGTCTATCCCGCAGGCGAGATCATCGCTCCGGGCGTGATCAAGCACGTCGAGGGCGATCGCTTCCCGATCGGGGAGCTCAATGGCGCGGAGACCGAACGCCTTAAGCAGATCTCCGAAATGATGATCAACGCGGGTTTCAAGGCGCCCATTCTCACCGACATCCGGTCCGAGATCTGGCTCAAGCTCTGGGGCAATCTCAGCTTCAACCCAATCAGCGCGCTCACGCACGCCACGCTGGTCGACGTCTGCCAGGATCCTACGACGCGCGAGCTGGCGGGCGACATGATGCGCGAAGCACAGACAATCGGCGAGAAGCTCGGAGCGACCTTCCGCGTTCCGCTCGAGAAACGCATCGCCGGCGCGGAGAAGGTCGGCAAGCACAAGACGTCCACGCTGCAGGACGTTGAGGCCGGCCGCGCGATCGAAATCGACGCGCTCATTGGCTCAGTGAAGGAACTGGGCGAGCTGACAGGCGTGGCGACTCCGCACATCAATGCGGTCTACGCGCTGATGATCCTGCTCGCCAAAACGATGGAAGCCGCGCGCGCGAAAGTCGTGCTGGAGCCGGTGCGCGAGGAAATGACCTCGTAATCCTTCGTGCTGCCGTGCCGCCAGCACTCGGCCGGCGACACGGTGTGATGCTTAGCTTCGCGGCGATGAACCCGCGAGGAGCGAGCGCTGCGCGTGCTCGTCGCCGGCGTCGAGCCGCTTCACGTCGCCGGAGAGCTCGCCGCCCTCCTCCACGATCAGCTTGCCATAACGGATCGTGCCCGACACGCGTCCCGTGCCGTGTACAACCAACCGCGTGCGCGCCGTCAGCTCTCCAGAGAATTCGCCGTGGATCTCGGCCACGTCGATCAGCGCTGTTCCGTGAAGGGTGCCCGGCTGCGCAACCTGCATCAGCTTGCTGTGCACTGTCGCCTCGACCTGCCCTTCGATGACCAGCGCGTCGCAATCGGAAATCTCGACGCCCTTCAACTTGATGTTGATGCCTACGAAGAGCTTGCTGCCGGGCGCATCGTTGAGCACGGGAATCGCTGGTGCAGGTTCCGGCGCCGGCGCGGGGCGCGCGCTCGCGGCGAGTGCGTTCGACCCTTCACGATGTACGGTCGGTGCCGGTGTAGGTGCGCGTATGCCACTGAGCCGCGTGGGGCTGACTGGCGGTTCGTAGAGTGCGGGCTTGAGCGCGGGCTTGCTGCCGTCTTTGGCCTCACCAGTCCGATTGAAACCGAGCATGATGCCTCCTTCGAAAAAGCCCGCAGCGGGCCGGTGGACCTTCCCTATGACGCTGTCATTATAGGCTTGACCGCCATTTGTGCAACCGGAATTGTCCGATGCGCTGCGCTTTGTTTTCTCTCAGCAGCGCTGGTAATCACACAATGCGGTGCGTCCACCACAGCGACAAGGCCGCTGCCACAAGGACCAGCAGCGCGCCGAGCGCGCTCGCGAGCGCGGAGATTTCGGTTTCCTTCTTCTCCAGAACGTAGCGCGCGTTGAGGGTCTCGTACACCTTTTTGAGCTCCGCGGCGCTGCCCGCTTGGAAGTATTCCGCTTCGGTGAGCGCCGCGATCGCCTTCAGCGTCTCCTCGTCGTAGCGCATGTAGATCGGGATGCCGTCGACCGTCGCGGTACCGCCCCCGGGCTTGCCGAAACCGACGGCGTAAATCTTCACGCCGTGATCCGCGGCCATGCGCGCCGCGTCGAGCGGATCCGGCCCGATCGTGCGCCGGCCATCGGTAAGCAGAATGATGGCCGCGGAGTGATTCGAGCCGGGCGGCACCGGTTGAAAATCCTTCTTCTTCTCTTCGCGCGGCCGATCGATCGACTTGCCGCGGCTGCCGTCGCGCAAGGGCGCGACGCCGAAATCGGCGATGTCGAGCTCGAGTCCCTCGTCGGGGAACAACGTCGCGAGCGCCATGATCATGCCGCTGCCGATCGCCGTGTGAAGCTGCAACTG
>DATKJP010000076.1:0-8538 GCA_035543635.1 Casimicrobiaceae bacterium
GAGTGCTATCGTTGCAGCAAACCGCCGCGGAGCTGATCGTCGAGGATCGCGTGCTCGAGTATGCGGTGGCGATCGTGCGGGCGACGCGTCAGCATCCAGGTATCGCGATCGGCGCCGGACCGCGCGGCTCGATCGCACTCATTCGCGCGGGCCGCGCTCACGCGCTCATCGGCGGACGCGAATTCGTCACTCCCGACGACATCAAGGCAATCGCGCTTCCGGCTCTGCGGCACCGCATACGGACCACTGCGGAGGCCGAGATCGAGGGCTTGAGCCCCGATGCACTGCTGCTGTCGGTCCTCGATCAGGCGGCCGCTCCGCGGAGCTAGAGCGATGCTCATCCCGCAGCGCCTCATGCTGTGGCTGCTCGCTGCATGGCTTGCCACGGGCATCGCCGTCGCGTTCCTGCCCGGCGCGCTTCAGCTCTGGCAAATCACCGGCGCGATCATCGCCGCTGCGCTCGGTGCCGATGCGCTCGCGGCGTGGCGTGCACGATCCCGCCCCACGATCAGGCGCAGCGTTCCGCAGAGCCTTGCCGTGGGTGAGTGGCATTCCGTTCGACTGCGCCTGTGGAACGGCGGCTCGGCGCTGCAAGGCTGGATCCAGGACAATCATCCGGCATCGTTCGAGGCGGCTCCGTTGCCGCAGAAATTCCTGCTGCGGCGTGGGCTGTGGACCGATGTCGTCTATCGCGTGCGCCCGCTGGCGCGCGGCGACCACCAGTTCGGCGCGTTGACGCTGCGAATCGACTCTCCGCTGCGGCTGTGGCAACGCAGCCTCACTTGCGGCGCGTCGACGCGAACGCGGGTGTATCCGGACTTCGCCAAGGTCACCCAATACACACTGCTCGCGAGCGACAACCGGCTCTCGCAGATCGGCGTGCTCCAGCGCCGCCGCCGCGGCGAGGGACTGGAGTTTCACCAGCTGCGCGAATACCGGCAGGGCGATAGCTCGCGGCAGATCGACTGGAAGGCGACGGCGCGCTTTGGAAAGCTCGTCGCGCGGGAATATCAGGACGAGCGCGATCAGCAGATCGTCTTCATGCTGGACTGCGGTCAGCGCATGCGCGCGAGCGAGCGCGGCCTGCCCGGCGCGAACGACCTCTCGCATTTCGATCACACGCTCAACGCCTTGCTGCTGCTGTCCTACGTCGCGTTATGGCAGGGCGATGCGGTGGGCCTGATGACCTTCGCCCACCCCGCGCCGAGATACCTGCCGCCGCGCAAGTCCGTGTCGACCGTCAACCGGATTCTCAACGGCGTCTACGACGTGGAGCCAACGCTGCTCACTCCGGATTACCTCCAGGCGGGGGAGCAGCTGGCGCGACGCCTCTACAAGCGGGCGCTGATCGTCGTGCTGACGAACTTGCGCGACGAGGATGAAGATCTTCTCTTGCCGGCCTTACGCCTGCTCCGACGGCGCCATCTGGTGCTCATCGCCAATCTGCGCGAGACAAGCCTGGAGCAGGTAGGGCGAACGCCGATCGACAGCTTCGATGATGCGCTTACCTACGCCGCCGCCGCGGAGTACTCGCGGGCGCGCATGCGCGGACTTTCGCGGCTCCGCGCCAGTGGCGTGCACATCATCGACGTCTATCCGGCAGACCTGCCGCGGCAGCTCGTCAACAAGTACTGGGACATGAAGCGGGCGGGACAGCTCTAACAGGGCAAGTTGCGCAGGCAGCCGACTCGTCCGTTCACGCGAGCCACGCCGAGCAGTCCCAGCCGAGCAGCCGCTCCAGGTCTCGGATCTCCTGCTCGAACACGCTCACGAGGTAGCGCTTTTCGTCGGCGCCCATCGTCGCGTCGTACTCGCGCGCATGCACGGACTTCTCGTTCAGGGGAGGAAACGGGACGATCTCGAGAAGCGCGGCGACCCGGGCGAGCACCTCGCCCGGGTTCGTCAGCAGCTCCTCGCTCTTGAACACGAGCGTCTGCGCGACCGGGAAGTGTTGCCACAACCGTTGCAGCTGGGCGACGTAGAAGCCGCGCTCGACGTACGTGTAGCGCTTGGCGCGCTCGAGCGGCAGATTGCGTCGCCGCTCCGGTTCCACCCGCAGCGCTTCCAGAAACGGCAACGGCTCACGTTGAAGCTGGCGCGCCATGTTCCATTGAGAGAAGGCGCGCGTAATCGGATTGCGCAGCACCAGGATCAGCTTCATCGCCGGGTTGTAGCTCGCGATTCGCTCGGCCGCTGTCGGCCAATACATGTACGCGGGCGTCACCTCGCCCAGCAGACGCTGCGGCGGATGCGGCTCGAAGTTGGCGTGGTAGGCCGCGTAATCGACCGGCTCGACCGCGAAATTCGCGTCGGTGTCGAAGAAGTGCAATTCCTTCTGCCGCCGCGGCAGACACAGCTCAGGATGCTCGCGCAGGTAGGCATCGAGCGCGGACGTGCCGCCCTTCTGCGCGCCTGCGACGATGAAACTTACGCGGTCGAGGATGCGTTCAGTAGGCAATGCCGAGGCGACGATAGATGAAGCCTAGGAGCCACGCCGGTCCGACGAGGAGCGACTTGACATCCTCGAAGAGGGCGGGCTTGCGTCCCTCGATCGCGTGACCGACGAATTGCCCTATCCACGCTGCGATGAAGACGGCGATCGAAACGATGAAGGCTTGTGAGCCGAGCAAGCTCAGCGGATAGAGCATCGCGAGGAGCACGACGAACATGCCGAGCGCCAGCGGCACCGAAAGCCAGAGATAGAACGCGATAGATGCTGCAATCGCCACGTATGCCGCGATAGGCGAAAGCGACCAGATTGCACCGAGCACGCTCCACACGATGAGCGGCACGCAGATCCAGTGGATCATCTTGTTCGCGGAATGGCGGTGAAATTCCGCGTACCGCTCGAACAACCGGTCGACCGTCCGCATCGTTTCTCTGGCCGCACGCTCCATGCCGTCGCGAATGGTGGCACGACCGTAGAGCGTCGTCCAGCCGGGACTATTCCGGCTTGAGGTTCTGGTCTGCGGCAAGCTTCTTGTAGGTTTCGTATTCGGTCTTGATCTGCTGCGCATACTCGGACGGTGTATTGGCCATGACCACCGATCCGGTCTGCTCGATCCGGGCCCGTACTCCGGGATCATCGAGCGTCTTCTTCACGGCGTCGTGGACCTTCGTCACGATATCTGCAGGCAGCCCTTTCGGTCCGACGATTCCGTAGAACGCCATGCGATTGCTTTGCGGGAGACCGAGTTCCTTCAACGTCGGCACGTTCGGCAGGGGGGCGACGCGCTGCTCCGCGGCCACCACGATCGGGATCAAGCGTCCCTGCTGGATGTACGGCAGCGACGAAGGAAGGTTGTCCAGCATGATGAGCACCTGGCCAGCCACGATGTCGTTGAGCGCCGGCCCGGCGCCCTTGTAAGGCACGTGCAGGATCGAAACGCCCGTCTGCGCCTTGAAGAGCTCCATCTGCATGTGCGTGATCGAGCCAGTGCCGGTGCTGGCGTAGCTGTATTTGTCCGGGTGCTTCTTCAACTCAGCGATGAAGCCGTTGAAGTCGCGTGCCGGAAAGGATGGATGCACTTCGATGACGTTGGGTGTTGCCGCGATGTTGATGATGGGGGTGAAATCGGTAAGCGGGTCATACGGCACGTTCGGCTGCATGACGGGTGCGGTGGCGATCGTGGACACCGTCGCCACGCCGAGGGTGTATCCGTCCGGCACTGCCTTCGCGGTATCGGTCGCGCCGATGACCCCGCCGGCTCCGGAACGGTTCTCGACCACCATGACCTGTCCGAAATTCGCCTGTACCTGCGCGCTGACCACGCGCGCGACGATGTCGGTAGTGCCGCCCGGCGGGAACGGCACGATGAGCCGCACCGGCCTGCTCGGATAGCTGTCCGCTGCGACTGCGGCAGTGATCGCTAGGATGCCTGCAAGAGCGATGGCTCGGAGCGCAGACGTGAGCTTCATTTCTCATCCTCCCGAAAAAATTGGCCGCCTATAGCATGCATGAAATTTCAGCCCGCGCCGGAAAGCCTCGGATCGCGCGCCGCGCGCCGCTCGATTATGCTCACGTGCGTCGGAAACGCGCCGAGCTTGCGATCGAGGAAGAAATTGCGCAACGTGCGCGTGATGGTACGAAACGCAATCTCGTTCCAAGGGACGTCGTCCTCGTCGAACAGCCGCACCTCGACGCTCTCGGGTCCCGGACCGAAATCGAGATCGAGCAGCCGCGCGCGAAACATCACGTAGATCTGGCTGATATGCGGCAGGCTGATCATCGTGTAGAGCGGCCCGACCTCGACGCGCGCACGTGCCTCCTCCTCGGTCTCGCGCGCGGCGCCGGCGAAGATCGTCTCGCCGTTCTCCAGGAAACCCGCAGGCAGCGTCCACAGGTCTTTCCGCGGCTCGATCGCGCGCTTGCACAGCAGCACCTGCTGGTTCCACACCGGCAGGCACCCGACCACGGCCTTGGGATTCTGGTAATGGATCGCGCCGCAACTCGAGCAGACCCAGCGCGGCATCGTGTCGCCGTTGGGGACACGATGCTCGAGCGCGGACGAGCCGCAGTTGCTGCAAAAGTTCACGGCCGGATGAAGTTGTCGCGGTAGAACTTGAGCTCGTCGATCGATTCGTAGATGTCGGCGAGCGCTTCATGCTTACCCTGCTTGACCCAATTCTTGGCGACGTCGGGAGTCCACCGACGGCACAGCTCTTTGAGTGTCGAGACGTCGAGATTGCGGTAATGGAAGTAGTCCTCGAGCGCGGGCATCCAGCGCGCGAGGAAGCGCCGATCCTGGCAGATCGAGTTGCCGCACATCGGCGAGGTACGCGGGGGGACGTGCTCGCGCAGAAACGCGAGTAGCTGCTGCTCCGCGTTCGCCTCGTCGAGCGTGGACGCACGCACGCGGTCGGTGAGCCCGGTGCGGGCGTGCGTCGACTGATTCCATGAATCCATGCCCGCTAGCGTCACGTCGTCCTGGTGGACGACCAGCACCGGCGCTTCGGCCAGCGTGGTCAGCACATTGTCGGTGACGACGATGGCAACCTCGATGATGCGATCGGTCTCGGGCTTGAGACCGGTCATCTCCATGTCGATCCAGATCAGGTTGTTGGCGTTCTGGGACACGGTGTCAGGCGTAAAATACGGGGTGGCGGGCGACGATCGTCATTTTCTCATACTGTCCGCCACCGTCCTCGAGATCGATGACTCCTTCCCTGTTCACGGCCTTGTTCCTCGCTGCGCTTGCGGTTTCGGTAGCTCTGCAGCTCTGGCTCGCGGCGAGGCAGAGGCGCTACGTGCTGGCGCACCGCGATGCGGTCCCGGCTCATTTCGACGCTCGGATCAGCCTCGCGGCACATCAGAAGGCGGCCGACTACACGGTGGCGCGTGGGCGTCTCGCGGTGGTGGAGATCATCCTCGATACGATCGTGCTCCTCGCGCTCACGCTCGGAGGGAGCCTCGCTTGGATCGCGGAGCTTTGCGCGACGCTACCCTTCGCGTCACTGTTCCGCGATGTGGCGCTGGTCGTCATCGTGGCCCTGATCGCGGGCGCGCTCTCTCTGCCGCTTGCGTGGTTTCGCACTTTCGTGCTCGAGCAGCGCTTCGGATTCAACCGCACGACGCTCGGGCTCTGGGTTGCCGACATTATTAAGAGCACCCTCATTGCCGCCGCGCTCGGCATTCCGCTGCTCACACTGGTGTTGTGGCTGATGGAGCGCGCCGGAGCCTGGTGGTGGCTCGGCGCGTGGGTTGCATGGGTCGCCTTTCAGGCGCTCGTGCTCGTTCTCTATCCGACGGTGATCGCGCCGCTCTTCAACAGTTTCAGGCCACTGACCGACGCGAGCGTGCGCGAGCGCATCGAGCGTCTACTCGCGCGCTGCGGCTTCGCTGCGAAGGGCTTGTTCGTTATGGACGGCTCGAAGCGCACCGCACACGGCAACGCCTACTTCACCGGCTTCGGAGCCGCTCGCCGCATTGTCATCTTCGACACGTTGATCGCGCGACTGGCTCCCGAAGAGATCGAAGCGGTGCTCGCGCACGAGCTGGGGCACTTCAAGCTTCGGCACGTGCTGAAGCGCGCCGTGTGGTATGCGCTCGGCAGCCTCGTCCTGCTCGCGCTGCTGGGCTGGCTCGTCGGCGAGCCGTGGTTCTATGCCGGCCTGGGCGTCCCCGGACCGGCACCGCGCTATGGCGTCGCGCTGGTGCTCTTCATGCTCGCGCTGCCGGTGTTCACCTTTCTCGTCACACCAGCCGCGGCGTCGTACTCGCGTCGCCACGAATACGAGGCGGACCGGTACGCCGCGGGGCATGCCTCAGGAGCAGCACTCGTCGAGGCCTTGGTCAAGCTTTACGAGGACAACGCCAGCACGCTAACGCCTGACCCGATCTACTCAGCATTTTATGACTCGCATCCGCCAGCCGCAGCGCGCATCGCGCGGCTCGAGGCCGCGCCTGCCTGAGTCCAAACGCCTCCTCTTCGCCATGAGCCCTGAACTCGCCGCCCTCTCGACTCTCGATTGCCGCTCCGGCGCACAGTTACTGTCCGCATCCGAGCTGCAGAAGCATCTGAAGGCGCTCGCCGGCTGGTCGCACGCCGACAAGCGCCTTACGAAGACCTTCAAGTTCGCGAACTATTACGAGACGATGGCGTTCGTCAACGCGATCGCTTACGTCGCGCACCGGCAGGACCACCATCCCGATCTGTCGGTGCATTACAGCCGGGTCGAGGTCGTCTACTCGACGCACGACGCGGGCGGCGTCACGCTGAACGATTGCATTTGCGCCGCCAAGGTGGAGGCCTTGGAGGTGAAGTAAGCAATGCGCCGCCCGCATTCCGCCGCGACGCCGAGCCAACACGGTACGACGCTCACAACCCGCCGGGCGCCCAATACGCAAGCGTCAGCAGCAGCACCAGCACGAGCCACACCAGCAGCGCGCGCCATACCAGTCCCACGGCGCTCGGCAACACGTCCGCGTCCGCCGGATCGCCGATGCCGAGATCGGGACGAAATTCGGGCTCGCCGGTCGGTCCCGTCACCGGTCCGCCAATGAGCGCGCCGAGCGCGCCCGCGCCGCTCGCGAGCAGAATGCCGTCGTGACGCGAAATCCATTGCTTCGCCTGCGTGCGCCAGCAATAGATCGCGTCCTCGAAATCGCCGACGATCGCGAAGGTAATCGCAGTCAAGCGGACAGGCGGCCAGTCGAGCCAGTAGAGAAGCCGCTGCACCGGACGGCCGAACTCGTGCAGATCGTGACCCATCGGCGTCAACGCATCGCTGCGCCAGCGTTCGGCGAGAAGAACAGTCAGGCGATAGAGCACGGCGCCGCCTGGGCCCGGGAGCACGAGAAACCAGAACAACGTGCCGAAGACATGCCGATAGGAGTCCTCCAGTCCCTGCTCGATCGCGAGCTTTGGAATTTCTTCAGCTGTGGCGCCGCTCGAGTCTACTCCGCGCCACGATGTGAGACGGCGCCGCGCGCCGATCGCGTCACCGGCCTTGAGCGCGTCGGCGACCGCGGTGAACGCGTGGCTGAAGTGACGAAAGCCGACGAGAACGTACAGCACCACGATGTCCCAAAGGAGCCCGAGCAGCGAGTGCACCTGATCGAGTGCGAAATACACCGCCGAGGCGAGCGCCACAGGAGGAACCAGCGCCAGAGCGGCTGCGATCGCTCCCTGTTCGGCCTTGCCACCGTTGAACCGCTGCTCGAGCGTCTTCGCGTAGCGAAGAAAAGCGCGCTGCGTGCCGCCGCGCCAGCCAAAGGCGCGCCACTGCTCGAGCGCCAGCGCGGCGATCACGGCGAGAAAGTTCATCTGCTCAGCTCTGCAGCTCGGCGCGGCCGCGGAATTGCTCGAGCGCCTCGGGGTTGGCGAGCGCCTCGACGTTCTTCACCGGCTGGCCGTGCACAACGTTGCGCACGGCGAGTTCGACGATCTTGCCGCTCTTGGTGCGCGGAATGTCACTCACCTGCACGACCTTCGCCGGCACGTGCCGCGGCGTCGTGTTGACGCGGATGTGCTTCTTGATCTTGTCGACCATCGGTTCGTCGAGGCGCAGACCATCGCGCAGCCGGACGAAGAGCACGACGCGCACGTCCCCGATCTCGCCCGGCGGCCAGGTCTGGCCGATCACGAGCGCTTCCACGACTTCGTCGAGCTGCTCGACCTGACGGTAGATCTCGGCTGTGCCGATGCGCACCCCGCCCGGGTTGAGCGTCGCGTCGGAGCGCCCGTAGATGATCATTCCGTCGTGCTCGGTGATCTCGACGTAATCGCCGTGCCACCAGACATTGGGATAGCGCTCGAAGTATGTCGCGTGATACTTCACATTGCCCGGATCGTTCCAGAAACCGAGAGGCATCGACGGAAACGCTTCGGTGCAGACGAGCTCGCCGCGCTGCTTGCTGCCGGCTGGAAGCGGTTTGCCGTCTTCATCGAAGGCTTCGACTTTCATGCCCAGCCCGCGGCATTGCAGCTCGCCGCTCCACACGGGACGGGTCGGGCAGCCAAGCGTGAAACAGGACATGATGTCGGTGCCGCCCGAGATCGAAGAGAGGCAGACGTCGTCTTTGATGCTCTGGTAGAC
>DATKJP010000077.1:0-12468 GCA_035543635.1 Casimicrobiaceae bacterium
TGCATGGTCGGCGCGCCGTCCTGCCCGGGATCGTAGCGGTAGATACGGAATTTCATCAGTACGTGCGCACCTTGGGTGGGAAGGCATCGACCGACAACGGCTTCATGTTCACCGGCTTGTAGCCCATGCGGTTGCCGTCCCGGTACCACAGCGAGTGGCGAAGCCAGTTGGCGTCGTCGCGGGACGGGTAGTCGCTGCGCGCCTGCGCCCCGCGCGATTCCTTGCGCGCCTCGGCCGAAACGATGGTCGCCTTGGCGACCTCGATGAGATTCTCCAGCTCGAGCGCCTCGACCCGCGCCGTGTTGAAGACCCTGCTCTTGTCCTTGATCGCGATTCTCTGCACTTGCCGTTCGAGTTCGAAGACGCGGCTCACGCCTTCGGAGAGCAGTTGCTCGTTGCGGAAGACGCCGCAATGGCCTTGCATCATCGTGCGCAGCGTTTGCGCGACTTCCGCAGTCTTTTCGCCCGAGGTCGCCGATTCGAGGCGCGCCAGGCGCGAGAGCGCGCCATCCGCAGGATTTTTCGGCAGCGACTTGTGCGGCCGTCGCGCGAGATTCTGCGCCACCACGTGATTGCCCGCCGCGCGCCCGAACACGATGATGTCGAGCAGCGAGTTCGTGCCGAGGCGGTTGGCGCCGTGCACCGACACGCAGGCGCATTCACCGATGGCGTAGAAGCCCGGCACGACCGCGTTCGGATCGCCTCCACTCGGAGCGACCACCTGGCCGTGCACGTTGGTCGGAATGCCGCCCATCATGTAATGGATCGTCGGCACGACGGGAATCGGCTCGCGAATCGGATCGACGTTCGCGAACTTGATCGCGATCTCGCGAATCGAGGGCAGGCGCTTCATGATCACCTCGGGGCCGAGATGATCGAGCTTGAGCAGAACGTAATCCTTGTTCGGACCGCAGCCGCGGCCTTCCTTGATCTCCTGGTCCATCGACCGCGAGACCACGTCGCGCGAGGCGAGATCCTTCAGATTCGGCGCATAGCGTTCCATGAAGCGCTCGCCGTTGCAGTTGAGCAGAATTCCCCCCTCGCCGCGCACTCCTTCGGTGATCAGCACGCCCGCACCCGCCACGCCGGTCGGATGAAACTGCCAGAACTCCATATCCTCGAGCGGCACGCCGGCGCGCGCCGCCATCCCCAGGCCATCGCCGGTATTGATGAAGGCGTTGGTGCTGGCCGCGAAGATGCGTCCCGCGCCGCCGGTCGCAAAGAGCGTGGCCTTTGCCTGCAGGATCATCGCTTCGCCGGTTTCCATCTCGAGCGCGGTGACGCCCAGCACTTCACCCTCGGCGTCCCGGACGAGGTCGAGCGCCATCCACTCGACCAGGAACTGCGTGCGCGCGCGCGTGTTGCGCTGATAAAGCGTATGCAACAGCGCGTGGCCCGTGCGATCGGCCGAAGCGCAGGCGCGCTGGACCGGACGCTCGCCGAAGTTCATCGAGTGGCCGCCGAAGGGGCGCTGCCAGATCGTCCCGTCCGGGTTGCGATCGAAGGGCATCCCGAAGTGCTCCAGCTCGTAGACGATCTCGGGCGCGGTCCTGCACATGTACTCGATCGCATCCTGATCGCCGAGCCAGTCGGAGCCCTTGATCGTGTCGTACATGTGCCACAGCCAGTTGTCCTCGCTCATGTTGCCGAGCGAAGCGCCGATCCCGCCCTGCGCCGCCACCGTGTGCGAGCGCGTCGGAAACACTTTCGACAGCACCGCCACGGAAAGACCGGCCTCGGCGAGCTGCAGCGAGGCGCGCATCCCCGCGCCGCCGGCGCCCACGACGATGGCGTCGAACCTGCGAATGGGGAGGCTCACCGCGGCGCCCACAGGATCTCGACCAGCCACACAGCGTAACCGACCAGCACGACGACCGTGATGATTTCCAGCGAGAATCGCAGCGCCGTTGGCTTGATGTAATCCATCCAGATATCGCGCATGCCGATCCACGCGTGCCACGCCAGCGAGAGTCCGAATAACAGCGTGGCAACGCGGAACGCCTCGTTGGCGAAGAGGGTTCGCCAGAGCGCCTCGTCGATCCCGCGATTCACGAGCGCGATCACGAGCCAGAGCAGCGTGTAGACCGCCATCAGCACGGCGGTGATGCGCTGTGCGACCCAGTCCTTCAGTCCGTAATGTGCGCCGACGACGTGGCGTTTCACCACAGCCGAACCCCGACCAGCAGCGTCAGCGCCAGGCTCACGACGAGCACGACCACGCTCGACCGGCGTGCCGGCGCCAGGTCGATGCCGCGATGCACGTCGAGAAACAGAAATCGAATGCCCGCGCAGAAATGGTGCAGATAAGCCCAGACCAATCCAAGCAGGACCAGCTTGACCAGCGGCTGGTCGAACATCGATCGCAGGCTCGCAAGGCTCTCCGGGGATCCGAGGCTCGACTGCAACCCGAGCAGCAGCAGTGGAATTCCTATGAGGAACAGCGCCGCGCCGCTGATCCGGTGCAAGATGGACACGAGGCCGGGAAGCGGCAGCCGAATGCGCACCAGATCGAGATAGACCGGGCGCGGCCGGGTCACAGGTCGCTCTGCGGCGGGCATGTCTAAGCGGTGGACGTGCGCCGGCGGCTGGCGCACGAGGAAAATTATACAGGCAAGTTTCGCGCCGCCGCCACCGAGTCGAGCGGCGCGGCCACGCTGATCAACCGAGATCGTTCACGTAATGATGACGTCGCGTGCTGCAGAGGCCGCGGCGCCATTCGACCGGCCGGTCGCCGTAGGTCCGAGTAATGCGCTCGACTGCAAGCAGCGGCTGTCCGGGCTCGACATCGAGCAGAGCACCCGTCGCAGCGTCGGCGGCGACGGCGCGCAACTTCTCCTGCGCCTTGACGATGCGCACGCCGAACTGTGTCTCGAAGAGGCTGTACATCGATCCGCGGTACGCCTGAACCCGGGCGCGCGTCATGCCCTTGAACAGCGTCGCAGGCAGGATGATCTCGTCCAGTACCGCCGGCTCGCCCTCGTACTCGAGCAGCCGCCTTAGCACGAACACGGAATCGCCGCTCTTGATCTCGAGCGCGCGCGCCACCTCCGCCGTCGCCTTGCTGCGGCGGACGTCGATGAGACGGCTCGCTGGGTATTCCTCGCGCCCGTCGCTGCGGCGAATGCGCAGGAAGCGGAACATCGACGAGCGCTCTTCGGTATGTGTGGCAACGAAAGTCCCCTTGCCCTGGCGCCGGATGAGAAGATTGTCGGCAGCCAGCGCGTCGATCGCCTTGCGCGCGGTGCCGTGCGAGACACGATAGCGCGCCGCGAGCTCCAGTTCGCTCGGTATCGCCTCGCCCGGCCGCCATTCGCCCGCGTCGAGCCGCTCGACCATCAGGTCTCTGATCTGCAGATACAGCGGGCGGAACGCGGGAGCGCGGGGGCCGCGGCGGGATGCAGTGCGCGGCGCGTGTATAGACGGAACCAGGGCGCGGCTCGGCATCGGGTCCACAGGGCCTCCAATCCAACTAGTCCTATATCATATAACATATATAAGAGTTGTTGACACTCCGGCTGCCGCCGCTTACCATGCGGAGGCGATTGGCCGGGGGGAGGCATCTGTTCCGCGCCTTCGCCAATCGGCGCCCGCCTCAGGCTGACAACGCTTGCCAGGAGTCCATCCATGAAGAAGCCCATCCGCGTAGCGGTGACCGGCGCGGCCGGTCAGATCGGCTACAGCCTGCTTTTCCGCATCGCCAGCGGACAGATGCTGGGCAGCGACCAGCCGCTCATCCTGCAACTGCTCGAGCTGCCGCTCGACAAGGTGCAGGCCGCATTGAAGGGCGTGATGATGGAAATCGAAGATTGCGCGTTCCCGCTGCTCGCCGGCATGAGCGGAACGGGCGATCCGAAAGTCGCATTCAAGGATGCGGACCTGGCCCTTCTGGTCGGCGCACGGCCGCGCGGCCCAGGCATGGAACGCAAGGACCTCCTGCTGGAGAACGCCAAGATCTTCATCGAGCAGGGCAAGGCGCTCGACGCCGTCGCTCAGCGCAACGTCAAGGTGCTGGTCGTCGGCAACCCGGCGAACACCAATGCCTACATCGCGATGAAATCCGCACCGTCGCTGCCGAAGAAGAACTTCACGGCGATGCTGCGCCTCGATCACAACCGCGCGCGCTCGCAGCTTGCCCAGAAGGCGGGCGTGCCGGTCGATTCGATCGAAAAACTCATCGTGTGGGGCAACCACTCGCCGACCATGTATCCCGATTATCGCTTCGCTTCTTCAGGCGGGAAATCGCTGAAGAGCCTCATCAACGACGACAACTGGAACCGCAGCGTATTCATCCCGACCGTGGGCAAGCGCGGAGCGGCGATCATCGAAGCGCGCGGATTGTCCTCGGCCGCTTCGGCGGCCAATGCCGCGATCGATCACGTGCACGACTGGTTGAGCGGCAGCGGCGGAAAATGGGTCACCATGGGCGTGGCCTCCGACGGGAGCTACGGGATCCCCGCCGATGTGATTTACGGCGTGCCCGTGACGACGCAGAACGGAGAATACGAACGCGTGCAGGGGCTCGAGATCGACGCCTTCTCGCGCGAAAAAATGGACGCGACGCTGAAAGAGCTCCAGGAAGAGCGCGTCGGTGTCGCGGCGCTCCTTGCCTAAGGGGCGGATCAGGGCCAGGACCGGGCATGAGCGGCAGGCTGCATCCTTCAGCAGCCCTTTACGGGAGCGAGCGGGCGCTCCCCGCCCTGCCCCCTTGCGTGCACTACGCCGGCAACGAGCGCTACATCCGCAACGCACTGGCGCTGCAGCGAGAGCGCGGACCCGTATTCGACGTCGCCTGCGATTGCGAGGACGGTGCGCCGGTGGGCAAGGAGCGCGCTCACGCGAAAGCGATGGGCGCGCTGATCGCCGGCAAGGAGAACGTTCACGGGCGCGTCGGGGCGCGCATCCACGGCCTTTCGCATCCGGCCTGGCGCAGCGATCTCGCCAACCTGCTCAGCGCCGCCGGCGATCGTATCGCGTTCGTCACGCTGCCCAAGGCAGAGTCGGCCGCCGACGTTTCGCGCTTTCTGAACGTGCTGCGCGCGGAGGTCCTGCGCTGTCGCCTCAACCGCACTATTCCGGTGAGCGTCATGATCGAGACGCTCGGCGCGGTGCGTGAGGCATGGTCGATCGCGGCGCTTCCGGGCGTGCTGAGCCTCGATTTCGGAACGCTCGACTTCGTGAGCGCGCATCACGGCGCCATACCGTCGTCGGCCATGCAGAGCCCCGGCCAGTTCGATCATCCGCTGGTGCGCCTTGCCAAGTGCGAAGTCGCCGCCGCGGCGCTCGCGCACGCGGTCGTGCCGGCGCACGGCGTGACGCTCGCGCTCGAGGATACGGCGCTGGTCGCATCCGACGCCAAGCGCGCGCGCGAGGAATTCGGGTTCCTGCGCATGTGGAGCATTTACCCGGCGCAGATCGAGCCCATCGTACGCGCGTTCCAGCCCGACGAGACCGAGTTGGCGACCGCTGCAACGGTTCTCGTCGCGGCGCAGGCCGCGGAATGGGCGCCGATCCGTCACGGCGACAAGCTCTACGATCGCGCGTCGTATCGTTATTTCTGGGACCTGCTGCAGCGCGCGCACGCGGCTGGCGCGGCGATTCCGGCCGCGGCAGCAGGCTTCTTCACGCCGCTAGCCGAAGCGCCCGCGACGCCGCTGCGCCTCGAGACACTCCGATGAGCACGCCCTCACCGGGTGCTCGCTTTCGCTCCGCGCTCGCCGCCGAGAAGCCCCTGCAGGTACCGGGCGCGATCTGCGCCTACCACGCGTTGCTCGCCGAGCGCTGCGGGTATCGCGCCATCTATCTATCGGGCGGCGGTGTGGCCGCCGGCTCGCTCGGCCTGCCCGACCTCGGCATCTCCACGCTCGACGACGTGTTGACCGATGTGCGGCGAATCACGGATGCCTCGACTCTGCCTCTCCTGGTCGACGTCGACACCGGTTTCGGCGTCTCGGCTTTCAACATTGCCCGCACGGTGAAGGGCCTGATCAAGTTCGGCGCTGCGGCGATGCACATCGAGGATCAGGTCGGCGCCAAGCGCTGCGGCCACCGGCCCGGCAAGGAGTTGGTGCCCAAGGAAGAAATGGTCGATCGCATCAAGGCGGCGGTCGACGCGCGCAGCGATCCGGATTTCGTCATCATGGCGCGCACCGACGCGCTCGCGGTCGAAGGCCTTCCGGCAGCCATCGATCGAGCGCGCGCCTGCGTCGAAGCGGGCGCGGACATGATCTTTCCGGAAGCGATGACTGAGCTTTCCATGTACCGGCAGTTCGCCGACGCCGTCGGTGTGCCGGTGCTGGCCAATATCACCGAGTTCGGCGCTACGCCGCTATTCACGCTTGAGGAATTGCGCAGCGTGAACGTCGTGATCGCGCTCTATCCCCTTTCCGCGTTCCGGGCCATGAACAAGGCCGCCCTCGCGGTATACCAGACGCTGCGCCGCGACGGCACGCAGATGGCCGTGCTCGACGCCATGCAGACACGCGCCGAGCTTTACGAGGTGCTCGACTATCACCGCTACGAGGCGAAGCTCGACGCGCTGTTCGACGGGAGAAAGACGTGAACGATACCGAGCCTGGGCAGGGTGCCCCCAAGCCGAAGAAATCAGTGGCGCTTTCCGGCGTGGCCGCCGGCAACACGGCGTTGTGCACGGTCGGCCGCACGGGGAACGATCTGCACTACCGCGGCTACGACATCCTCGACATCGCCGAGACATGCGAATTCGAGGAGATCGCCTATCTGCTGGTTCACGGCAAGCTGCCGACTGCAGTCGAGCTGTCCGAGTACAAAGCCAGGCTGCGCGAACTGCGCGCGATCCCCGAGGCGGTGCGCGAGACGCTGGAGCGGATCCCGGCCGCGGCTCATCCGATGGACGTCATGCGCACGGCGGTTTCCACGCTGGGCGGTGTGCTGCCGGAGCGCGAGGCGCACGATGCCGCCGCAGCGCGGGACGTCGCCGACCAGCTGATGGCCTCGCTCGGCTCGATGCTGCTCTACTGGCACCACTTCACGCGAAGCGGCAGGCGGATCGAGGTCGAGACCGACGACGACTCGATCGGCGGACATTTCCTTCACCTGCTGCACGGCAAGCCACCGTCCGGCTTGTGGGTGCGCGCGATGCACACCTCGCTCAATCTCTACGCCGAGCACGAGTTCAACGCCTCGACCTTCACGGCGCGCGTCATCGCGGGCACCGGCTCCGACATCTATTCGGCGATCACTGGCGCCATCGGCGCGCTGCGCGGGCCGAAGCACGGCGGGGCGAACGAGTTCTCCTTCGAGGTGCAACGGCGCTATGCCACGCCCGACGAAGCGGAGGCCGACATCCGCCGTCGCATCGCAGCGAAGGAAGTCGTCATCGGCTTCGGGCATCCCGTGTACACCGTGAGCGATCCGCGCAACCGCGTCATCAAGGAAGTGGCGCGAAGACTCTCGGCGGCCGCGGGCGACATGAGCATGTTCACGATCGCCGAGCGCATCGAGGCGGTCATGTGGGAAACGAAGAAGATGTTCGCCAACCTCGACTGGTATTCCGCCGTGAGCTATCACATGCTAGGCGTTCCGACCGCGATGTTCACGCCGCTGTTCGTCATCTCGCGCACGTCGGGCTGGTCGGCGCACGTGATCGAGCAGCGCCAGGACGGCAAGATCATCCGGCCCTCGGCCAATTACACCGGGCCCGAGGATCAGCGCTTCGTGCCACTCGCCGAGCGCAAGTGAAATGTCGGCCGCCATCTCCAACGTCCGTCCGAAGCCCGACCAGGTCCTGGTCGACATCGCCGATTACGTCGCGAGCCACCGGATCGCCAGCACAGAGGCTTTCGAGACCGCGCGCCACTGCCTGATCGACACGCTCGGCTGCGGGCTGGAGGCGCTGTCATATCCTGCGTGCACGAAGCTCCTCGGACCCATCGTGCCCGGCACGGTGGTGCCGAACGGCGCCAGAGTCCCCGGTACGCAGTTTCAGCTCGATCCGGTGCAGGCCGCCTTCAACATCGGCGCGATGATCCGCTGGCTCGACTTCAACGACACCTGGCTCGCCGCGGAATGGGGCCACCCTTCGGACAATCTCGGCGGCATTCTCGCCAGCGCCGACTGGCTGTCTCGCAACGCGGTGGCAACCGGCCGCAAGCCGCTGGTCATGAAAGACGTGCTGACCGCGATGATCAAGGCGCACGAGATCCAGGGCGTCATCGCCCTGCAGAACAGTTTCAATCGCGTCGGACTCGATCACGTCGTACTGGTCAAGGTGGCCTCCACCGCAGTGGTCGCGCGGCTGCTCGGCCTCGGGCGCGACGAGATCATCGATGCCTTGTCGCTCGCGTGGGTGGACGGGCAGAGCCTGCGCACATATCGCCATGCGCCGAACACCGGCTCGCGCAAGAGCTGGGCGGCGGGCGACGCCACTTCCCGCGCGGTGCGGCTCGCGCTGATGGTCGCCAAGGGAGAGATGGGCTATCCGTCGGTGCTCACCGCGAAGATCTGGGGCTTCTACGACGTTTCGTTCAAGGGCAAGCCATTGCGCTTCCAGCGTCCTTACGGCAGCTACGTGATGGAGAACGTTTTGTTCAAGATCAGCTTCCCGGCGGAATTCCACGCGCAGACCGCGGTCGAATGCGCGATGGCGCTGCACCGCCAGGTCAAAGACCGGGTTGATTCGATACGAAAGATCACGATACGCACGCACCAATCGGCGATTCGCATCATCGACAAGAAGGGGCCTCTCGCCAACCCGGCCGACCGCGATCACTGCATTCAGTACATGGTTGCGGTCCCGCTCATCTTCGGGCGGCTCACGGCCGCTGACTACGAAGACGACGTGGCGGCCGATCCGCGCATCGACGCCCTGCGCGCTAAAATGACTTGTGTCGAAGACCGCCGGTTCTCGCGCGATTACCTCGACCCTGACAAGCGTTCGATTGCCAACGGGATTACTGTAGAGTTCAGAGACGGCCGCAAGCTCGATGAAGTCGTCGTCGAATACCCGATCGGCCATCGCCGCCGGCGGAAGGAAGGCATCCCCTTGCTGGTGGAAAAATTCAAGACCAATCTGGCGCGCCGCTTTCCGGCGAAACAACAACGCGCCATTCTCGAGATCGCGCTCGATGCGAAGCGACTCGAAGCGATGCCGGTGAACGAATTCAGCGACCTGTTTGTCATTTGAAACCTGAAAGAGCGGAGACTGCGATGCGTCAAGCTGTTTTGTTGCTCGTTATGCTTCTGGGCGTCACACCCGTTTTGGCGGCGGACCTCCCGCAACGCAAGTCGGGACTCTGGGAGCTCAAGGTGCAGAGTTTCCGCAGAGAGGAGGAGCGTACGATGCAGTTGTGCGTCGACCAGAAGACCGACAATGCCTTTCGTCAGCTAATCGAGTTGCGGCGCCATGAGGACTGCAAGAAGGTCACCTTACGTCGTGAGGGCGATAAACAGTTGGTGGACGCAGAATGCAAGCTTGCTGGCGGCGAAAACTACACCAAGACGCACGCGGTGATTACCGGCAGCTTCGACTCGAAGTACGTGATCGAGACCACGTCAACTTTTACCCGGCCGATTCATGACAAGTCGGAAGGGGCCGCAAAGATCGAGGCGCGCTGGACCGGTCCCTGTCAGGCTGATCAGAAACCCGGCGACGTTATCGCCGCCAACGGGACGAAATACAACCTCGACGACGTGGAGAGCGCCAGCTCGAAGCGACTTAAGCGCCAGGCCGCCGGGGAAAAAGCGAAGAAGCAAATCCAGCCCCAGTAAGGAGCAACGATGGCCCACAATCTCCATCAAACGCTGCAGACGTTTCGCTCCGCATCGGGCAAGACCGGAAAGCTCTACTCGCTTCCGGCGCTGGAGAAGGCTAGCGTCGGCAAGATCTCGCGGCTGCCCGTGTCGATCCGCATCGTGCTGGAGAGCGTGCTGCGCAGCTGCGACGGCAAGAAGGTGACCGAGGAGCACGTGCGCCAGCTGGCGAACTGGGAGCCGAAAGCTGCGCGCACCGAGGAGATTCCCTTCGTCGTGGCGCGCGTCGTGCTGCAGGACTTCACCGGTGTGCCGCTGCTGTGCGATCTCGCCGCGATGCGGGGCGTCGCGCAGCGCATGGGCAAGAATCCGAAGGTGGTTGAGCCGCTGGTGCCCGTCGATCTCGTCGTCGACCACTCGGTGCAGGTCGACCACTACGGCACGAAGAACGCGCTCGATCTCAACATGAAGATCGAGTTCCAGCGCAACGCCGAGCGCTACAAATTCATGAAATGGGGCATGCAGGCCTTCGACACCTTCAAGGTCGTGCCGCCGGGGATCGGCATCGTGCACCAGGTCAACCTCGAGTATCTCGCGCGGGGCGTGCACGAGAAGGACGGCGTCTATTATCCCGACACACTGGTCGGCACCGACTCGCATACCACGATGATCAACGGCATTGGCGTGGTCGGCTGGGGCGTGGGCGGCATCGAAGCGGAAGCGGGCATGCTGGGGCAGCCGGTTTATTTCCTCACGCCCGACGTCGTAGGCGTACATCTCAAGGGGCGGCTCGCCGAAGGCGTGACCGCGACCGACCTCGTGCTCACCGTGACCGAGATGCTGCGCAGGGCGAAAGTGGTCGGCAAGTTCGTCGAGTTCTTCGGCGAAGGCACCGCGTCGCTACCCGTTCCGGACCGCGCGACGATCGGGAATATGGCGCCGGAGTATGGCGCGACGATGGGCTTCTTCCCCGTCGATGAAAAAACGGTCGACTATCTGATCACCACGGGCCGCACGCAGCAGGAAGTCGACCTATTCGAGGCGTATTACCGCGCGCAAGGCTTGTTCGGCATGCCGAAGGCCGGCGCGATCGACTATTCGCAGACGCTCGAACTCGATCTCGCGAGCGTGGTTTCCAGTCTTGCCGGGCCCAAGCGTCCGCAGGACCGCATTCCGCTGCCGAAGATGAAGGAGTCGTTCAACACGCTCTTCTCGAAGCCTGTGGCCGAGAACGGGTTCAACCAGCCGGCCGACAAGCTCGGGCAGCGTTTTTCTACCAAGGTCTATGCCGCGGCCGAACCGCAGGTAAACGACGCCAAGCAGCAACTGCCGAACAACGGGCACCCGCTCGACGTCGTGGAGATGGTCGACAACCGCCCGACCCAGGATCGCGTGACGCCGTCGAGCGCAAAGCCGATCGATATCGGCAACGGCGACGTGCTCATCGCCGCGATCACCTCGTGCACCAACACCTCCAATCCGGGCGTTCTGCTCGCTGCGGGTTTGCTCGCGAAAAAGGCAAACGCGAAGGGTTTGAAGGTCAAGCGGCACATCAAGACCTCGCTCGCGCCCGGCTCGCGCGTCGTCACCGACTACCTCACCAAATCGGGGCTGCTTCCCGAGCTGGAGAAGCTCAACTTCTATCTTGCTGGCTACGGCTGCACGACCTGCATCGGTAACTCGGGTCCGCTCGATGCGGCGATCGAAGAGGCGATTACCCAGAACGATCTCGTTTGTGCCGCGGTGCTCTCGGGCAACCGCAACTTCGAGGCGCGCATCCATCCCAACATCAAGGCGAACTTTCTTGCCTCGCCGCCGCTGGTGGTGGCCTTCGCGATCGCGGGCCGCGCCAACATCGACATGACAGGCGAGCCGCTCGGTAACGGCGGCGACGGGAAGCCGGTGTTCCTGCGCGACATCTGGCCGACCGCCGCGGAAGTCGGCGCGGTGATGCAATTCGCCACCGATCCGGAAACCTTTCGCAGGCTCTACAGCGATTTCACGAAGGACAATCCGCTGTGGAACGGCATTCCGTCGTCGAAGGGTCAGGTCTACGTCTGGGACAAGTCGACCTACATCGCCGAGCCGCCGTTCTTCAAGGATTTCACGATGCAGCCCGGCAAGGCGAGCGACATCAAGGGCGCGCGCGTGCTCGGCATCTTCGGCGACTCCGTCACTACCGATCACATCAGCCCGGCGGGCTCGATCAAGCCGACGTCACCCGCCGGCATCTATCTGCAGGAGCGTGACGTCGCGGTGCCGGACTTCAACAGCTACGGCTCGCGCCGCGGCAACCACGAGGTCATGATGCGCGGCACCTTCGCCAATGTGCGCATCAAGAACCTGATGCTGCCGTCGAAGCCCGACGGCTCGCGTGTCGAGGGCGGGCTCACGATCGTGCAGCCCGAGGGCAAGCAGATGCCAATCTACGATGCGGCCATGGCCTACATCGCACGCGGCACGCCGACGATCGTCTTCGCCGGCGAGGAGTACGGCACCGGAAGCTCGCGCGACTGGGCGGCCAAAGGCACTCAGCTTCTCGGCGTCAAGGTCGTCGTAGCGCGAAGCTTCGAGCGCATCCACCGCTCCAACCTCGTCGGCATGGGCGTGCTGCCTTGCCAATTCAAGGGGAACGACAGCGTGGCATCGCTCAAGATCCAGGGCGACGAGGAGTTCGACCTCACCGGCGTCGAAAAGGGAATAAAACCGCAGATGGACGTGACGCTCACGATCCGTCGCAAG
>DATKJP010000078.1:0-12273 GCA_035543635.1 Casimicrobiaceae bacterium
CGAGAACGCCATGCCGAGGTAGGTGTCGATCTTGATTCGGCGCAGATGCTCCTCGGCGCCTTCGGGCGCGTGCGCCAGCGCGTTGGCGGCCGGGTCGGCGGTCAGCTCCTCGACTTCCTGCGAAGCCTGCCAGAAGAAAAGGTAGGGGCTGATCGTGGTGCCGAAGACGGCGACGATCACCGTCAGGTATTCGGCAGTGAGCGAGAAGTGCGGCGTCAAACTGTGCGCAGCGACCTCGCGCCAGGGAATCTCGATCGTCAGCACCAGGAGGACATAGGAGAGCAAGAACAGGGTGAGCCACTTGAGGTAACGCACGTAGCGCTGATAAGTGAGAAACACCTGCAGCAGCAGACAGATCAGCCCGAAGACGATCGCGTAGACGTGCGGCGGGCCACCGATGATGAGCTGCAGCGACTCGCCGATCGCCGCGATGTCGGCGGCGATGTTGATCGTGTTCGCGACGAGCAGCAGCGACACGATGCCGTAGACCACCGGGCGCGGGAAATGCCGGCCGATGTTCGAAGCGAGCCCGTGTCCCGTGACACGGCCGATGCGCGCGCTGACGAGCTGGATGCCTACCATCAGCGGATACGTGAACACGATCGTCCACAAGGTCAGAAAGCCGAACTGCGCACCGGCTTGCGAGTAGGTGGCGATGCCGGACGGATCGTCGTCGGCTGCGCCGGTGATCAAGCCGGGACCGAGCTGCCTGATCCAGTCGCGAAGCGTACTGCGCATCGTCGTCGTGCCATCGCTTTTTTTAGCCGCGGCGACTATAACAGCATTCGCGCAGCGAGACGATGTAACATCGCCGCGCGTCAGCGGCCTGCAAGCTCGAAGCCACCGGGTCGAAAAAAAGGGCCCGCGTTTCGCGGGCCCTTCGCTGTGACAGCTCGCCGCTTACGGCAGCATGCTGTGATCGTAGGTGCGGATGTCGCGCTGGTGCGTCTCCGTCAGGAAGAACGCCCCGATGACCAGCGTCATGATCGACACCACGATCGGATACCAAAGTCCGTAGTAGATGTCCCCGGTGGCGGCGACCAGCGCAGTCGCGGTCAAGGGCAGCATGCCGCCGAACCAGCCGTTGCCGATGTGGTACGGCAGCGACATCGAGGTGTAGCGGATCTTGGTCGGGAACAGCTCGACCAGGAACGCCGCGATCGGGCCGTACACCATCGTCACGTAGATGACCATGATCACCAGGATCAGCTCGGTCATGAACCAGTTGATCTTGCTCTTGTCGGGTGCTCCCTTGTAGCCGGCCGCCTTGAGCGTGTCCTCCAGCTTCTTCTGGTCCCAACCCTCGACCCTCGTCCCGCCGATCGTCGTGACCACCGATTTTCCAGTCTCTGCCGCCACCGAATTGAACGACAGGCCCTGTTTGGTGAGGTAGTCCTTCGTCCGGTCGCAGTCGGAGAACTTGCTCCACGGCCCGACGAACAGGTGGAACTGGCAGTCGGTCGCGGCAACCGATATCGGCGTCTTGGCCGAGAACTCCTCAAGCGCCGGGTTGACGTAGTGCGTGAGGCCCTGGAACAGCGGGAAGTAGGTCACCGCCGCGATCAGGCAGCCCGCGAGGATGATCTTGAGCCGTCCGATCCGGTCGGAGAGCCAGCCGAAGACGATGAAGAATGGCGTACCGATGATCAGCGACAACCCGATCAGCATGTAGGTCGTGACGTAGTCGAGCTTGAGCGTGATGGTGAGGAAAAATAAAGCGTAGAACTGGCCTGTATACCAAACCACGCCTTCGCCGGCGGTCGCGCCGAGGAGCGCGAGCAGCGTGTACTTGTTATTGGGATACTTGAAGAAGCTGTCCGTGAGCGGCGACTTCGACCCCTTCCCCTCCGACTTCATCTTCTGGAAGATCGGCGACTCGTGCAGCTTCAACCGGATGTAGACCGAGAAGACCAGAAGGATCAGCGAGAGCCAGAACGGGATCCGCCAGCCCCAGTCGGCGAATTCCTTCGTGTCCATGTTGCTGCGGCACAGATAGATCACGATCAGAGCCAGGAGCAGCCCCACGGTCGCCGTCGTCTGGATCCAGCTCGTGTCGTATCCGCGACGATCGGGCGGCGCGTGCTCCGCCACGTACGTCGCGGCTCCGCCATATTCGCCGCCGAGGGCCAGGCCCTGGACGAGACGCAGCGTCACCATCAAGATCGGGGCGAGCCATCCGATCGATGAGTAAGTCGGCAGGAGGCCGACGAGGAACGTCGAGCCGCCCATGAAGACGATCGTGATCAGGAAGGTGTACTTGCGCCCGACGAGATCGCCGATGCGGCCGAACACGAGCGCTCCGAACGGGCGCACGAGGAAGCCGGCGGCGTAGGCTGCGAAGGCCGAGAGCAGCGCTGCGGTCTGGTTCCCGGGCGGGAAGAACAGCGCCGCGAAAAACGGCGCGAGCACTGCGTACAGATAGAAGTCGTACCACTCGAAGACGGTACCGAGCGACGAGGCGAAAATGACCTTTCGCGTCTCGGCACCAACGCTCTTTATCGATTCTTCTTCGAGAAAACCCTTCCTTGCTTTCGCTTCCGCCATCGCTCGCCTCCCTCAGTTCAATGTCCTACGGATACATCCCCGAAAACTTTGGCAGCAGCCAAACACTCGTCGCCGCCCAGCCATTGCTTCATCCGGTACAGCGCCCGCCAATACTATCCCACCCCGCCCTTACGCGAAACTTACAAATGGAGCATTCCGGGTTCGGGATACTGCATTGCACCATCCCGAAGATCACGCCGCTTCAGGCCCGGGCGGCTCTTCCTCGAGAAGAGCCTTGATCCGGTTCATCAGGTCCCGAGTCGAGAAAGGCTTCGTGACATAGACATCGGCGCCCACCGCGAGCCCCTTCGTTACTTCGGCGTCGCGCCCCTTGGCCGAGAGCATCATGATCTTTACGTCGCGTGACTCCGGCTGCTCCCGAAGACGCCGGCAGATTTCGTAGCCGCTCTTCACCGGCATCATGATGTCGAGCAGCACGAGGTCCGGCTGCATCGTCTCTGCGAGCCGCAGCGCTTCGTCGCCATCGCGCGCGATCGCGACTTCGTAGCCGCTGCGCCGGAGCAGGAACTCGAGCGCGGTGACGATGCTGGGCTCGTCGTCGGCGATGAGTATCTTCTTGCTCACGTCGCGGTCGCCGCTGGAAGAGTGAATGAAAAGCGCGCGCCGCGCCCAAGACTGCTTTCGACCCACATGCTGCCGCCGAAGTGCTCGACGATCTGACGGCTGATGTGCAGTCCCAGGCCGCTGCCCTGCGGCTTGTCGGTGAGCGTGTCGCCGACCTGATGGAACTTGCTGAAGATCGCTTCGTGGTCCGCGGGACTGATCCCGCGGCCATTGTCGCGCACGTCGACCCGCAACCGCCCACCGGTCTCGGAGAGCGCGATCTCGATGCGTCCCTGCTCGGTGTCGCAGAACTTGACCGCGTTCGACAGCAGATTGAGCATGACTTGGATCATGCGGTCGAGATCCACGCTTACGGTCGACACGCTGTTCGGGAGCCGGGCTTCGATTCTGATGTTCTTCTCCTTGAAGAGCTGATCCATCGCGGCGAGCGTGTCCGAGATGACTTCCTTCATGTCGACCCTGGTCTCGGCCCAGTCCGCCTTGCCCGACTCGATCTTGGCGAGATCGA
The DNA here is from genome assembly GCA_035543635.1 of Casimicrobiaceae bacterium. Classification (GTDB taxonomy): domain Bacteria; phylum Pseudomonadota; class Gammaproteobacteria; order Burkholderiales; family Casimicrobiaceae; genus PALSA-1003. The sequence continues at coordinate 3,638 of DATKJP010000078.1, forward strand.
GCACCTGGTTGATCAGGCGCGTCAGCCGCTCCGCTTCCCTGGTGATGATGCCGAGGAATTTCCGGCGCTGCCCGGCGTCGACTTCGGGCTGGTCGAGAAGAATCTCGGTGAAGGCGCGGATCGACGTTAGCGGAGTGCGCAGCTCGTGCGTCACCGTCGAGACGAAGTCGTCCTTCAGCCGGTCTAATTCGGTCAGCCGCGCGTTGGCGGCGCGAAGCTCGGCAGTCGCGGCCTCCAGCTCGCGTGACTTCTGCTGCAGCTTGTGGCTATAAACGACCACCTGCGAGGCCTCGTCGAGAATCTCGCGCACCTCGTCGATCGTCAGCGCCTCCTCCTTGACCACCGAGCCGACCATCACCCGCGCCGAGGCCGCGCCGATCGCGCCACCGAGCTGGACCTCGACGAAGTGAACGAGCTCCGCGTCGGCGACGAGCTTATCGCCGGGCCACTGCAGACCCTTGGCAGCCGCATAGTCCGCGAAGGCGCTTTCCGCGCCGGCCGTGCCGAAAAAGCGCGCCAGCAGGTTGTACAAATCGGGGACGGAGGCCGTGCCGCGCCAGAAGCGAGCCCCGCGCCCCTCGCCGCTGTGCTTGAAGACGTCGACGAAGAGACTGGCCTGCCGATGCTCGTCCGCGCTCGGCGATGCGAGCAGCGATACGCCGACATAGGCGCCGACGTTGGCGATCATGCTCCAGATCATCGCGTGGCTGATCTGGTCGAGTCCAGAAAGCCCGAAGAGCTGCAACGGTTTCAACAGTTCGATGCCAAATGGACCCTGCTCGACGAAACCGGTTGGCAGCCACCCGGAGCGGGCCAGAGCGGGAAGGAGCAGGGTGTACATCCAAACTGCGAATCCGGCGAGCAGTCCGCACAGTGCGCCGGCGCGAGTGCCGCCTTTCCAGAAAATGCCGCCCAGGATCGCCGGCGCGAATTGCGCCACCGCCGCGAACGAGATCAACCCGATCGAAACGAGGGCGTAAGCCTCTCCGGCGACCTTGAAGTAGATGTAGCCCAAGAGCAGGATCAGCACGATCGCGCCGCGCCGGATGCCGAGCAGCCAGCCGGTGAGGTCGCGCCGCTCGTTCAGCCGCAGCCGCTTGAGCCGCAGCAGGACCGGCATCACGAGGTCGTTGCACACCATCGTGGAGAGCGCGATAGTTTCCACGATCACCATGCCGCTGGCGGCGGAGAGCCCGCCGATGAACACGAGCAGCGCGAGCGCCTCCTGCTTCTCGGCCATCGGAAGCGTCAGCACGAAGCTGTCGGCGTCGACGGAGCCGCTCGGGAAGCGCAGCAGCCCGCCGAATGCGATCGGAAGCACGAAGACGTTGATGGCCAGCATATACACCGGGAACAGCCAGATTGCCTTGTTCAGATGCTTCTCGTCGAGGTTCTCGATCACCGCGACCTGGAACTGCCGCGGCAGGAACATGATCGCCATCATCGAAAGCACGGTGAGCCATACCCAGCTCGAATAGCCTCCTGCAACTCCCTCGAGCGGCGTCAGCATCGCGCGGAGCTTCGGCACCGCGGCCGCGCGCCCGAACACGTCGCCGAAGCCTTCGTAGATGTAGAAGGTGACGAACACGCCGACCGCGACAAAAGCGAGCAGCTTCACCAGCGATTCGAAGGCGATGGCCGCGACCATGCCCTGATGATGCTCAGCGGCGTCGAGGTGTCGCGTTCCGAACGCGATGGTGAAGGCGGCGAGGATGAGCGCGACCCAGAGCGCCGTGTCCTGCCGAGCCGACAGCGCGCCGACCTGCGCAGGCATCATGATCTCCGGATATTGCGCTAGGGTAGTGAAGCTGCTCGACACGGCCTTCAGCTGCAGCGAGATGTAAGGCAGGATGCCGATCACCGCGATGACCGTGACCAATCCGCCGAGCAGTGCGCTCTTGCCGTAGCGCGAGGCGATGAAGTCGGCCAGCGAGGTGATGCGGTTCTGCTTGGAGATGCGCAGGATCTTGCGCAGGATCACCCACCACAGCGCGATCATCAGCGTCGGACCGATGTAGATGGGCAGGAAGCCCACACCGTCGCTCGCCGCACGCCCTACGCTGCCGTAGAAGGTCCACGCCGTGGCGTAGACGGCAAGCGAGAGCGAGTAGATGTACGGCTTGGCGATGACCGAGCGCCCAGCGTCCGCGCGCCCGTCGGCGTAATAGGCGATCGCGAACAAAACGCCCAGATAGGCGAACGAGATGAGGATGATGGTGGGCTCGTTGAGCATGCGATGCTCTTCGCGCTGGCTGCTCTAGCTCTTCGATTCGGCGATATACGCCATCAGCGCGATCAGCGCCGCCCAGGCGAAAAAGATGTAGGCGTAGAGCGCCGGCACACCCAGAAACCCGCGCGGCACGTTGAACAGCGCCAGGATCGGATAGTTGAACAACAGCAAGCCCAGCATGCAGAGCGCCACGAAGCGCTGTCCCTTGCTCTCGAATTCGTTCATCGGCTCCTCTCCTCCACGGCTCAAGCGTCTGTGCGCGGGCGCACGACGGTCACGGTGCACGGCGCGTCCGCCACCACCTGCTCGGACACGCCGCGAAACAGGCGCGCCGCGGCTTCACGCGGCGCGCCGATCAGGATCTGGTCGACCTCGTTCAGCTTGGCGTAGTCGATCAGCGCGCCGGCGGGCTTATCCGACTCTAGCACGTGATAGGTCACCCGCTCCTCGGGCAGCTGCAGCGGGCGCGCCCAGCGACGCAGCTCGACGAGTTGCTTGATGTGGCGCCCGGTCGCCGTCTCCTCGTAGCGTTCGCCGGACAACGCAGCCGAGGGCGGCACGGCGGTGACGCAGGCGACGCGGCACTTCGCATCTGCCGCGATCAGACGGCGCGTCGCGTCGCGCAGCGATTCGGCGAGCGGCGGGTCGGCCTGTTCCGCCGCCAGCGCAACCATAACGATCGACGCCGCCCCGATTGCCACCGACGGCGGCGGGCACGGCGCCGGCTCGAAACGTCGGCCCCGAAGCCAGCGTCGTACGCGCATGCTCCAGCCTGGCGCGCGGTCGCGCCGGCCACGCTCGCCGACATCCACGTCACCGGGATTGACCAGATCGAAAGCGACCTCGGCCGCCGACGTGTAGCGGTCGCGCGCGTCCAACTCGAGACAGCGCAGGATCACCTCCTGCAACCAGCCTGGTGTAGCGGCTACCAGCGCCCGCGGCGGAATCGGGTCGCGATACAGGCGCCGACGCAGCTCGCGCGTGCTGCGTGGATGGCCGTGCGGCGTGCGTCCAGTCGCCAGCTCGTAGAGCAGTCCGCCGAGAGCATAGATGTCGCTACGCGGATCGCAGCGCACGCCCAGCACCTGCTCGGGCGCCATGTAGACCCAGTTGCCGACCGGAAAGCGAAGCTCCTCGGCAAGCAGATCGGGGTAGTGGCTGTGGTGCGCGAGACCGAAATCGACGAGCACTGCGTGTCCGTCCCGCCGGTAAAGGACGTTGGTCGGCTTGAGATCGAGGTGCACGACGTCCTGCAAGTGGATCTCGTGCAGCGCGAGCGCGAGTGCGGAACCGAGCCGCGCGATCTCGTCGGCCGAGACCGGAGCGCGCTGCACCCACTCGTGAAGCCTCGCGCCTTCGATGTACTCCATCACGAGATAGGGCGTTGTTTCCACGTCGCCGAAAGCCACCAGTGTCGGATGGCTCCGACCTTGCGCGAGGGCGCCCAACACCATGCGGCAGACTTCGAATGCGATGACGTTGACCGCGCGTTCCGCTCCGCCCAGGCGCGGAATCTTGATCACGAGCGGGAGCTCGCCCTGCGGACCGGCGAGCCGGTAGATCGACGCCATGCTGCCGACGTGCATCACCTCGCCCAGGCGAAAGCCGTCGACCTCGCTCCCTGTTTGCAGCGAATCCATTCAAGCACCGCGCTCGAGACGGCGGGCCAGGCGCTCGGGCAATCCGGCCGAACGGATCTTGCGCGCCGCTTGATCGTGATCGTACGCCACGCGGAAAAAGGTGAGCCGGCTGCGCTCCATATCGGCGAGCGCGTAACAGGCCTTGTTGTTTCGGTCGCGGGGCTGTCCGGCTGACCCGACGATGGCAAGCCAGCGGCGGTGCCGCTCGACAGGGATCGGCGTCCCGGGAACCGGCCGAAAAGGTATCGGATGGCCGGCCGCGCCCATGTAATAGAGCTTCTGCTCGTGCACGTGTCCCGCGAAGACGTAGTCGGCGCTGCCCGCGCGAATGCTGTCCTCCGCCTCGCGCAGGCTCGTGACGTAGATCCATTGCTCGGGCGCGGCAGCGCTGGCATGCACGAAGAACATGTTGTCGTCGCGCACGACGAGCGGCAGTTGCTCGAGAAAGGCGCGTTGGGCCGGGGCGATCCGCGACTGCGTCCAGGCGATGGCGGTCTTCGCGGCGGTGCTCAGCGTGTCGTCGGGACGTCCCAGCACGGCAGCGTCGTGATTGCCGAGCACCACGATCGCGCCATGGGCCGCGTGCCGCTCGATCAGCTCGAGCACTGACACGGGGTCGGCGCCATAACCCACGAGATCGCCCAGAAACGCGTAGCGGTCGGCGCCCAGGCTTTGCGCGTGCGCGATGCAGGCGGTGATCGCCTCCAGGTTGCTGTGGATGTCGGCGAAGAGGGCCAGTTTCATCTCATTCGCCGCGGCGCTGAAACGGAATCGATCAGCGTCCCTCTGGCGCTTCGAGACAGTAGCCTACTCCACGCACGGTCGCGATCTTCACTCCCGCCGGCGCGAGCTTCTTGCGCAGCCGATGGACGTAGACCTCGATCGCATTCGCGCTCACCTCCTCTCCCCATTCGCAGAGATGATCGACCAGACGCTCCTTGGGCACGAGCTGCCCCGGGCGCTGCACGAACAATTCGAGGAGCGAAAGCTCGCGCGCGGAGAGGTCGAGCCGCTCGCCTCCGAGATCGGCGCTGCGCCCCACGAGATCGAAGCAGAGGCGGCCGTGCCTGATGAGCGTTGAGGCCCCCGACATGCCACGGCGGGTGAGAGCGCGCGCGCGCGCCTCGAGCTCCGCCAGTTGAAAGGGCTTGACGAGATAATCGTCGGCACCCGCGTCGAGCCCGCGCACGCGATCGTCCACGCTGTCGCGGGCGGTAAGCAGCAGCACCGGGAGCCGTGAATTGCGCCCGCGCAGGCGCTGGAGAATGTCGAGCCCGCTCAAGCCCGGCAGACTGATGTCGAGGATGAGCAAGTCGAACTCGCCCGTGCAGAGCGCGGCATCGGCTTTGCGCCCGTCTCCGATCCAGTCGACGGCATAGCCCGATTTGCGCAGCGTGCAGCGCAAGGCGTCAGCGAGCGACGGGTCGTCTTCGGCGATCAGAATGCGCATTCGCCTCCTCCAGGCGAGCGCCCAATGCAACAGGAAGAGTCTACTACGGCGCGCAGACCGGAAGCGACACGGCTTGCAGCACGTCTCCTGTTCTGCTGTCCTCCGCTAAAGCGATGATCGCGAGCGGGCCGCCATCGTCCGGGCGCGCGAAGCGGAAAGTCCGCCGCAACTCGCCGCCTGCGCCAAGGGCAAGGTCGGGCTGCCACGCGCGCACGACGTGATCGTGACTGAGGCGTTTGCCGGCATTCTCACCCGCCTTGACGTTGCTCGAGAGGCCGTCCTGCGTGAGTGCCACGACCACGGCCGCATTGGCGCGGTCGCGCGCTTCCGGAACGCGCACGGAGACGTCGACCGCGATCGTGTTGCGGTCGGCGCTGTCGACTGCGAGCTCGATCGTCGCTCGCGCGGGCTTGGCATTGATTCCCGCGATCGCCGTGCTCGGCTGAGCGTCGCGCTGCCAGCTTCTGAAATCGCGTCCTTGCAACAAAACCTGCGGCGTATACACGAACTCGCCGTGCCCGCGGCGTGACTGCTCGTATTGCCGCTGCGTGAAGGCCGCGCTCCCGAAGCGGTCGCGCCACCCCAGCCGGTCCCAATAGTCGACGTGAAAGGCGAGCGCCACTGCCGCGTCGCCGCCGAGCTTGAGTCCGCTGAACCATCGGTCGGCCGGCGGACAGCTGTCGCAGCCTTCGGAGGTATACAGCTCGATGACGGCCACGGCATGGTCTGCACTCGTCGCGCGACACTGGGCATGGATGACGGCCGGCGCCAGTGCAGCGGCAACGAAGAGGAAGTACGGGTGCCAGCGCGAGGTCATGGTTCGCTAAGATACTCGCTCATTGGTCGCTTCGTATCACTTCAGCTTACACAGGCGTGAGAACGGGGCCGGCGTGTTAGCATGTTTGGGTCACGACGGAACTCGGGCGCAAGGCTCGGGCTCGAAACGAGGGAGGACGTGTTCATGGGAATTTTCCACATCATCGGGATCATCATCGTCGGTTTCATCGTGGGCGTACTGGCGCGCTTCATCTACCCGGGCGCCGTACCCCTGGGATTCTGGATGACGGTCGCGCTGGGCATCGGCGGATCGATTGTGGGTGGCGTCATAAGCAGCCTGATCTTCAGAAGTCCGGACGGCAGATTCCATCCGGCCGGCTGGTTCCTGTCCCTCATTGGCGCGCTGGGCTTGCTCTGGGTGTACCTCAACTACTTCAAGTAGCAGTCCCCGGCTCCGGCCGGACGATGAGGCCCTCGTCCGCGGCGCTCCAGGCAGTGCTGCTCCGTCGAAATATGTTGCCCGAATTTCGACGACGCCGAGCCGTGGGCGCAACTATACTTTGCCCATGACCAAGTTACCTTCCAAAGACGCGATGTACAGGGCTCTCGTCCACCACGACGCGAGCTACGAGGGCATTTTCTTCGTTGGCGTGACGACGACCGGAGTCTTTTGCCGCCCTACTTGTCGCGTGCGCACTCCGAAACGCGAGAACGTCGAGTTCTTCGCCTCCGCGCGCGATGCGCTGCATGCCGGTTTCCGACCCTGCCGCCGTTGCCAGCCGCTCGACCACGGGCACAAGCCGCCGGCGCTGGTCGAGAGGCTGCTCGCCGCCGTCGAAGACGATCCGAGCGGACGGCTTCGTGACGCGGACCTCGAGCGGCTCGGCATCGATCCGTCGACCGCACGGCGCGCCTTCATGCGCTATTGCGGCATGACCTTTCACGCTTATCATCGCGCGCGCCGCATGGGCCTCGCTCTCGCCGGCGTGCGCAAAGGAACGTCCATGCTCGATCTGCAACTCGACCAGGGCTTCGAATCGGGAAGCGGCTTTCGCGCCGCCTTCAAGGGGTTGCTCGGCACGGCGCCGAGCCGCGCCGCAAACGTCGACTGTCTCTACGCGCGCTGGCTGGAAACGCCGCTCGGTCCGATGCTCGCGCTAGCCGACGAGCAGGGACTAGCGCTGCTTGAATTCGTCGACCGGCGTGGGCTCGAGCGTGAGCTGCAGACGCTGCAACGCAAGCTCAAGCGCGCGATCCTGCCGGGCGAAAATCGTCATCTCGCCCAGATCGAGCGCGAGCTCGAAGCGTATTTCGCGGGACGAGCGCTGCGATTCGAAACGCCTATCGTGCTCTCGGGCTCGCCATTCCAGCGCGCAGTATGGAACGCGCTCATCGCGATTCCGCCCGGGACGACGCGCTCCTACGCGGAGATCGCCGCCGCGATCGGCGAGGCCAAGGCAGTGCGCGCGGTCGGACGCGCGAACGGCGACAACAAGCTGTGCCTCATCGTGCCCTGCCATCGCGTTATCGGCGCGGATGGCACGCTGACCGGATACGGCGGCGGTCTGTGGCGCAAGCAGTGGCTGCTCGATCACGAGCGAACGCTCGCCGGCGCCCGCGGCCAGCTCGCGCTGGACGTGCCGCCCGCGCAGAGACCCGAGGCGGTTCTCGCCGCCGGCTGACCCGATGCATCCCCGCGATGCGGCCCGGCTGCTGATGCTGGCCGGGCTCTGGGGCGGCTCGTTCGCCTTCATTCGTGTTGCCGCGCCGGCGCTCGGACCTCTGTGGCTCGCGTTCGCGCGCGTGTCGATCGCCTTCCTCGCCCTCTTCGCGCTGGCGCTCGTGCGCCGTTCGCTGCCGCCCTTCCGTTCGCACTGGCGCAGTTTGGCGATCATCGGTGTGGTCAATTCGGTGCTGCCCTTCACGCTGTTCGCCTTCGCCGAACAGTACGTCGGGGCATCGACCGCGGCGATCCTCAATGCGACGAGCCCCTTCTTCGCCGCGATCGTCTCCGCCTTGTGGCTGCACGATCCATTCACGCGCTTCAAGCTCGCCGGCATGGCGCTCGGCCTTGCCGGCGTGACGCTGCTCGTCGGCTGGCAGCCCGAGCCGGCGACAAGCGGTGCGATGCTCGCGATCCTCGCCTGCCTCGCTGCGGCGCTCTGCTACGCGGTGGCGAGCTGCTACGTCAAGCGCTACCTGCGCGATGTCTCGAGCGAGGCCGTCGCGCTCTACAGCCAGTTCACCGCGGCGGTTGCGCTCGGCCCGGCGTTGCTGTTCGTGCCTATGCCGGCCTGGCCCTCTTCGCTGGTTGTGGGGAATGTGCTCGCGCTGGCGCTCGGATCGACCGCGATCGCCTATCTGCTGTACTTCCGTCTGATCGAGTCGATCGGGCCGGCGCGTGCGCTCACCGTGACCTTCCTCATCCCGCTCTTCGGCGTGCTCTGGGGCGCGCTCTTCCTCGGCGAAGCGCCGACGTGGAACACTTTCGCTGGCTGCGCACTGATCCTGAGCGGGACCTGGATCGCGACCCGCGATC
>DATKJP010000079.1:0-2650 GCA_035543635.1 Casimicrobiaceae bacterium
TGAAAGCCTTTACGACAAAAACTTTGTCGTTGCTGCCGGCTTGATCGGAAAACCATTTGAGCTCGTCGCGGCACCAAGGCGAGTCCAAGTAATAATGCGACATCACCACCAGCAATAATGCCGACTGTTTCGCCTTGGCAGCGAGGCCCTCGGAGAGCGGCCGATTCCCATCGAGCGCTCGATCGATAAAGATCGAAACGCGGCGCTTTTGATCCTTTGTCCCCAACAAGACGTCAAGTTGACTTTGGAGGTCATCGACGAACGAATGGGTCCAGTCACTCATCAATTCGGCGCGTTTCCCGGACTGCGACGGCCCGTGCGCGTAGCTGACAAATACGTCGTGCGTAAAACCTGGAACGTACGTCACGCTGAACCCCTCCAGCGGTGAAATGTTACTACTCGCTAATCGCAGAGTTCAAGGGCTGCCCGCAGAGACAGTGCGACTTCGCGCCGCGGTATAGTCGATCGCTATGGAGCGAATGGGCGCGTCGTTGCACCTCGTGCGGCGTCTCCCGGTCGTTATGCCGGCTGAGAGAGCGCCATAGCGACGCAGTCACCCACGATGGCGCGCGCTTTCTTCGATCAACTCGACGAGCGCACGCGTGATCGCTCCCTCGGGTCGGGACAGTTCGTCGAGGATCGAATAGTGGTGGCGTGTGGGCAAGACAGTGAGCGCAACCGGCAGTCTGCGCTCGCGCGCGGCTTGCGCATAGCTCGCCGATTGGCGGCGCAGCTCCGGCAGTTCGTCGCCTCCCACGAACAATCGCAACGGCGGCGAGCGGTCGCCGAGCACGCGGAGGGGCGAGAGCGTTGCGATCTCGCTCGTATCGAGGGCGAGTTTTTCATTGAGGTAATTGAGCGCGATGGGCTCCAGATCGAAGATGCCGCTGATGGGAAGGCCGCCGCGAAAGGCCGGGTGGTCCGACACGATTGCAGTCAGATGCCCCCCGGCCGACCAGCCGCCGACGAACAACCGATCGCGCTCGAACCCGAACTCGTCGGCGCGATCGCGAAGAACGCTGAGCGCTTGACGGATTTCTCCAACGATGTCGGTGAGGCGGGCGTCCGGCGCCAGCGTGTAGCCGACGACGGCGACGTCGATGCCACGGGCGCGCGGTCCCGCGGCGAGGAAGGCGAAGATGTCCTTGTCGTTGCGCTGCCAATAGCCGCCGTGAATGAACACGAATAGCGGCGCCCGTGCCGCGCCCGCAGGGAAGTAATCGAAGCGCGCGCGGTCGGCTGCCGTAGGGAATATCGAGGCGCGCGCGGGGGCTTGCTCTCACCGCAGCGCTCAATTCGCGCCAGCGCGCGAGCCACTCCGCGCTGTCCGCAACTGCGGCGCTGTTATTGTAGGCGGCGTCGAGCGCGGCGCGGTCCATCCCGCGATAGATCGCGGCTGCAGGCCGCGCCGATGTTTCCGTCATGTCAGGTCACCGTCTCGGACGCGCGCGCCGGCGCCATGTGGCTCGTGAGCCGTTGCGCGAGCTCGCGCCGCACGGCGTTGAACTCGGGCGAGGATACGTCGCGCGGGCGCGGCAGGTCGACCCTGATATCGCTTTCGATCCGTCCCGGTCCCGCGCTCATGACCAGGACGCGGTCGGCGAGCAGCGCCGCCTCCTCGACCGAATGGGTGACGAAGACGATGGTCACGCGCGTGCGCGCCCAGATCTGCAACAGCTCGCGCTGAAGCTGCTCGCGGGTGAGCGCGTCGAGCGCGCCGAACGGCTCATCCATCAGCAGGATATTGGCATTGTTGGCGAGCACCCGCGCGATCGCGACGCGCTGCTTCATGCCGCCTGAGAGTTGGCTCGGATAGCGGTTGGCGGCGCGCTCGAGCCCCACCAGCTTGACGAATTCGTCGGCGATGTCCTCGACCTCCTTGCGCGCCAGCTGGCGCTGGCGCGGACCGAAGCCGATGTTCTGCCGCACCGTCATCCAGGGAAACAGGGCGTAGTCCTGGAACACCATGCCGCGGTCGCTGCCGGGCGCGGTGACGGGCTTACCCTCGACCAGGACTTCGCCGGAGGTGGGCTCTTCGAAGCCGGCGATGACGCGCAGCAAGGTCGATTTGCCGCAGCCCGAAGCGCCGATCAGGCAGACGAACGCGCCCCGCTCGATCGTCGCGTCGATGCGCGCGAGCGCCTCGACCTCGCCGACTTGAAAGCGCTTGCTCACGCCGCGGATGACCACATGGGGCCGCTCGGCGCTACGCATGGTGTTGCGGGCTCCATTGCAGCACGCGATTGCTGATGACGACGATGATGCGGTCGGTCACGAAACCGCAGACGCCGATGACGATCATCCCCGTCACCACTAGGTCCGTGCGCGAGAGCGTGCGGCCGTCCATGATCACGGAGCCCAGCCCGGTAGGCACGCCGGTCATCTCGCCGACCACGATCAGGATCCAGGCAAAACCGTGGGCGATGCGAAGCCCGTTGAAGATCGACGGCAGCGAAGCCGGCAACACGATCTGGCGGAACATGGCGGAGCCCGAGCAGCCCAACATGGCAGCGGCCTCGAACAGCCGCACATCGACGGAGCGCACGCCGAAGATGGTGTTGAGCAGGATCGGATAGAACGCGCCGAGGAACACCAGAAAGATCGCCGCGTTCGGCCCCAGCCCGAAGAAGATCATCGACAGCGGCAGCCA
>DATKJP010000080.1:0-1916 GCA_035543635.1 Casimicrobiaceae bacterium
AATATGGGCTGCGGCGACCGCGCTTCCCGACGACCGAAGCATGGTGGCGTAGTCCTCCAGGCAGCCTACGAGCTCGACGTACATGTCGAAACCCTGAAAGGCGCGAAGGGCGCCCACCAACCTGATCTTGGCGCCTTCGAAGTCACCTGCCGCGAGCGCCGCTTCGCCCAATCGCCACAGAGCGGTAGCCTCGCAGCGCTTGTCGCCGGCGTCGCGGGCGATCTGCATCGCGCGTCCGAAGGTTGTGTTCGCAACATCTATCTCGCCAGCGAACAGCGAGAGCTGGCCGAGCATCAGTTCGCAGTCGCACTCCAAGTCCGCGTACTTGATCTCGCGAGCCACATCCAGACATTCCTTGAAATGGCTAACTGCCAGCGAGTCTTCGCCCACGTACGCGGCGATCTGTCCCAGCTGCATCAATGCGATGGTTTCATTCACGCGATCATCAAGTGCCCGGACAATCTCGATGGACTTCGTCGCGGCATCCCGAGCGCCGTCCGGATCGCCGAGATTCAGTTTGACCACGGCCAGCGTGGATAGCGCATGGGCAATCTCGGGCTTCTTCCCGTCGCGGTTGCGTATCTCAAGGCATCGCTCGAGCATTTCCTTAGCTTCGGCGTTATCGCCTTGGCTGTACGCGAGCGCCGCACCTACATAATGCGCATGTCCATGGATGAAATCGGATGCTTGAACTGCCGGTTCAGCAAGCGCCGCGCGAATGTACTTGCGGCCCTCAGACGCGTAGCCACGGAGGATGCGAAACCACATCAAGGCCACTTCTATCTTTACTGCGACAACAGGGTCGACATTGGCTTCGAGGGTCAGTTTGATAGCGGCGCGAAGATTGTCGAGTTCCTCCTCGATCCGGCGAGTCCACACGGGTTGCTCGGCGCCCTGCGAGCCGCGATTGGCCGACTTGGCCATAGAGAAATAGTAATCGCGATGCGCGATGCCCATCGGAATCCGCTCGTCGCGCAGCAGCAGCTTCTCCTGCGAGTAGTCGCGGATGGTCTCGAGCATCCGGTAGCGGGCGCCGTCGTCGGCGTCCTCGACGCGCAAGAGCGACTTCTCGACCAGCGACGTGATGATGTCGAGCACGTCGGCGACATCGAGCGGATCGGTGCCGCAGATCGTCTCGATCGCCTCGAGGTTGAATCCCCCGGCGAACACGGCGAGACGCGCGAGCAGGATCTGCTCGTTGTCCTCCAAGAGGTCGTACGACCAGTCGATCAACGCCCGCAGCGTCTGCTGCCGCGCCTGCAGCGTGCGGTCGCCGCCGGTGAGGATCTTGTAGCGGTCGTTTAAGCGCTTGTTGATGTCGGCCACTGCCAGCGAGCGCACGCGCGCCGCCGCGAGCTCGATCGCCAGCGGGATGCCTTCGAGGCGATAGACCAGCTCGGCGACGGCTGGCGCCTCCTTGTCGTTGAGCACGAAGCTCGGCTTGTGCAGCTTCGCCCGCTCGACAAAAAGCTGCACCGACGTCGATTTCGCCAGCGTCTCCGCGTCGGCGTTGCGCATCGGCACCGGCAGCGGCTGCACGACGTACGTCTGCTCGCCCGGCACGCGCAGCGCGATGCGGCTGGTCGCGATGATGCGCACTTCCGGCGACGAGCGGAGGATGTGATTGGCGAGGTCAGCGCAGGTGTCGATCACCTGCTCGCAGTTGTCGACGATCAGCATGAGCTTGCGCGTCTTCAGGTGCGCGCACAGCGTCTGGATCAGCGGCCGTCCCGGCTCCTCGCGCACGCCCAGCACGCGCGCCGTCTCGCTCGCCACCAGCGAATCGTCGCGGATCGTCTGCAGATCGATGAACCAGACGCCGTCGGGGTAGGCGTCCATCACGTTGCCGCCCACCTGCAGTGACAGCCGCGTCTTGCCGAGCCCACCCATGCCGAGCAGCGTGAGCAGGCGCGTAC
>DATKJP010000081.1:0-12078 GCA_035543635.1 Casimicrobiaceae bacterium
GCTCGGCGGCGCGGCGAACCTCGACGCGATCGGGGAGCCCGGGATCGCGGTCAGCAGGCATCGCCGGTTGTGTTAACGTGCCGCCTCAAGCCAGCGGCCTCAAGCCAGCGCGAACGAGTTCTCGATCGCCGCGACGTCCCACATACAACGTGGGAGTTTCAGGGAGGGGGATTGCAGTGTCAAATTTTCTGACCGGAGCGTTGCGGAACGTGCGCCGTGGCGCGATCGACGCTGCGCGCCGCGCGTTGCCGCAGCGCTGCGAGCTGTGCGCGACCGTCTCAGGCGCCGAGCTGATTTGTTCGGGATGCCTCGCTTCGCTGCCGCGACTTGGCCCCGCATGCCCCGTGTGCGCGTTGCCAAGCTCGAATGGCGAAGTCTGCGGGGCCTGCCTCGTGGACCCTCCGCCATTCGAGGCAACGGTGGCGGCGTTCGTCTACGCGTTCCCGGTCGATCGTCTGCTGCACGCGTTCAAACACCACGGCCGGCTCGAGCTCGCCGAATGGGGCGCCGGAGCGATTCTCGCGGAGCGCGCCCATCATCGCGGCGCGCATCGACCCGACCGCCTGATCGCTATGCCGCTCGCGTCCGAGCGACAGCGTGAACGCGGCTACAACCAAGCCTTCGAGATCGCGCGCGCGATCGGCGAGAGGCTACGCGTGCCTCTTCTCTCCAAAGGAGTGAAGCGCTTGCGGGCCGCTCCGCCGCAGGCCGCACTGCCGTGGAGCGAGCGCGCCAAGAACGTACGGGGCGCATTTGCCTGCGAGCTTGATCTCGCCGGGATGAACGTGGCCATCGTCGACGACGTCATGACCACGGGCGCTTCGCTCGCCGAGCTCGCGAAGACCTTGCGCCGTGCCGGGGCCGCGCGCGTGCAGAGCTGGGTCGTGGCGCGCACGCTGCCGCCGGATTGAGGAGCTAGGAGCGAGGCTCCCTTGCTCGCCATCGTCCTCGTCCACCCCGAGATTCCTCCGAACACGGGCAACGTGATCCGGCTTGCGGCCAACTGCGGCGCGGAGCTCAATCTGGTCGAACCGCTCGGCTTCCGGCTTGAGGACAGGGAATTGAAGCGCGCGGGGCTCGACTATCACGAATACGCGCGCGTGGTAACGCATCGGGACTGGCTCACGTGCCGTGCCGCAATCGATCCGCACCGCTCGCGCCGCTGGTTTGCGTTGACGACGAGCGCAGAGCGCTCTCTCTACGATTGCGAGTTCAGGCCCGACGACGTGCTCGTTTTCGGTCGCGAAACAAGCGGCTTGCCGGAGGCCATCCTCGCCGAGTTCGAGCGGGATTCGCGACTGCGCATACCGATGCGTCCCAACGTGCGCAGCATCAATCTCTCCAACGCGGTGGCAATCGCGGCGTACGAAGCGTGGCGGCAGCTGCGCTTTGCCGGCTCCGCTTGACGGGCAACGATCCCCGCAATCGGCAGGTTCATTAAAGGCTGACTGCTAGCGCATGCCCAGCCTCGCGAAGATGAAGCGAAGCTCGTACTCGCGGTCGCGAATGATCTGTTCCTTCGCCTTGCCGTAGCCGTGCCCGCTGTCGAAGTCCATGTACAGCAGGAACGGATCGATCTGGCCGAGATGATTCTGCACTGCGGCCACGAACTTCTTGGCGTGCATGGGATCGACGCGTGAATCGTATTCGCCCGCGGTGACGAGCGTAGGCGGAAAATTCACGCCGTCGCGGATGTTCTCGTACGGCGAGTAGCGCAGGATATACGCGAAATCCTCGGCCTTGTCCGGATCGCCGTATTCGGCTATCCAGTAGCGCGCGATCAGGAACTTGTGAAACCGCACCATGTCGATGAGCGGCACCTGGCACAGCGCCGCGGTAAACAGGTCCGGCCGCTGGGTGAGCATCGCGCCGACGAGCAAGCCTCCGTTGCTGCCTCCGCCCACCATCAGCCGATCGCGCGTCGTGTACTTCTCGCGCACCAGCCATTCGGCGGCCGCAATGAAATCGTCGAAGCTGTTCTGCTTCTTGTCGAATTTCGCCGCTTCGTGCCAGCGCTCGCCGTATTCGTCGCCGCCGCGAATACCGGCTTCGGCGAGCACGCCGCCGCGATTGATGAACGTCGCCCAGCTCCTCACGTAATCGGGGCCGATCCCGATGTTGAAACCGCCGTAGCCGTGAAGGAAAACAGGGTTCGTGCCGTCCTGCTTCGTTCCCTTGCGGTAGGTGAGGAACATCGGCACGCGCGTGCCGTCCTTCGAGCTGTAGAACACGAGCTTCGATTCGATCTGCGAGGTGTCGAGTGGCGGCGTGTCTTCCCAGATCAGGGACCACGCGAGCTTTTTGCCGTCGATCTCGTACAGCCGGCCCGGCGCGGTGAAAGTCGAGAGCGTCGCGTACACGACGTTCTTGTCCTTGTCGTACGCGCTGGCGCTGATGTTTCCCAGCTCGGGGAGCGGCAGCTCGCGCACCCGCCTGCCCTGGAGGTCGTGCACCCAGACGCGCGTGAGCACATCCTTCTTGTCTCGCACGAGCAGCCAGTCGCTGGTGACGTCCACGCCGTCGAGCACGGTGTCCTGCTCTGGCCACAACACCTGCCAGCGCTCGAACTCCGGCGCCTGGTAGCTCGCCACCATCAGCTTGAAGTTGGGCGCATGATCATTGGTGACGATGTAAATGCGATCCTTGCGGAAGTCCGGCGTCGCGCGAAATTCCTTGCTGGAATAGATCGTCTTCGGCTCCGAAGTCGAGCCGATCGGGCGGATCTTCAGCGTGTTGGAGTAGAAGTCGCCGGTCTCGAAGACGGTCAGCTCCGCGTCCTCGGGCTCGAATACCGAGCAGTAGTCCTTGGCGTCGGTCATCGCGATCAAGAGCTCGTCGTTGTTGTGATCGTCGCCGAGCTTATGTCTGTAGCAGCGCTGCGGCTCCTGGCGCTCGATCGATTCCTTGGTGCGCGGAGAAATGAACGCGTAGCGCTCGTCGTGCGGCCAGGCGAAAGACTGGATGCCGGGCAGCAGCCGACCGATCTGCTCCCCGGTGCGCGTATCGATTACGCGGAAATCAGTGATCTCCGAGCCGCGGCTGTAGGTTGCGACCGCGGCCTTGCTCGCGTCGCGATTGAGGACGAAGGCTCCGACGCTGGTCTTCCCCGATGGATCGAGCGCCAACGGATCGAAGATCAGCTGCTCGCGGCCATCGATGCGCGTGTAGACCTTTGCCTGCGCCTCGCCCTTGCGCGTGCGGTAGAAGAACTCGCGCCCCTTCTTGAAGAACGGCGGCTGCGTGATGTCGCGATCGAAATACGCGACGAGCTCGTCGTGCAATCCCGTCACCGCGGGCGCGTTGGCGTCGAGCCAGCTCACCGTGGTTTCGTGCTGGCGCCTGGTCCACGCTTCGACTTCAGGATCGCGCCCGTTCTCGAGCCAGCGGTAAGGATCGGTGAGCTTGACGCCATGCACCACGTCGACAACCGGGCGAGACGGCGTGGCGGGCGGAGCGAAGCCGGACGCGCCTGCGGCAAGCGTACTCATCACAGTCGACGCGAGTCCAAAGCCCAAGCAGATGCAGGCAAGCGAAAAATGACGCATGTTTCGTTCTTCCTGTTCAAAGAAATTCCGGGCCCGGCTCGCGCGCGAGCAGCGCTTCGACCGCCCGACGCGCCGGCAGGTTCTCGTAGAGCACGCGATAAACTGCTTTGCAGATCGGCATTTCTACCTTCAGCGCCGTGCTGAGCAGCTTCACATCGCGCGCCGCCGTCACGCCTTCCGCGACATGACCGAGATCGGCGAGAATCGCGGCGAGCTTGCTACCGGATGCCAGCGCGAGCCCGACGCGCCGGTTACGCGAAAGGTCTCCGGTGCAGGTCAGTACGAGATCACCGAGTCCGGACAAACCCATCAGGGTCTCGCGTTTTCCGCCGAGCGCAGCGCAAAGTCGTGCTGTCTCGGCAAGACCTCGCGTGATGAGTGCCGCGCGTGCGTTGTGCCCGAAGCTCAAGCCGTCGCTCGCGCCGGCAGCGATCGCCAGCACATTCTTCACCGCGCCGCCGACTTCCACACTGGCGAGATCGTCGCTTACGTATGCGCGCAACCGGTCGCTGCGCAGCCGCTGCGCCACCGCCTCCGCGGTGACGGACTCGGTCGCGGCGACGCTCACGGCAGTGGGCAGCCCGCGCGCGACCTCCTCGGCGAAGCTCGGACCTGAAACGACGCCAACAGGCGCCGACCAGCGCGAGGCCACAACTTGATGCGCGAGCGCTACGCCGGGCTTCGCGTCGGTGGCGACGAAACCTTTGCACAACCACACAAGAGGAGCAGTGGTCAGCGTTTGCAGCGCCGTCACGACTTGCAGGAGCGCGGCGATTGGTGTCGCGACGACCACGAGCGCCGCGTCGAAAACTGCATCTTCGAGACAGGTCACTACGGACACGGCTTGCGGAATGCTGACGCCGCGAAGGTAGCGCGCGTTCTCGCGGGTCGCGGCGAGCGCGCTCGCCTGCGCCGGGTCGCGCGCCCACAACCGCACGCCGGGCGACTCGCTACCGCGAGCGAGATGCACCGCGAGCGCCGTTCCCCAGGCGCCGGCGCCGAGAATCGCCACGCGATCGATCATTCCCGCGCAGGCGCTACCGCGCTGCAGTGGTCGCCTACAGGCCCCAGACCTGCGCGATGCGCACGAAACCGGTCTGGCCGTCCCGGTGGCGGACCCTCACCCACCCGGGTGTTGTCGCGCCCTGCGCCGGCTCGATCAACTCGAGGACCACGTTCTGCTCCGCCTTGAAGACGACCGGCGCCGTGGCGTCGGGGCTCGCGAGAATCTCCGCGACCGGCGTCCGCACGACCAGCGTTCTGCGCTCCGAGACTGCTTTGCGTTCGACCCATGCCACCGTTCCGCCGGCGTCGCGGACCTTCAGCCAGGCGTCGAGGCTGACGACGACCTCGAGCGGATAGTCGCGGCCGACGACGAAGAGCGGCTTCCCCTTCACCGACGGCGCGTCATAGAGCACAGCGACCTCGCTCGTCGCGCGAAATTCGGAGCCTGTGGCCGCCGCAGCGGCGAGCGACAGCGCCAGCGCGAGGGAGCGCGGCGCGCGTCTCGCCATCGCGGTTCAGCTCGGAATCGAAGCCGCGGCCTGCTGCTGCGGCGGCTGCTGCATCGATGCCATCTGCTGCTGGTAGAGGACCTCGAAGTTGATCGGATCCAAGTGCACCGGCGGGAAGCCGGCCCGAGTGACCGCGTCGGCGATGGTTTCGCGACAATACGGGAAGAGCACCGCCGGGCAATGGATGCCGAGAATCGGCTGGATGTCGGCAAGCGGCACGCCCTTGATGTGGAAAATGCCGGCCTGCGCCGCCTCCACGAGGAAGACCGTCTTGGCCTCCGCACGCGCAGTCACTGTAATCGTGAGCACGCACTCGAACACACCTTCCCCGATCTGCTCCGCGCGGCTGCGTAGGCTGACCTCGACCTGCGGCGTGGTCTGCATGCTGAAGGATTGGGGGGCGCCGGGATTCTCCAGCGAAAGGTCCTTGACGTAGATACGCTCGATGTTGAACGACGGACCGGACGGAATTTGTGGATCGGCCATGCGGATTTCCTGGTTGAAGTGTTGAACTGCGAAGTTGAATGGCGAAACCTAAAATTATACCGCAGCCGCCGCTCGCCCGCGGCGAAGCATGCTCACGCGGCAAGCAGGGAATCGAGCTGACCGGCACGATCGAGCGCGACCAGATCGTCATAGCCCCCAACGTGAACCTCGCCGATGTAGATCTGCGGCACGGTGCGCCGCCCGGTCTTGCGCACCATCTCCAGGCGCTGCGCAGGCTCGAGGTCGACCCGCACCTTGGCGATCTCCGAAACCCCTTTCGACCGCAGCAGGCGTTCGGCACGCACGCAGAACGGGCAGACCTCGGTCGAGTACATGGTGATCGGGGCCATCATTTCTCAACCGGCAGGCCGGCGTCGGCCCAGGCACGCAAGCCGCCGCGCAGCGTGTAAACCTCCGAAAAGCCCAGTTTCGCGAGCTTGCCTGCGGCGCCGCGGCTTCGGCTGCCACGCTCGCAGTAAGCGATCACCGGCCGGGCGGTGAACTTCTTCAGCTCCTGGCCGCGGTCCGCGAGCTGTGAAAGCGGCAGGTGTACCGCGTTGGGGACGTGACCGCCCTCGTATTCTTGCGTTTCGCGCAGGTCGAGCATCAAGGCGTTTTGCCGGTTGATGAGCTGCGTCGCCTGCATCGCGCCGACCTCGCGCGTCGGCCCGAGACGCTGCTGGATGGCCGGCCAGATCAGCATGGCGCCCGAAACGATCGCGACCAGCACCAGCGGCCAGTTGTTCTCGAGAAAAGTGAGAAACATTTTGCTTGTTCGACCGCCGTGTGGAGCTCCCGTTGCGTCCGCGCCGGCCGCAGAATGATAGCGCAACCGTTGTAACAATTCGCCGCGGAACTTGCGCGTCGCGCACCGGTCCACGTCAACCGACGGCGTGCGCCGGGACGCATTGCTCACACGCCGTCGGTCAGATCGGTGCCGCCGCGTGGCTCCCCGGCTGTTGCGTTTTTCAAACGGGCGTATACTTCGATCGGCTGTGTGGGGTGCGCGGCTCGGTTCCGTTCTGGAATCGCGTGCTTTCGACTGTGAATCGCAAGGCGAAGCGAGGTTTGACATGGGTAATGGCTGGAAAAAGGCGGGACTGATAGGTCTCGGCGCGGTACTCGGGCTGCTGTTGAGCCTCAACTTCTCGGCGATGGCGGAAAAAGAGGCGAAGCTCCCGATTCCCTACGACGATCTGCAGCTGTTCTCCGCCGTTTTCGGCCGGATCAAGAGCGACTATGTCGAGGCGGTGCCCGACGACAAGTTGATCCGCGAGGCGATCAACGGCATGGTGCATGGGCTCGACCCGCACTCGGATTTCCTCGACGCGGACGCGTTCAAAGAGCTTCAGGTTTCAACGCAGGGCAAGTTCGGCGGGTTGGGTATCGAAGTCGGCGTCGAAGACGCGATCATCAAGGTCATTTCGCCGATCGAAGATACGCCCGCGTTCCGCGCCGGCATCAAGGCTGGCGATCTGATCATCAAGATCGACGACACCGCCACGCGCGGCATGGCGCTCTCCGAAGCGGTGCAAAAGATGCGCGGCAAGCCGGGCACGCAAATCGTGCTTACGGTGGCACGCAAGGACGTCGATACGCCGCTCACCTTCACGCTCACGCGCGAAGAGATCGTGGTAAAGAGCGTCAAATACAAGATGCTCGAGCCGGGCTACGGCTACATCCGCATCCGCCAGTTCCAGGAGCGCACGGGCGAGGACCTCGCGAAGGCGATCAAGGATTTGTACAAGGACGGCCCGCTGACTGGACTCGTTCTTGATGTGCGCACCGATCCGGGCGGTCTCCTGCCCACGGCGGTCGGCGTGTCCGCCGCATTCCTGCCCAAGGACGCGCTCGTCGTCTACACCGACGGCCGCACGCCCGATGCGCGCATGCGTCTCTCCGCGAACCGCGACAACTACATGCGCAGCCGCGGCGACGACTATCTGCGCGATCTGCCCGCCGGCATCAAGTCGGTGCCGATGGTCGTGCTGGTCGACGGCGGAACCGCTTCGGCTTCCGAGATCGTCGCCGGAGCGCTGCAGGATCACAAGCGCGCGATCGTCATGGGCTCGCAAACCTTCGGCAAGGGCTCGGTGCAGACGATCCTCCCGCTCGGACAGAACACCGGTCTCAAGCTCACGACTGCGCGCTACTACACGCCGAGCGGACGCTCGATCCAGGCGAAGGGCATCGAGCCGGATGTCCTGATCGATGACGGTCGCGAGTCTGCGAGCCGCCTGCGCGAAGCGAACCTCGAGCACCATCTCGAAGTGCCGGGTCCCGGCGCAGTGGGGCAACCCGATGCCTCGCTCAGCACCAAGACCAAGGCGACCACGGCCTCGGCCGCCAAGGTCGATGCGAAGCCGGTGCAGAAAACCGACGCCGAGGCGCTGCCTCCGCGCTTCGAATTCGGCGCCGCCGACGACTTCCAGTTGAAACAGGCGATCAATCAGTTGAAGGGACTGCCCGTCAACGCCTCGATCAAGACGGTGTCGGCACAGGTGAAGCCGTAAGCAAGCCCGATCAACGCTCATGCAACGACGCCCGGCTTGTCCGGGCGTTTTTGCCTGAGGCGCCAATGGATGATGCGCAACTGCTTCGCTACAGCCGCCACATCCTGCTCTCGGAGCTGGGCGTGGACGCGCAGGAGCGCTTCGCGCGGTCACAGGCGTTGATCGTGGGCATCGGAGGGCTCGGCAATCCGGTCGCGCAGTTTCTCGCCGCCGCAGGCTTGGGCGCATTGACGCTTGTCGATGCGGACAAGGTCGATCTCACCAACCTGCAGCGCCAGATCCTCTTCGATACCAGTGTGGTCGACAGGCCGAAGGTTGAAGCGGCGCGAGCGCGTCTCGCTGCGATCAATCCCGAAGTGCGCGTGGACCTCGTGGCCGAGCGCGTCGGCGAGCGCGAGCTCGCGCCGCTGGCCGGGGATGCCGACGTGGTCATCGACTGCTCCGACAATTTCGCGACGCGACATGCGGTGAATCGCGCCTGCGTGGCGGCGAAGAAGCCTCTCGTCTCGGGCGCGGCGATTCGCTTCGACGGCCAGATCGCTGTCTTCGATGCGCGCGATCCCGCCAATCCTTGCTACCACTGCCTGTTCGGCGAAGGCGATGAATTCGAGGAGACGCGCTGTGCGACGATGGGCGTGTTCGCTCCGCTGGTCGGCATCATCGGCGCGACGCAGGCTGCCGAGGCGCTGAAGCTTCTGGCTCCCGCGGGGCGCTCGCTCGCCGGCCGGCTATTGCTGCTGGACGCGCTCGCGATGGAGTGGCGCGAAGTGAGCTTCGGCAAGGATCCCGATTGTCCGGTCTGCGGGAAGGGACGTTGATGTTCTCGGCTGCGCGGCGCAGGCTCCTCTTCGCGGCCGCAGGGACGACGCTAATCGCTGTTGCAGTCCCGCGGGCTCGGGCCGCCAATACGCAGCTCGCCAAAACGGAATGGCAAGCGATCAAGAAAGTAATTTCGCAGCAGCTCGCCGCACTCAGAGCGGGTGACAGTGTCAAGGCATTCGGCTACGCGACGCCTGGGATCCAGGCGCAGTTCGGCGACGCGAGCAATTTCATGACGATGGTGCGCAACGCCTACTCGCCGTTGCTCGACGCGCGTTACGACGAATTCCTCGAAGGCGCAGTGATCGACGGCGTGATCGTGCAACCCTTGCGCCTGATCGGACGCGACAATACGGTGCTCGTTGCCATCTACACGATGGAGCGGCAGAAGCGCAGCGGTTGGCGCATCAGCGGCTGCGTGATCGCGCCCTCGACGGTTCAGGCGGCCTGAGAGGCGCCGGGCACCGCTTCAGCCGAAAAGATACTTCCGCTGCGCCTCCCAGCCCTCCTGCGGCACGCGCTTGAAGCCAGACTTGGCGAAAAGCAGCCACCGGCCCAGCACGAAGGCGAGCAGCGCGCTCGCCTCCGCGTTCGGGTCGCCGTTCCAGCTTCCGCCCGCCTGCGCGATCTTGAGCGCCTGTCGCAGCGCTGCTTCCACCTTGTCGTAGAGCTGGTTCATGCGCACCTGCAGGCGTTCGTCCTCGGTCACCAG
Organism: Casimicrobiaceae bacterium; assembly: GCA_035543635.1. Lineage (GTDB taxonomy): Bacteria > Pseudomonadota > Gammaproteobacteria > Burkholderiales > Casimicrobiaceae > PALSA-1003. Next base: position 9,590 of record DATKJP010000081.1, read on the forward strand.
CGCGTCGCCGATCAGAACCCGCGTCATGCCCGGATTCTTTTCCGCGAAGCCGAGGAGCAGCGAGACGATTTGCGTCGCTTGCGCGACGCCGTCGGTCGTTTCGCTCGTGATGCGATTGATGCGCGAGACGAGCGTGGATTCGATGAACTCGATCAAGCCCTCGAACATCTGCGCCTTGCTCGCGAAGTGCCGGTAGAGCGCGGCTTCCGACACGTCGAGCCGCGCCGCCAGCGCCGAGGTCGTGACCTTGTCGCCGCGCGGATTCTCCAGCATCGCGGCCAGCATCTCGAGGATGTTGCGCCTTCGCTCGCCGGGCTCTTTCTTTCGAGCGGGCTTGCGCTCAGCGGATTCGGTCGTCATCTCGTCGCTTCCCCACGCCGATCAGCCGGCTCGAATCATGGTGCCCACGCCTTCGTTCGTGAGCACTTCGAGCAGCAGCGCGTGCTCCACACGACCGTCGATGATATGCGAGCTCACCACGCCATTCTTCACAGCGTCGAGCGCCGATCCGATCTTGGGCAGCATCCCGCCGTGAATCGTCCCGTCGGCGAAGAGGCGCTCGATCTCGGAGGCGGTGAGGCCGGTGAGAAGATTCCCGCTGCGGTCGAGAACGCCCGCGGTGTTGGTCATCAGCACGAGCTTCTCCGCGCGTAGCGTCTCGGCGAGCTTTCCGGCAACGAGATCGGCATTGATGTTGTACGCCTCGCCGTCCGGGCCCACGCCTATCGGCGCGATCACGGGAATGAAATCGCGCGAGTCGAGAAGCTGAATGAGCTCGGGGTCGATGCACTCGATCTCTCCCACCAGCCCGATGTCGACCAGCTCAGCGTGATTGGTCTCGCTCTTGAGCAGCATCTTGCGCGCGTGGATGAAGCCGCCGTCCTGCCCGGTTAGGCCCACCGCGCGCCCGCCGTGCTGGTTGATGAGCCCGACGATTTCCTGATTGAGCTCGCCCAGCACCATCTCGACGACGTTCATCACCTTCTCATCGGTGACGCGCATGCCCTGCCGGAACTCGGTCGGGATGCCCATGGTCTTCAGGAGATCCCCGATCTGCGGTCCTCCGCCGTGGACAATGATCGGGTTCATGCCGACGAGCTTGAGCATCACCACGTCGCGCGCGAAGCCCGCCTTGAGCGTGGACTCCGTCATCGCGTTGCCACCGTACTTGATGACGATCGCTTTGTCGTGAAAGCGTTGGATGTAAGGCAGCGCCTCGGCGAGGATCTGGGCCTTGTGGGCGGCGGAAGCTGCCTCCAGAGGCATGGCTGCGGCGGCAAGCTGGGGCTTCATCTCGGGGAGCGGTCGATTCTACCCGAACGCGCGAAACAAAGTATGACGCGGCTTGGTCGACGAGTAAGTCCTGACTGCCAATTGACGCAAGCGTTTGTAAGGGACAAAGCGCTTTGGTATCTTGCGCCATGCTTTTCGCACCGCCCGACGCCATCGATCGCACCAATCTGCGTCGGGCACTGGTCATCAAGCTGCGGCATCACGGCGATGTGCTTCTCGCCTCACCGGTGTTCACTGTTCTCAAACATGCTTTGCCGGAAGCCGAGATCGATGCGCTCGTCTACGCAGAAACCGCCGCGATGCTCGAAGGCCATCCCGCCATTGCCCGCGTGCACACGATCGACCGCAACTGGAAGCGCCGCGGCCTGCTCGCACAGGCGCGCGCCGAGCTGGGGTTGCTGCGCTCGCTCGCCTCGCGCCGCTACGACCTCGTCGTGCACCTGACCGAGCATCCGCGCGGAGCATGGCTCACGCGTTTGTTGCGTCCGACCTACGCCGTGGCGCGCGAGCTGCCGGAGGCGCACTGGCTGTGGCGCGCGAGCTTCACCCATTACTATCGGCTGCCGCGAGGCACGCCGCGCCACACGGTCGAATGCAATCTCGATGCCCTGCGCCGCCTCGGGCTTCAACCGGCGCGCGACGAGAGACATCTCGTGCTCGTCCCCGGTGCACAAGACGCCGCGCGCATTGCAGCCCTGATGGCGCAACATCGTCTCGAGTCGCGGCGCTTCATTCAGCTTCATCCCGGGTCGCGCTGGATGTTCAAGTGCTGGGCACCGGACGCATGCGCCGAGCTCGTCGAGCGGCTCGCCGGCGAAGGCTGGCGCATCGTCGTCACCGGCGCTCCGGACCAGCGCGAGCGAGAGCTCGCCGACACGATCCTCGGCGCGCTCTCCGAAGCCTCGCGTGCGAACGTCGTCGATCTCGTCGGACAAGTGAGCCTGCGCGAGCTCGCTGCGCTGACGCGGGAGGCGCGCCTATTCGTCGGAGTGGATTCGGCGCCGATGCACATCGCCGCAGCGGTCCGCACGCCCGTGGTGGCGCTCTTCGGTCCGAGCGGCGAGCTCGAGTGGGGGCCGTGGCAGGTCGCGCAGCGTGTCGTCACATCGGCGGAGCATCACTGCCGCCCCTGCGGCAACGACGGCTGCGGCGGCGGCAAGGTATCGGAGTGCCTGACCATGCTGCCGGTCGCTCGC
>DATKJP010000082.1:0-2540 GCA_035543635.1 Casimicrobiaceae bacterium
GCCGATAATGTCGGCAAGTTCGGCGGTTTCACCAGAATTCGACAGCGCCAGAACCGCATCGTCGAGGTCGATCATGCCGAGATCGCCGTGGCTCGCCTCGGCCGCGTGTACGAAGAAGGCCGGAGTGCCCGTGGAGGCGAGCGTGGCGGCGAGCTTGCGCGCGATGTGACCCGACTTGCCGATGCCGATCACGACCACGCGCCCGCGGCAGTCGAGAAGCGCGCGCGCCGCCGCGAGAAAGGGAGCACCCAAGCGCCCCTCGAGCGCGCGGATTGCTTCGGCTTCCGTTCGGAGCACGTCGCGCCCCAGCGCGAGTGCGCGCTCCGGAACGAGTCCGCGCGTTGCCGGCGCGGCCTCCACGACGTTCAAAGACATGCGTTCAAGTATACCCCGAAGCCCTCAGCCGGACCGCCGCGCTCATGCTACATTGGGTCGATGTCGCAGACGCTGCAACTGATCCTGATTCTGCTCGCAGCCGCGGTGGTCGTCATCATCGTCTGCCGGCTGGTGCGCCTGCCGCCGATATTGGGCTACGTCGTGGTCGGCATCGCCGTCGGGCCGCACGCGCTGGGCCTGGTGCCCGACAACGCCGACGTGCGCGACCTTGCCGAATTCGGGATCGTGTTTCTTATGTTCTCGATCGGTCTCGAATTCAGCCTCGCGCACTTGACCGCGATGCGGCGCGCGGTGTTTGGGCTGGGGCTCTTGCAGGTCGCGATCACCGTCGCGGCCGCGATGGGGGCGTTGCATTTTCTCGGCTACGGCGCACTAGCGGGATTGGCGCTCGGCGGCGCGCTCGCCATGAGCTCGACCGCGATCGCGTCGCGAATGCTCGCCGAGCGCATGGAGCTCAACTCGCCGCACGGCCGCGACGTGATGGGCATCCTCTTGTTCCAGGATCTCGCGGTGGTCGCCTTTCTGATCGTGGTCCCGACGCTCGCCGCCGGCGGCGCCGAGCTTTGGCAGACGCTCGCGCTCGCCGGCGTCAAGGCGGCGATAGCGCTGGCGATCATCCTCGTGTTCGGTCAGGCCCCCATGCGGGCCTGGTTCCACCTGGTCGCGCGACAGCGTTCCTCCGAGTTGTTCATGCTCAACGTGCTGCTGGTCACCCTCGGTCTCGCGGCGTTGACCGAGCTCGCCGGGCTCTCGTTCGCGCTCGGGGCTTTTCTGGCGGGGATGCTCATCGCGGAGACCGAGTACCGCTATCAGGTCGAGGAGGACATCAAGCCTTTCCGAGACGTGCTGCTCGGCTTGTTCTTCGTGACCGTCGGGATGTATCTCGATCCTGACACGGTCGTGCAGCACTTCGGGTGGCTGCTCGTGCTCCTCGTCGGACCGGTGTTGGCCAAGTTCGCGCTTGTAGTCGTTCTGGCACGATTGTTCGGCGCATCGCTCGCCACCGCGTTGCGCACGGCGTTCTACCTCGCACAGGCCGGCGAATTCGCGATCGTGTTGCTCGCGCTCGCCGCCGATCTCGCGCTCGTCGCGCCGACATTCGCGCAATTGGTGCTCGCGGCGATGGTGCTCTCCATGCTCTCGGCGCCGCTCATGATCCATTTCGCGGAACCGCTGGCACGCCGCCTCACGGCGAACGATTGGCTCGCGCGTGCCGCGGAGGTGACCAAGATCGCGGCCCAGACGATGGCTCGCCAGGAGCACGTCATCATCTGCGGCTTCGGGCGCAGCGGGCAGAATCTGGCTCGGCTCCTCGAACAGGAGGACATTCCCTTCATCGCGCTCGATTCCGATCCGGCGCGCGTGCGCGAGGCGGCTGCCGACGGCTCGAGCGTGGTTTACGGAGACGCCGGGCGCCGCGAAGCGCTGATCGCCGCTGGCTTGCCGAAAGCGCGCGCGCTGGCAGTCACTTTTGCCGCTACGCCGACCGCACTCAGGATCCTGCACCACACGCACCAGCTTCGGCCCGAGTTGCCGGTGATTGTGCGAACGGTCGACGACAGCGAGCTCGATCGACTGATCAAGGCGGGCGCGACCGAGGTCGTGCCGGAGGTGCTCGAAGGCAGCCTCATGCTCGCGTCGCATTCCCTGCTGCTCCTCGGTGTGCCGCTCAATCGCGTGCTCTCGCGCATCCGCGAGATCAGGGAGGAACGCTACAGCCTGTTTCGCGGCTTCTATCACGGAGCTACCGACGCCGCCGACGCCGCGGACAATCTGCAGCCGCGCCTGCATTCGGTCCTGCTCAGCGAGCGTTCCGCGGCGGTGGGACACACGCTGCAGGAACTCGACTTGCGGGGCCGGGTCGAAGTGACGGGCGTACGGCGGCGCGGAGCGCGATCCGTCGTGCCGGAGCCAGATTACCGTTTCGAGGCGGGCGACATTGTCGTGTTGTTGGGGGTTCCCGAGAGTCTCGCGCTCGCCGAACGGCGCCTGCTTCACGATTGAAATTTCCGACCTGCCCGCGATTGTGGCGGTGCACGGAAACCCGCTACAATCATCGCCCCCGCTTGCATTTCACGAAGTCCTCTCTCATGGACCTGCACGGCAGCGATGCCGCAACCCTGAGCGGCAGCGCCGGCTCGGAC
>DATKJP010000083.1:0-2574 GCA_035543635.1 Casimicrobiaceae bacterium
GCCTGGGCGGCAAGCTCCATGTCGCCGATCAGCTCGGCGTCGTCGTGCAGCCCCTCGAGCTTCTGGCGCAGGCTTTCGCGCGTCGCGGGGCTCATCCCTGCTTCGTGCGCTTCGGCGACGAGCCGCGGCAACGCGGCCCGCAATTCCGCTACCGCGCTTTCCGTCGTCTCCTCCACCGGAACCGCTTTCGGCGCTTCGCCAAGCCGCTTGGCGATGAGCGGCTCGATCAGCCGCTCGCGATCCGGGCGCTGCTGCTCGACCGCTTCGATGTAGAACCCGAGTCCCGACAGCGACTCGGCAAGCATCTCGAGGTCGTCGTTGGAAACCGGCGTGTCGGGCTTCGCGTAGTTCTCGATCTGCCCGCTGCACAGCGCAAGCAGTCGATCGGCCTGCTCGAGGCCCAGAATGCGGAGCGCGCCGCGGATCTGCTGGCTGTCCTTGGCGAGCGTCGCGAGATCGGCGCGCTTGGTGTTATCGCGGAAGAACGCGTCGAGGACCTGCTCCATGTGCCGGAGGTTCGCCTGGATCTCGCGCGAGACCTGCGCGAGCAGCACGCGCTCCTGCGCGCGCTTGCTCATCTCGTCGAGCATCGGCGCACTGACCGTCGGCGCGCGTCCCGTGCGGGCAGCGTCGAGACGCGCGAGCATCGCATCGACCTGCTTCGGGAAATCGGGCGACAGGCTGGCAAAATTCTCGAAGGCGCTTTCCGCGAGCAGAAGCGCCGTCGCGTACTCCATCGCGACCGGCTCGGAGACGCCGGACGAGGGCATCTTTTCCAGCCGTTCGACGAGCGCGGACGTGAGCTTCATCAGCGCGCCGTTCTTCGTCTCGGCGGCCTTCGTATGCACCGAGGCGAGCGTCTGCTTCAACTTGCCCATGTTCTCGGCGCGCCCCGACGCCGTCTTGAGCCAGGCGTCCTTCGCACCGGTCAGCTGTTCGCGCGCTTCGCGCAGGATCGGTTGCAGGCGCACGACGTCGGCGGAGAGCACTTCCGCCGAGGGGATCAAACCCGAAAGATGGAAGGCGCGCTGCACGGCTTGCACCTGCGGCGCCACCGGTGCGCAGATCGCAACGTAGTACAGCACTTCGCGACGCAGCCGATCGGCCACCTTCGCACCGCCTTCGGAGACACGGCGGATCTGCAGATCGATGCGCGCGCAAAGCTGCTTCACGCCGAAGCCCGACTCGACGCCGTGCTCGACTAGGCCTTCAAGCAGCGCCCCCACGGTCCACCAGAACGCGCGCAGATTCGATTGCGTGGTCGCGTCCTCGATGCCGGCGATGGCATCGCGCATAGTCTTGCTGCCGTTCTCGTCGCCCCGGAGCCAGCCGAGGAGCCCGCGTTGGTAGACGCGGCGCTGCTTGATCAGATAAGACGGCAGCCGGTTTGGTGGAATGATCTCGCGCTGTGCGATCTTCGGCGCGCGCGGCGAGAGATCCGGGTAGAACAGGTCGGTCGGCGCCGCGTTCTTGATGCCGCGGGCCGCCTGCATCGCAGCGTATTCGGGAAAGAGCTTGAGCGGCACCGGCGATGCGCCGTTGATGAGCTCATCGAGGAAGATGCGAAGCTTGCGGCACGCGCGATCGAGCACGGTGACCGTGGGCGCAATATCGGAGGGCGATGCTTCCTCGAGGCGAGTGAGGTGCCGCTCGATCTCGTCGGTGAACGCCACGACGGCATCCAAACCCACCATCTGAATCGCGCCCGCCGCCTGGTGAATGTGCGTGCGCGCGTGCTTGAGCTGACCGGGATCGCGCGGGTTCGCCTTGAAGGCGGCGAGCGCTTCGAGGCCCCGCTGGAGCGCCTGATCGATCTCGCCCTGGACCCAGGAGAGCGGGCCAAGATCGAATTCGGGTGCGGATTCAGTGGACACGATGCTTCAAGCTCCCTCTCGCCAAAGCCTATCCCGGTGCTTCAGCAAGAACCACGCCCAATGCGACGAAGCGACACTGAGCGCCTGCCGGGCGGTGCGCGCTTTCGCGCGTGAAGCGTGCTCGTCCTAGGATCTCGCTTTTCGCTCGTTTGCGGTCTACACCTTGAAACCCGCAACGGACGAGCGCAACTCCGCGGCGAGCTTGGTGAGTTGACCGATGGACACGTTCGTCTGCTTGGTACCCTCGGTCGTCTCTTCTGTAATCTTCAAGATGCCCTGCATGCCGCGCGTTACCTCGGACACCGAAGCCGATTGCATCTGGGTCTGCGCGGAGATGCGTCCGATCAGCGCCGCGAGTTCGCGCGAGACGCTCTGAATCTCGGTAAGCGCCTGACCTGCAGCATCGGAGAGCTTCGCGCCTTCGACCACACCGACCGTTGACTTCTCCATTGCAGCGACTGCGTCCTGCGTGTCGGCCTGAATCGTCTTCACGATCGCTTCGATCTGCTTTGTCGCTTCACCGGAGCGTTCTGCGAGCCGCTGCACTTCTTCCGCGACCACGGTGAAGCCGCGGCCCGCTTCACCGGCGGACGCGGCCTGGATCGCGGCATTCAACGCGAGCACGTTCGTCTGCTCGGTAATGTCGGAGATGAGCTCGACGATCTCGCCGATCTCGAGCGAGGATTCCCCGAGGCGCTTG
>DATKJP010000084.1:0-15289 GCA_035543635.1 Casimicrobiaceae bacterium
CAAGGTCCGGTGTTGTGCTTCCGGCGCTCGATGACGCGACGCGCGTTGTCATGCACACGCTGCGCAAGCTCCGGCGTCGCCGCGAGCGGCGAAGCAAGCCGCGCACGAACCATCGTCTCGGTCTGCTGCCGCTGCAGGAGGTGAGCCTTCTCGGCGCTTGGGATGACCGATGCGGGCGGATTCACGAACACGTCGGTGCGGTTTGCGAGATTGCCGCTGTTGGTCTGCACGTAGAAGGGCAGGAAGGCTTCGCCGACGCTTGCGAGCGCCTGGTAGTCACCGAGGAACAAGCCCAACGCATCGGGTGCGGTCGCAAGATCGAAGCTTGATGTCACCGGGCCCTCGCGCCAGACGATGCCGTCGCCCGAGTGCGTGAGCCAGTAATTCGTCGGCAATGAAGAGATAGTGGCCGGCGCACCGCGAAAATCGAAATAGCTCACGCCGACCGTGCCGTCGCTGCGATAGGCGACGGTCGGCTCGAAGGCCGCGACGCCGGGAACGGTGTTGATTCCGATGGGCATGGACCAGGTGAGCCCGCCATCGAGCGAGCGCGAAAAGGCGATGCCGTCGAAACCGCTGGTCGAGTAGCGCGCGTCCTGCCACGCGGCGGCCAGCTCTCCATGCGGCCCCACTGCGATCGAGCCGAGCGTGGAGCCGTCGCGCACCGGAGCGCCGGTGACTGGATCGAAAGTTCCCACCGATAGCACTTGCGAGACGGCGAACGGGGCCGACCAGCTCATCCCCTTGTCGGTCGAGCGCACGACCTGCAGCGTGACCACGGGGAAATTCCCCGCCGAGAAGTCGAGCTGGGTGAAGAAGTCCACGACCGTGCCGTCGGGCAGCACGACGATCTGATTGTTTAGCGTCTGCCGGTGCATGCCCGGATCGAAGATCACGCTCGGCGTTTGCCAGCTGAAACCGGCGTCGGTGCTGCGCGCGAGCATCGCCGGTCCCCTGCTGTCGGGCGTCAGGCGATCCCACACCGCGTAGACGAGCGTCGCGTCCGTCGGATCGGCAGTGATCGAATCCTTGTCGTTGAAATATCCGTTCACGTCGCTGATCAGCACGGCTGGAGCGCTCCATGTACGGCCGCCGTCGGTCGAGCGGCTCGCGAGCACCGCGCTGGTGGAACCAGGCGCCTGCGACTCGCCGCTGAAGGCGATCGCCGCCTGGTAAACCGTGCCGTCGGGCCCGAAGCTCACCCAGGGATCGCTCGAGCGCGGATAGTCGGCGCCGTTTGCCGCGTTGCCTCCGGTGCAATGCGAGAACGCGGCCATGCTGAAGGCCCAGGTTTGCCCCCCGTCGAAGGATGCTCCTGTCACCATGCCCTCCGCGCCTCCGTTCGACCAGCGATCCTGCTGCCACACGCCGACGATGTTCGCCGGATTGCGCGGATTGATCGACGTCATCGGCTCGACTTCGGCGTTCGTGTACAAGATTCCAATTGGTGGCACGCCGTCGCACCCGGGTGCGAACGGTGAAGTTGACGTGACGCGAACCTGGATGGTCGCCGCCGCCGAGTTGACCGCGCACATGTCGACAGGGTCCGGTCCGTACCCTTCCGCGAGATAGCCCGCGGCGATCATCTGCGCCTTGATCGCGAGATCCGTGGTGTAGCGATGATTGGAGTCGGGACGGTGGTTCCACAGTCGATAGACGGGAATTGTTCCCGCAGGACAGACGCCCGTCGTCGTGTCGGGCAGCGCGATGTAGAAGGCGTTCGGCGTTTCGTAGACGTAGCCGCTGAAGTTGGGATCAGTCCCGATCTTCTGCAGGACCGTCGCGCATTCCGCGGGCGAGGCAGAATAGAAATGCGAATTGCCGTGCTCAGGAGGAATGTAGAACCGGCACACCGGACTCGCTTCGGGGCCGCCGCTCGCCTGCGAGGGAAACACCTTGAAGCCGAAGCCGGTGCGCCGCCATCCAGGAATGCGCTGCGTATCGAGGGCGTCGATGTCGGCTTGCAGCGCGCTCATGAAGTAGTGGTCGAGCGCCGCGTTGTAATACTCGACCGCAGTCACCGGCAGGGCGCTCGCGCTCGCCGCTGCGCCGCCGAAGTTGGTCGCGACGTTTGGAATCGTTGCACCGCTTCGCGCCAGGGCGTTGATGCCGTCGGTTGGAAGCAGCGGATAGCCGAGCTGGTCGCTGCCAGCGAAGCTGAGCGTTGCCGCGTCGGACGCAATGAATTCGTTCGGGATTACGTAATCGGGAATCACGAGACCGAGCGCTGCGAAGCCCTGCGTGGCGATGAGCACACGCTTGCCTGCGGTCTGGCTGCTGGGCAAGTCGTTGGTGAAAACGTAGGTCTTCGAGACGCCGGCGTGCGTGCTGGTGAGTGTCAGCCCGCGCATCGCCTGCTGACCGTCGACGCCAGCGGTTTCGTGCAGCACGATGTACTGCACCGTACCGTCCTCATTGGAATAGATCTGCTCGAACTGGAACGCAGCATACGCGAGCGTAGCAGCCGCCAGGAGCGGCGCGGCAACGAGAGCGCGGAGAATGTGGGTGAAGGCGTTACGCATGAATCAATCCGCGCGGCGCATGACCTCGATGGTGAGCCGCAGCAGCTTTGCGAGGGCATCGGTGCCGGGCAGGGTGCTGTCGGTCACACCGATCGCCCGAAGATAAGTCGCGCCAGCTCGCAGCGCTCGCGCCCGTGTCTCGAGCGCAAGGCTCGCGTATCTCGCACCGTACGCGAGCCGCAGCGCATCGGCCAGCGCGAGGTTGATCTTCTCTTGCAGCAGCGAGCTGTCGAGCTCCGCGACGCGCATCGGTCCGTGTCCGGTCAGCAACCAGTGCAGGTTGACACCGCGGGCGGTCGCGAGTTTCAGCAGATATTCCTGAGTGGCCGAGTTGCGCCGTTCGGCGTTGGAGATCGTGTTCTCGTGCACGCCCAGCTCGGCCGCGAATGCTTTCTGGCTGGCCGTGCCGCGCACAAGCTTGAGGCGCTCACCGAGCATCATGCGGCGTTCATCGTGCCACCGGCATCATTCGTCGGCTCGCCAAATTTTGTGTGTTGCATTTTCGCCAATCTGTGGTGCGACTGATGCGCGCGACCCACTGAATCCTTGCCTTTCGCGCTCTCGATCGTTAACATTGCATCATCTCAATTGTTCGAGCAAGTGGTCGAACCGCAATGACTGAATCGCACTGCAAACAGGCATACCGATCGCATCCCGGCAGCGCCCCGTATGGGGGCGTGCGGACGCGCGTTTTCGCCGCGGCGACGGGTCGTGCATGGGCGCAATGCGCGTTCAACCGACTGATTCAGACGGACATGGTGAGCGACGCAGACGGCCGCTTGCTTCCGACGGAGGTCGAGTCTTAGCGGAAATCGCGGACCTCCCACCGGAAGCCCGGCGGCCGAAGAGGTCCCGGGCTTTTTTGTTGCCCTGGGCCATCGAAACGAAGATGAACGAGGCACAAGGAATGACGAGAACATTGCTGGTGCTGGCGCCGCCTCGAGCGCGGAACGACCTCGAGCTGGTGCGCGACGGCCGCAAGGGAACGTACTGGCAGGCTGCCGACGGACTGATCGTCCGCGTGGCGGCGGCCGAAAATGCGCGCGATGAAGAAGCCGCGCAGCGCGCGTTGCTCGCGCTCGCCTGTCGCGACGCGGCCGAGCAGTAAGTCGTCAACGCGGCGTCATGCAACTCGTTAAGAATCTGGCTGTGCGAGCAGCGAGACCGGCGATTTCGAGAGCTGTGCGCGGCTCTCCCAACCCAGGATGGGGATCGCCGCCGCTCCGACGGATCGGCGATCGGATTTGTCGAAGCGGTCAGCAGTCGCGGCAAACCGGCGGGGCAATCCCGCCGGGCCGTGGCGAAAACCGTGGCGCGTGCGGTCCGGCAAGCTTCGTGCCGGCTGGACAGGCGGGCACGATCCCCGGTAGCATCGACCTATGGAACCGCTCGTCCTCACCGTCGACATGGCCGGCCTCCCGCAGGCCTGGGTCGTCCTCGAGGATGCCATCACCTACCACGCCAAACACCTGGTCGCCTGGTCGATCGGCGACGTCGTGCGCGAGTTCCGGGGCGGCTGGCAGCGCAACGGGGTGCGCTCGCGCATCGCCACCAAGTCAATTCTCGCCATCAAGGGCAGCGTCCCGGGTGAGCACTTTCACTCACCGGGGCTTACCAACGCGCTGCTCTTCGCCCGCGACCGCCAGCTCTGCGCCTACTGCGGTGAGCGCTTCATGCTGCGCGATCTGTCGCGCGACCACGTCGTGCCGATCTCCCGCGGGGGGCGCGATGTGTGGACCAATTCGGTGACCGCCTGCCGCCGCTGCAACACGAAGAAAGCGAATCGATCGCCGGAGGCAGCCGGAATGCCGCTAATCTACGTGCCCTACGTGCCCAACCGGCACGAGCACTTCATCCTGCGCAATCGCCGCATCCTCGCCGACCAGATGGAGTATCTGCTGGCCGGCGTCCCGCGCACCAGCCGCCTCTACGCGCACGCGCAGCTGTCCTGAGGCGCAGCCGCAGTGCGCCCGGCTCGAAGTCGGCGAGCGTGTTGGCTATTGCGGCGAGCAGAAGACAACGCCGATCCCGAAGCCTTCGGCTGCCCAGCCCTGAGCGATCATTTGGGCGCGGAGACTCGGGTCGGTGGTAAAACGGTGGTTCGGCGCGCCGCCCATGCCGTTGTTGTATAGCCGGTAGATCGGAATGCTGCCAGCCGGACATGTTCCATCGGCCGCTGGTGGTGGAGTATTGAAAACCGGCCCCTCGAGTTGCCAGTTCGGGTTGGCTAGCAGCGAGTTGTATTCGGATACGATGTCTGTATAGAAATGCGAGCTCTTCGGCGCGAAGCTCGTGCTGAAGAAGCGCCAGACCGTGGTGGCTCCTGCGGGCGGGTTTGCGGTGCTGTATACGTTGAACTGCTGCCCGGTGCGCAGCCAGACGCCGCCGAAGGCGCCGCCATCAAGCGCAGCGATCTCGGCCGGTATTGACGTTATGAAGTAGAAGTTCCACGCCTGGTAGTAGTACTCGACTGCAGGCTGGACGGCCGGTGGGGGTGGCGCGGCTACCGAAGCGGACTGGCCGGCGAAGTTGGTCGCGACGTTGGGGATGACCATGTTGTTGCGATCGATCGCGCTGACGCCGTCGCTCGGCAACTGGCCATAGGTGACTTGATCGACCCCCGCATAATTGATAGTCCCTGATAGCGGGACGAAACCGTTGGGCACGATGTAGTCGGGTGTCACCAGGTTGAGCGCGGCGAAGCCTGCCGTCGCGACCAGCACGTGCGTGAACGCCGTCTGACACGGCATATAGCCGTAGCCTCCGCCGCCGCCGCCGACACACGGGAGATCGTCTGGGAACGCGAAGACCTGCATGTTCATCCCTTGTATCGACGTCAACGCGTGGCCTTGCCCCAGCAGGTTCTGGCCGTTCGCGCCTATCGCTTCGTGCAAGACGACGTACTGTACCGTCCCGTCGGCGTTGGAGAAGACTTCCTGAATCTGATAGGTGTGGAAGGTGGCGCGCGCGGGGAGCGCGACGAGAGCCGCCGCAAGCGAAAGCGCGGCGAGCAGAAACCGGCGCGGGCTGGTGTTCATAGGCCCTCCTTCAATGCGATGCGCGCCAAAGCAAACACAGACCCAGGACTCGCTATTCCGCGAGCCCTTGACTGGGCCGGCACCCGCCCGCACATTGAAAGGAAATCGACGGAGAACCTTCATGAACGCCCGTACCCTGCAACGTGTCATTTTGGCCATTCACACCTCGGACGGAGCCGGAGTGAAGTTGCGCCGCAGCCTCGGCCAGTCGCACGACGCTCGGCTCGACCCGTTCTTGATGCTCGATCACTTCTCGACCGACAACGCCGACGACTACATCGCAGGCTTTCCGGCGCATCCGCATCGAGGCTTCGAGACCGTGACGTACATGCTCGACGGCCATATGCGCCATCAAGATCATCTGGGACATACCGGCGATCTCAAGAGCGGTGGCGTGCAGTGGATGACTGCAGGGCGCGGGATCGTGCACTCGGAGATGCCGCAACAGGAGCGCGGGCGCATGCGCGGCTTCCAGCTCTGGCTCAACCTGCCGGCGAAGGAAAAGATGAAGCCGGCTTCGTACCGGGATATCCAGCCCGACGACATTCCAACAGTCGACCTGCCCGGGGGCGGTCGCGCCAAGGTCATCGCGGGCACGCTCGATGTCGCCGGGCGCGCAACGCGCGGGCCGATCCAGGGCCTCACCACCGATCCGCTCTATCTCGATATCGAGCTGCCCGCCGGGGCGAGCTTTACGCACGCCGTGCACGCTGGATACGGTGCGTTCGTCTACCCCTTCGAAGGAAGTGTCGATGTCGGACCCGCCGGGAGCGCACGCCACCTGAAGACGCACGACGCCGGAGTGCTTTCCGACGGCGACGAAGTGACGCTCACTGCGGGGCCTCAGGCTGCGCGCATGATCCTGCTCGCCGGCCGCCCGCTGCACGAGCCGATCGTGCAGTACGGCCCCTTCGTGATGAATACGCGCGAAGAGATCGAGCAGGCAATCCGCGACTACCAGTCGGGCCAACTTACCGAGGAGCCGGTCAGAACTGCGTCTTGAGCCCGACGAAGACGCTGTGCGGCATCACGCTCAAGATGATCGGGTTGTCGCGCTTGTGCGCCCAGTAGCCGGTCAGGCCGCCGAGCGCCCACGAAGCGAGAACGTCCGTCTGCCAGTGAGCCTGGTTCTTGATGCGCGTGATCCCGCTGTAAACGGGTAGCAGCGCGAGCGCCCAGACGGCGGGATGGTCCTCGTTGTATTCCAGGATGTAGGGCGTCACGATCGCCGCGTAGGTCGTCACCTCGCCGCTCGGGAAACTGTAATGGCCTTTGCCCTGGAACCACTGGTTGGGATCGTCGGTCTGGTTCGGCCGCGAGCGCGTGAAGATGTACTTGCCTGCCGTAGCGAGGAGCGCGCCGGCGGCTGTCGAGTCCATCGCTTGCCAGCTCGTCTTCCCGAGCCGCGACTCCCCGCCTTCCCACAAGCCGGTACCTACCTCGAGACCGATCATCGTGTACATGATCGATTGCTCGACGTTGTGGTTCCAGATTCCGCTGTCGTCGAAGCCGACCTTATGGTCGAAACCTGCGCTGGCGCTGCTTGCGGCCAGCATGAAGCCGAGCGAAAGAAATAAGCCGGCGGGTCGGACTCGAGCCATTGCAACCTCCGCGACTTGCTTCCTCCTTTAGGAACGCTGAGCCTCGCGTGCCTCGACGCGCGGAAACGAAACTCGAACGCAGGTGCCTCCGTGTTCGTCGCGCGCGTTGATCTCGAGCACGCCGGCGTGCCGGTCAACGACTTCCTCCGCGATGGCGAGTCCCAGCCCGGACCCGTCGCCGGGAGTTCCTGCGATGCGGTAAAAGCGCTCGCGCACTCGGCTGCGCTCGCCCTCGGGGATGCCTGGCCCGGTGTCCTCGACACTGAGGTAGGGCAGCGCTCCATTGCAGCCCGTGCTCACGGTGACCGATCCGCCGGCCGGCGTATAACGAAGCGCGTTGTCGATCAGGTTATCGACCAGCTCCGGCAGCAGCATCGGGTCGCCGCGAATCATCGCGCGCTCGAGCGAAAAGCCGAGATCGATCTTGCGCGTGAGCGCTTCCAGCGCCCAGTCCCTCGCCGCTGCGTCAGCAAGCGTGCGCAGGTCGACGAGCTCGAGCTCTTTGCCGTGATCGTAAGGGCTCTCGGCCTTCGCCAGCGCGAGGAGCTGATTGGCGAGGCGGCTCGCGCGCACGGTCGCGCCGTGCATGCGCTCGACTTCGCTGCGAATCCCTTCGGGAAGCTCGCGCCGTAACAGCAGCTCGAGATGCATCTGGAGGCCGGCGAGCGGAGTGCGCAGCTGGTGCGCCGCATTGGCGAGAAAGCGCTGCTGCAGCCTGCTCGCCTCGCGCAGCCGCTCGAGCAGTCGATTGAATGCGTTCATCAGCGGAGCGATCTCCACTGGAGCGGTACCCGATGGCAAGGGCTGCAAGTCGCGGGGGCCGCGGCTCAGCAGCTCGGAGCGTAGGCGCTCGAGCGGAACGAGTCCGCGGGCGACGCCGAACCAAGCGAGCGCGGTTGCTGCGATAGCGATCAACAGCGTCGGAGTCAGCTCGGCGAAGAGAATCTCACCGACGAGCCGGTTGCGCTTGTGCAGCGTTTCGCCGACCTGGATCACGAAGCCGGTATGCGTACGTGTCGCGGCGAGGCGGATCTTCTCGCCGGCATAGGTGCCGTCGAAGAAAAGATGCTCTCCCTCGACCATCGGCGGAGGCGGAGGCAGGTCCGACGCGCCGTCGATGATCTCGTTTTGCGGCGAGCGAATCTGGAACATGACCCTGTCGACCTGATCGTAGACCAGCGCCTCGAGCGCCTTCTGCGGCAGGTCGACATGCGCACCCGCAGCGTCCACGCGGACGTTGTCGGCGATGTCGATCACCGGATCGAGGAGCAGCCGGTCATAGGCGTTATTCGCCGAATGCAGCGCCACGAGGTAGGTCACCATCGCGGCGCCAGAAACCATCAGCAGCAGAGAGCTTGCGAGAAACCAGAGCAGCCGCCGCCGAATGCTCGGCGGCCGCGCTCGCGCCTCACTCATCGGCACCGGCCCACAGATAGCCGAAGCCGCGGACAGTGCGAATGTGAGCGCCCTCCGGCTCGATCTTCGCACGTAGCCGCGACACATGGACCTCGATCGCGTTCGGCGAAAGCTGCTCGTCGAGACCGAACAGGCTGCCACCGATCTGCTCTTTGCTGAGCACGCGTCCGGGACGGGTGAGGAACAACTCGAGCAATGCCCATTCGCGCGGCGTGAGATCGACCGGCTTGTCGTGCACGCGCACGCGCTTCGCGGCGACGTCCACGTTCAGGCCGCCCACGGTCCAGCGCGCCGATGGCGGCGCGAGGCGGCGGGACAAGGCGCGAACGCGCGCCTCGAACTCGCTCAACGAGAAAGGTTTGGTGAGATAGTCTTCGGCTCCGAGGTCGAGCCCTTTCACCCTGTCCTCGACGGCATCGCGCGCGGTGAGCACCAGCACCATGGTTGGAGAATGCCGCGCGCGCAAGCGACGCAGCACTTCGAATCCGTCGAGATCGGGCAGACCTATGTCGAGGACGACGAGGTCGAACTGACCGCCGCCGAGCAGTTGGTCGGCATCCCTTCCCGTAGTGGCTTGCTCGACCGCATGCCCGGCCCGTGTGAGCAGCTTGACGAGACCCTCGGCCAGCAGCGAGTCATCCTCGACCACGAGAATGCGCATGAAAAATCACCTCCAAATCACGTCGCAGACTGAGCGCGTAATACCATGACGATACTACCGCTGGGAGCTTGCGATAAGCTGTCATTGCAAATATTTTCCGGCAGATCCGCGAACGCGACGCGGTATGGCCACCACTCGCGGGGAAAGGCACAGGGTTTGGGAGAGAAAAGGCAACGTGAGGCCGCCGGGCGGCTTCGCAGCGAAGCACATCTGCGCGAGGTGAGTCGGCTGCTCGCGGCGGCGCAAAGCGCGCATCGGTCTCAGCGCTTGCGCGAAGCGAAGGAGTCTTACGAGCAGCTCCTCAGGATCGAGCCCGCGCAACCGCACGCGTGGCTCGGACTGGGCCTGCTCGCGCTGCACGCCGGCGCGTACGATGCCGCGTGCGCGATCCTGATCAAGGCCGTCGAGCTGGCGCCGCGCGAGGCGGTAGTCCATCAGCAATACGCGGCAGCGCTGCAGAAACTCGGGCGTTTCGCGATGGCGGAAGTGGAACTGCAAACCGCCTGCGCGCTGCGGCCGGACGTCGCTCAATACTGGGAAGATCTCGGCATCGTCGAGCAAGCGCTCGGGGAGACCCAGCGCGCCCTCGAAGCCTATCGCCGCGCGGACGCGCTGCAGCCCTCGATCGCGCGTCGCATCAAGGAGGCGACCGTCGTCTCGCCGATAATCGCGTCGCGCGAGGTCATCGCCGCCGAGCGCGCGCACATCGAGAGCGCAATGGATGCGCTGCTGGCGGGGCCCGGGGGCACCCGCGACGATCCGCTGCAACTGCCGCTGTGGCCGAATTTCTACTGGGCCTATCACGGTGAGTCCGATCGGGCCCTGCAGACCAAGGCCGCGGCGATGTATCGCCATCTCTTTCCGATGCTCGATTACATAGCGCCGCACTGCCGCACACCGTTTCGTGCGCGCGCGGGAATTCGCGTCGGGCTCGTCTCGCAGTTCTTTCACAATCACAGCATCGGACGAACCAGCCGCGGATTGTTCGCGCAGCTCCCGCGCGAGAAGCTGGAAGTGACGGCGATTTTCCTCGCGCCGGCGATCGACGACGATTTCTCGCGCTTCATCCGGCGCCACGCCGAGCACAGCCTCGACGTGCCGCGCGACCTTCTGACCGCGCGCAAGCTGATCGAGGCGCTGGAGCTCGACGTGCTTTTCTACCAGGACATCGGGATGGATACGTTCAGCTATTTCCTCGCGTTCTCGCGGCTCGCGCCCATTCAGTGCGTCTGCTCCGGCCACCCGGATACGTCGGGCGTTCCGACCATCGACTACTTCATCTCGAGCGAGCTCTACGAAACGCCTGGGTCGGCGGCGCACTACAGCGAACGTCTCTTTCTGCTGCGAGAGGTCGGCAACTTCGCCTATTACTACCGACCCGAGCGGTCCGATCTGCGCAAACATCGAAAGGACTTCGGGCTATCGGACGAGCATCACCTTTATGTTTGTCCGCAGAACCTCTTCAAGCTGCATCCCGACATGGACGAGCTGATCGCGGACATTCTCCGCAGAGACGCCCTTGGACGTGTGGTGATGGTCGACGGCAGGATCGAGCGGTGGTCGGAGCTGCTCAGACGTCGATGGGCAGCCCACATGAGCGACGTGACCGATCGCATCGTCTTCCTGCCGCGCATGGACAGCCGGGACTTCGTGGATTTGATCGCGGCATCCGACGTAATGCTTGATACGCGGCACTTCAACGGCTACAACACTTCGCTCGAAGCCTTCGCGGTTGGCACGCCGGTGGTCACCTGGCCGGGAGAATTCCAGCGCGGCAGACATACCTACGGCATGTATCGCAGGATGGACACGACGGAGCTGATCGCGAACGAGGCGGCTCAATACATCGATATCGCCGTCCGGCTCGGTACCGATGCAAGTTACCGAGCCGCGCGCAGCGATGAGATTCTCGAGAGCAGCGCGGTCCTGTTCGAGGACATTCAAGTGGTGCGCGAATTCGAGCGTTTCTTCGAAGAGACCGTTGCAGCGAACGTTCCGGACCCGCTCAACAGGGGTGGATGACCATGCGATCGCTGTGGATCTCGTTGTTGACGTTCGTAATATTGATGGCCGGCGCGATGCTGGGTGCGTTACCTCACGCGTCCTTCTGGATCGACCGTCCGACGTAAGCGCAGGCGGCAAGCTCCAAGAGACGCCGATCGCAATCGAGGAGTTTCAGAAGCAGGTGCGGGAACTATCGCCGACCAACGAGTCGCAACGGCTGATTCGCGCGCGAGCGTTGCAACTCGGTCAGGATCTCGCCGAGACGCGGTGGCTCGCGATGGAGCAGCCTGCGGGCTCGATTCCCTCCGCGCTTTTGGTTCTGTTGATTCTCTGGCTGACGGTCATTGGGACGTGCATCGGCGTATTTTCACCTCGGACCAGGACACTCGCGGCGGTCGGTTTAGCGTGTTCGCTCTCTGCGGCAAGCGCGATTTTTCTCATTCTCGAGATGGACCGGCCGTTCGGCGGCCTGATTCACGTCTCGGATGTCCCTTTGCGTGACGCGATCATCTATCTGGAGCAGTAGTTGCGCAGCGTGCGTTGAACATCCGTCCTCGGCGGCAATCAAAATATCGACCCGGCTGCCCTGATCGACGACAGGGACAGACAATGAAGGAGCGATTCCATGTCTGAAGCAAGAAAACCACGCGCTGTTGGTTTCAATCATGTCGCGCTCGAAGTCGGGGATATCGAAGAAGCGCTTGCCTTCTATGGGCGGCTGTTCGATTTCGAGCTCCGGAGCAAGAGCGACTCGATGGCCTTCATCGATCTCGGAGACCAGTTTCTCGCGCTCCAGAAGGGCCGCACCCAGCCTGCGGACGATGGCCGCCACTTCGGCCTGGTCGTGGATGACAAGGAAGCCGCGCGCAAAGCGTTGGCTGATGCAGGAGTAAAGACGCTGCCTGGTCCCTTTCTCGACTTTCTCGACCCTTGGGGCAACCGCATTGAGATCGTGGGCTACATTAATGTTCAATTCACCAAGGCGCCGAATGTGTTGCGCGGCATGGGCCTAACGCATCTGTCGAAGAACGCGACAGCGATCAAAGAGCTCACCGACAAGAACATGGCGCCGGGATGAAGCGGTGAGATTCGCCGGCCGCGAGGCGGCTGCGCGTCATCCACGGTCCGACTAGAAATCAATGAAGAATGGTGCGGCGAGCAGCAATGCACCGACGACACAGAGCCAGACGACGCTGTCGATGAAATATGAATACGCGCACAGAGCTACGCCTGCAATAACGGGAACAAACTTGGGTTGGCGCCTACCATAGACGATATAGCCGACTCCCAGCGCTCCCGTGATGAAGCCTATGACGAAAGTGCTCACGAGCAGCGCGTTCGGCAGAGCCTAAAGAACCAAGGCAACGGGCTGCGAAGCGACAGCGTGTGAGCGCTGGCGGTGAGCCGGTAGCCGCAACCCCCGGGCAGATGGTCGTGAAAATCGCGCGGCGGCAAGCCTCGTGGGTCGCAGAGCAGGGCTCATGACTGTGGCGATGGAAGAGGCCGCCGGAGCATCGGCGGCCTTGGGGAATTGGTGGAGACGAGGAGGATCGAACTCCCGACCTTCGCATTGCGAACGCGACGCTCTCCCAGCTGAGCTACGTCCCCTTGAGCGGAAAATTATAGCGACCGGACCACCGAGCGTAAACTGTGACCCGGCGACGCGACTAAGCTGAGTCCGCTTGATTTGAGCGTTGTGCACCCCAATTATTAAAGGCCGCGTTGAACACGGCGCGGCGCTGCCGCGCCGGTTAACCCGGCCCTTGTCGCTCGAGGAAAGCCCCATGGAACACCTGATCGCGCTCGTTCAGCAATACGGCCTTGGGCTGGTCTTCATTAACGTGCTGGCGCTGCAGGCAGGGCTGCCGCTGCCCGCCTATCCCGTGCTCATCGTCGCGGGCGCGTACGCCGCGACCGGCGGTAGTCCTCTGTGGCAACTCGTATCGGTGGGCATCGCTGCCGCGCTTGTCGCCGATACCGGCTGGTATACGGCGGGCCGCCGCTTCGGCATGAGAATCCTGGGCCTGCTCTGCCGCGTTTCGCTGTCGCCGGATACCTGCGTGCGTCAGACCGAGTCGATCTTTCAGCGCTTCGGCCCCGCGTCGATGCTCTTCGCCAAGTTCGTTCCCGGATTCGCGTCGGTGGCGACCGCGCTCGCCGGGGCGCTGCGCCTGAACTATCTCAAGTTCTTGCTCTTCGACGCCGGCGGCGCCGGCCTTTGGGTCGGGGTGGCCGTGACGCTCGGTTACGTGTTCCGCGATGCGATCGGGGGTGTGGTGAACACGCTTTCCTCGCTCGGTCGCTATGGCGTGATGGTCGTCATCGCGGGCTTCGTGGCGTGGATCGTCTTCAAATGGTGGCGACGCTACCGGTTCATCAAGCAGCTGCGCATGGATCGCGTGTCCGTCGACGAGTTGCGTGAGATGATGAAAGGGAATGCTGTTCAAGCGCTGGTGGACGTGCGCTCGGCGATCACGCAGGCGGGCACCGGCAAGATTCCCGGAGCGCGCGCGATCGACATGCAGAACATCGCCGCCGGCTTCGAGGGCATGCCAGTCGATGGCGAGGTCATCGTCTACTGCGCGTGCCCGAACGAGGCGACCGCGGTCAAGGTCGCGCAGAGGCTGCAGAAGCTCGGCTTCAAGCGCATCCGGCCGCTGCTCGGCGGCATCGACGCCTGGATCGACGCCGGCTTCGAAGTCGAGCGCTAGCGTGCTACATTGGCGGCTGCATCCGAGGGGTCGCCCGTGAAAAAACAATTCATTCATACCGAGGCAGCGCCCGCTGCGATCGGACCGTACTCACAAGCAATCCGCGCCGGCGATACCGTATATGTTTCGGGGCAGATCGGACTCGATCCTGCTACCGGCACTCTTCGCGACGGCATCGAAGCGCAATCGCGGCAGGTGTTCGCCAACCTGAAGGCGGTAGCGGAAGCCGCGGGCGGGTCGCTCGACCAGATCGTGAAGCTGACGGTCCTGCTTGCTGATCTGGCGGACTTCGCGAAGGTGAACGAGATCATGGCCGCGCAATTTCGGCAGCCGTATCCAGCGCGCGCGACCTACCAGGTCGCGGCCCTGCCGCGCGGCGCGCGAATCGAAGTCGAGGCGGTGCTGGCGCTCGAGTAGGTGGCGGGAACCCCATCTCCAGCCTTCCGCCCCTCTCGTTGAACGGGAGGGTGTTTCTGCGGATGGCGAGAACAAAGAAGACGGCTGAAAAGAAGACGAGCAACACGCTGGCCAACAAACTCTCGCGGCTCGGCATCGCGCGCGATCAGGATCTCGTGCTGCATTTGCCGCTGCGCTACGAGGACCGCACGCAGCTCTGCCCGCTGGAGGCGGTTAAGCCTGGCCGGGCGTGGCAAATAGAAGGGACGGTGATCAACACCGACATCCAGTACCGGCCGCGGCGGCAGCTCGTGTGTCTCATCGAGGACGGCGAAGCCAAGCTTGTTCTGCGCTTCTTCAACTTCTATCCGAGCCAACAGAAAGCTCTCGCCGTAGGCAAGCTCGTGCGCGCCTTCGGCGACGTGCGCGAGGGTTACTTCGGAATGGAGATGGTGCACCCGAGCTTTCATGTCGTTGCGTGCGGAACGCCATTACCGGATCGGCTGACGCCGGTGTATCCCACGACCGCGGGACTGTCGCAGGAGCATTTGCGCAAGCTTGTGCAGGGCGCGCTCGCGAAGAATCCTGCGCTCCTCGCCGAAACGCTGCCGCCGTGGACGCGCGAGCCGCGGAAGCTGTGGGGCTTCGCGCAAGCGGTGTTCTATCTGCACCGGCCGCCGACCGATGCATCGCAGTCCCAGCTCGACGAGCGCAAGCATCCGGCGTGGACTCGCCTGAAATTCGACGAGCTTCTCGCGCAGCAGCTCTCGCTCAAAATGCACCGACGCGCGCGAGCACGCCGTCGCGCCCCGCGTCTTCCCGGCGACGCCACGCTTACTCGCCAGTTGCATGCGCGCCTTCCGTTCACGCTGACGAGCGCGCAGCGGCGCGCGCAAGGTCGCGGCGAATTTCCGCGATCGCGCGCCGAGCCGATGCAGCG
>DATKJP010000085.1:0-35691 GCA_035543635.1 Casimicrobiaceae bacterium
AAGTACATCTTCCCCGGCGGCTGGATTCCATGCCTCGCCGACGCGATCACGGCGATGGAGCAGTCCGGGCTCGAGGTGCTCGACATCGAGAACCTGCGCCGGCACTACGCGTTCACGCTCGACGCCTGGGCCGAGCGCTTCGACGCCAACTGGGAGAAGATCCACGCGCTCGATCCGAAGCGCTTCAACGAGCGTTTCCGCCGCATCTGGCGCACGTATCTCTGGGCCTGCGCAGAGATGTTCCGCTCACCGAACGGCCACACGCATCTCTTCCAGGTGCTGGTGAGCAAAGGCAACATCAATTCGCAGAACTACCCGATGAGCCGGGCGTTTCTGTATAAGTGAACGTTGCGGGTCGTCGTTGCCTGATAGGCGATGCCGGCTTGCCGTCGCCGGCAGCAGTACCTAAGGCGTTCCCATGACCACCTACGCCGAACGCAAGTCCGAGCTGCTCGCCACACTCGGCGCCGGCGCCGCATCCTTCGGCCTCGCCAAGGACACGTCGAATCTCTTTCGCGATCGCGCGCCGCGCGCGCGGCCGAAGATCGATCTCAAGGGCTTCAACCACGTCATCGCGGTCGATGCCAACACTGGTTTGGTCGAAGCCGAAGGCATGGTGCGCTACGTCGACCTCGCCGATGCGACGCTCGGGCAGGGCGTGATGCCGGCCGTCGTGCCGCAGTTGAAGTCGATCACGCTGGGCGGCGCGGTGGCCGGCGTGGGCATCGAGGCGACTTCGTTCCGCCACGGTCTCGTGCACGATGCGGTCACCGCGCTCGAAGTGCTGACCGGCGACGGCCGCGTGGTCACGGCCACGCCGGAGAACGAGCACCGCGATCTCTTCTTCGGTTTTCCGAATTCGTACGGCACGCTGGGCTACGCCCTGAAAGTGACCTCGCGCACGCTGCGCGTGAAGCCGTTCGTCGCCGTCGAGCACACGCGCTATGCGGATCCCGCCGCATGTTTCGCCGACGTTGCGCGTTTCGCGGCCGATGCCAGCCTCGACTTTCTCGACGGCGTCGTGTTCGCTCCGAACGAGCTCTATCTGACGCGCGGCCGGTTTGTGGACAAGGCACCGTACACGAGCGACTACAGCTTCGAGCGCATATACTACCGCTCGATCCGCGAGCGCGACAAGGACTTCGTGACGGCGCGCGATTATCTGTGGCGCTGGGACACCGATTGGTTCTGGTGCTCGAAGAACGTCGGCGCGCAAAACCCGCTGCTGCGGCGTCTCTATGGACGCGAGCGCCTCAATTCGATCACCTACCAGAAGATCATGCGCTGGAACTCGCGCTGGGGATTGACGCGCGCGCTATCACGCGTCACCGGCGCCCACAGCGAGTCGGTGATCCAGGACGTCGACATTCCGCTCGCGCGCGCCGCGGAGTTCCTCGAGTTCTTTCACGCCGAGGTCGGCATCCTGCCGATCTGGATCTGCCCGATCCGCGCCGCACTGCCCGGCGCGACATTTCCGCTCTATCCCCTGCGCCTGGACACGATGTACGTCAATTTCGGCTTCTGGGACGTGGTGCGCGGGCGCACGCCGCGTCCGCCGGGATTCCACAACCGCGCGATCGAGCGCAATGTGAGCGACCTCGGCGGCATCAAGTCGCTGTATTCGGATTCGTATTTCGGCGAGGACGAATTCTGGTCGATCTACGATCGCGAAGCGTATCTCGCGCTCAAGCGCAAATACGATCCGCGCGGCGCGCTGCCCGGTCTCTACGACAAGGTCGTCAAGCGCTCGGCATGAGCTATTACGACGTTTTCAACGGCGACGCCGACGGTATCTGCGCGCTGCATCAGCTCCGACTCGAGGAGCCGCGCGACGCGGTGCTCGTCACCGGAGCCATACGCGACATCGCCCTGCTTCAGCGCGTCGACGCGAAAGCCGGCGACGCGGTCACCGTGCTCGACGTGTCGGTCGAGAGCAATCGCGATGCGCTGATCGCGCTGCTCGCGCGCGGCGTCGCCGTGCAGTATTTCGATCATCATTTTCCGGGCGAACTGCCGAAGCACCGGCAATTCTCGGCGACGATCGACACCTCATCCGAAGTCTGCACGGGGATTCTCGTCGATCGCCATCTCCGGGGCCGGCGCCGGCCCTGGGCTGCGGTGGCCGCGTTCGGCGACGCTCTCAACGAGCCCGCGCACGCGCTCGCGGCGTCGCTCACGCTGGACGCTTCACAAGTTGCTTCGCTGCGAGAGCTGGGCGAGGCGCTCGCCTACAACGCCTACGGCGACAGCGAAGCCGATCTGATCGTGCATCCGGCGGAGCTCTATCGCACGATCGCGCGCTACGCCGATCCGTTCGCCGCGCTTGCTAACGAGCCGGTGATTGCACGCATCAGCGAAGTGCGGCGCGAGGATCTCGCGCTCGCTCGAGGGCTCAAGCCCACGCATGAGCTTGCGAGCGCGTCCATCTACGTGTTGCCCGACGCCGCGTGGTCGCGGCGAGTCCGCGGCGCGCTCTGCAACGAGCTGGCACGTCAGAATCCCGGTCGCGCGCATGCGATCTGCACGCCGAACGAGGAGGGCGGCTACACCGTGAGCGTGCGCGCCCCGCGCGCGAAACCGACCGGCGCGGATTCGCTCTGTCGCTCCTTCGCGAGCGGCGGCGGCCGCGCCGCCGCGGGCGGGATCAACAATCTCCCGTCTCAATCATTGCCGGAGCTGGTACGGCGGCTCGAAGAAGCGTTCAAGTAGGCTCGGTGCGCCGCGTCGGCTCGGCGCCGTCTAGCAAGGCGTGGCTCGCAGGCGAGGCGCGATGTGGCGCAGTCGCCGCTAAGCGGGTGGTTTGTGCGCGGCGACTCGTGGGTTGAGTCGCCGCCGCAAACCGGGACCCGCTCGGCGACCGAATTGCGCCACGGCGCCGAGCTAGCGCGGCACGCCTTGCGGGAGCCGAGCTACGCCGCCCGCTCCAGCTCCGGTGTCCACTTCCCGCCGCGCGCCAGGCTGTTCATCTTCACGCGCCGATAGAACGCCTGCTGCGCCGGCGCGACGTTCTCCTTCTTGCCGGCCCAGGTCTTCATCGCCGGGTCCTGCAACGCGCGCGCATACGAGAACGAGAGTACCCACGGCGCCTTGGGATACATGGCGTTCATCGCGTTGAGATTCGCGGTCGCTTCTTCCGGTTTCTGTCCGCCGGAGAGGAAGTTGATCGTCGGCACCGCGGCCGGAACGCAGCGCTTCAACACGGTGAGCGTCGCTTCGGCGACTTGCTGAGGGCTCGACTTCGTCGCGTGCTCCTTGCCAGGAATCACCATGCTCGGCTTGAGCACCATGCCCTCGAGCAGCACGCGATCGCGGAAGAGCGCATTGAACACGGCATGCAGCACCGCTTCACTCACTTCATGACAACGCTCGATCGTGTGATCGCCGTCGATCAGGACTTCCGGCTCGACGATCGGCACCAGCCCTTCCTGCTGGCAGATAGCCGCGTAGCGCGCGAGAACTTCCGCGTTGGCGGCGATGCCGAGCGGCGTCGGATTGCGATCGGTGATCGCGTAGACCTCGCGCCACTTGCAGAAGCGCGCGCCTTTCGCTTTGTATCCTTTTAATCGCTCGCCGAGGCCGTCGAGTCCCTGCGTGACCAGATCGCCTTCGGCGCCGGGGAGCGGCGTCGTGCCCTTGTCGACCTTGATGCCGGGCATGATGCCGCGGCGAGCAAGCAGCTCGGCGAGCGGCGTGCCGTCGTCGGCCTTCTGATTCAACGTCTCCTCGAACAGGATGACGCCGCTCAGATATTCTTCCGCGCCCTTGGTCGTGAGAAGCAGCGAGCGATACGCGCGCCGCGTTTCCTCGGTCGACTCGATGCCGAGCGCCTGGAAGCGCTTGGTGATGGTCGGTACGCTCTCGTCGGCGGCGAGGATGCCCTTGCCGGGCGTGATGATGCTCTGGATCGTGCTGGAGAGTTCCTCAGTGGACATACATGCTCCTGCTTTTTATGTGCCGCGACATCGCCGCGACAAAGTGGATTTTACCGCGACTACATCCCCTCAGCCCTTGATGCAAACGAGCGGTTCCAAACGCGCTACCTTGCGCGCGAGACCGGCGCGGTCGGCCGCGTTGACCACCTCGGTGACGTCCTTGTAGGCACCCGGCGCTTCTTCGGCCACGCCGCGCTGCGAAGGGCTGCAGATGAGAATGCCGCGCGCGGCCAGCTCGTCGATGACCTGGCGTCCGTTCCAGCGCTTGGTCGCCTGGGTGCGGCTCATGTTGCGTCCGGCGCCATGGCACGCCGAGCCGAAGGCCTCGTGCATGCCGCGCTCGGTGCCGGAGAGTACCCACGACGACGTGCCCATGCTGCCGCCGATCAGCACCGGCTGTCCGGTATCGCGAAACACCGGCGGCAGCTCGGGATGCCGCGGCCCGAATGCGCGCGTCGCGCCCTTGCGATGCACGAAGAGCTTGCGCCGGCCGCCGTCGATCTGATGTTCTTCGAGCTTGCAGGTGTTGTGCGAGACGTCGTAGAGCAGATCGAGCTTCGCCTCCGGCAGCACCGACTTGAACGCTTCGCGCGCGAGATGCGTGAGGATCTGCCGGTTGGCGAGCGCGCAGTTGATCCCCGCGCGCATCGCGCTTAAGTAACGCTGTCCGACCGGAGAGCGAATAGGCGCGCAGGCGAGCTCGCGCTCCGGCAGCGCGATGCCTGCGTTCTTCGACGCGATCGCCATCTCGCGCAGATAATCGGTGCCGATCTGATGCCCGAGGCCGCGCGAGCCGCAGTGAATGCTGACGACAACGGCGTTGGCTTCGAGCCCGAAGCCGCGCGCGATCTCCGCGTCGTAAATCTCCGCGACGCGCTGCACCTCGAGATAATGGTTGCCCGACCCGAGCGTTCCCATCTGATCGCGCTGGCGCTTCTTCGCCTCGTCGGACACGGCGGCTGGATCGGCGCCCGACATCGCGCCATGCTCCTCGATGCGCTCGAGGTCCTCGACCCGGCCGTAGCCGATCTTCAATGCCCAGCGCGCGCCACCGGCAAGCATCGCGTCGGTGTCTTTTGGCGAGAGCCGCAGCGCGCCGGTGCTGCCGAGTCCCGCCGGGATGCGCTGGTAGAGCGTGTCGGCGAGCTCGCGTTGCACGCGGCGCAGCTCTTCGGTTTCGAGGCCGGTGAGAAGCGTGCGCACGCCGCAGGAAATGTCGAAGCCGACGCCACCCGCGGAGACCACGCCGCCGTCATCGGCATCGAACGCGGCGACGCCGCCGATCGGAAAGCCGTAGCCCCAGTGCGCGTCGGGCATCGCGAACGACGCCTTGACGATGCCCGGCAGCGCGGCGACGTTGGCAACCTGCTCGGCGACCTTATCGTCCATCGCGCCGATCAGTGCCTCGTCGGCGTAGATCACGCCGGGAACGCGCATCTTTCCCGAGCGCGGCAGCTCCCACTCGCACTCGCCTCGACGGTTCAATCGTGCACTGTCCATTGACCTGCCCTTACTTCAGACGTCGACCACGCATTGCGCCACCCATTGGCCGTCATCGCGATGCTTCACGGCGAGCTCGGTGTATGTCGCGCCCTTGACCTCCACCGCCACGTGATGGCGCGCCGCGTCGATCGGCTCTCCCCAAGCCGTGGCGCGCAACTTGCCGCCATTGAGCTGCACCGAGAAACGCCCGAACAACATCTTCAGTGTGACCATTTCGTAGACGATAGCGTTCAGCCAGTCGGCGAGCAGCAGCTCGTCGTCGGGCGCTTCGCGCGCGATCTCCACCGCGCGCTTTCCCTCGACGCGCGAAGGATCGGTCACCACCGCAGTCAGCGCGAGGGCGGCCTGCTCGAAGGCCTCCGCGCGTGTCGCGCCGATGCCGCGTACGCCGATGTCGGCGCCGTGCGGAAAATGTTCCCAGGGCATCGCCAGGCAGGAAGCTTGATTAGGGTCAACAACGGGGTGATGCGGCTCACCTATAGTTTAAGCGGGTGGCGCCTGGTGCGACGTAACTGACCCCTGCGTCGTGGGCCAGCCCGCCGCGGGCACCGACGCCGGCGCCGCTTAGTAGCGCTGCCGGCGCCGGTCTCCGTCTTTCCCGCTCAGTTTCCGCTTACGCCGCCTGCTTGAGCGTCGCGGCGATCGCCGCGATTTCTTCTTCCGCCAGCGTCTCTTTCTGCAGCAGCAGTCGCGCGCCGCGATCGAGCGCAACGCGATTGTTTTTGAGGATTCCCACCGCGCGCTCGAAGGCCTTTTCGGTGATCGCGCGCACCGAGTGGTCGATTTCCCGCGCGGTCTCGTCGCTGTACTGACGTGAGGGCGGAACCGGCATGGTCGGCGGGAGGAGCGGCGAGGGCTCGTCCTGGTAGGACAGGTTGCCGAGCTTCGGCTCCATGCCGTAGCGCAGGACCATGCCGCGGGCGATGTCGGTCACCTTGGCGAGATCGTCGGCCGCTCCGGTCGACAGATGTCCGTAGACGACGTGCTCCGCAGCGCGGCCGCCGAGCAGCACGGCCATCTTGTTCTCCAGCTCCTCGCGCGTCATCAGAAAGCGATCCTCGGTCGGGCGCTGAATGGTATAGCCGAGCGAGCCGATGCCACGCGGAATGATCGAGACCTTGTGCACGGGGTCGCTGCCCGGCAACGCCAGCGCGACGAGCGCGTGTCCCATCTCGTGATGCGCGACGATCTCTCGCTCCTTGGCGTTCAGGATCCGGCTCTTTTTCTCCAGCCCGGCGACGATGCGCTCGACCGCCGCCGTGAAATCGGCAAGCGAGACCGCATCGGCGCCGCGGCGCGTGGCGAAGAGCGCAGCTTCGTTGATCAGGTTGGCCAGATCGGCACCGGTGAAGCCGGGCGTCAGAGCCGCGACTTTCTCGAGGTCGGCGTCCGCTGCAAGCTTTATTTTGCGCGCGTGCACCTTGAGGATCTGCACCCGGCCCGACTTGTCGGGCCGGTCGACCAGCACCTGGCGGTCGAAGCGCCCCGCGCGCAGGAGCGCCGGGTCGAGAATCTCGGGCCGGTTGGTCGCTGCGATCAGGATCAGGCCTTCGCTCGCATCGAAGCCGTCCATCTCGACCAGAAGCTGGTTGAGCGTCTGCTCCTTTTCGTCGTGGCCGCCGATACCATACGCGCCGCGCGCGCGTCCGAGCGCATCCAGCTCGTCGATGAAGATGATCGCCGGCGCTCGCGCTCGTCCCTGCTCGAAGAGATCGCGCACGCGCGCCGCTCCGACGCCGACGAACATCTCGACGAATTCCGAGCCGTTGATCGAGAAGAACGGCACGCCCGCTTCGCCGGCCACGGCGCGGGCGAGCAGCGTCTTGCCCGTCCCCGGCGGTCCAACCAGCAGCACGCCCTTGGGGATGTGGCCGCCGAGCCGCGTGTAGCGCTTGGGATCCTTGAGGAAGCCAACCACTTCCTGCAGCTCTTCCTTCGCCTCGTCCACGCCCGCGACGTCCGCGAACGTGGTCTTGGTGTCGGTCTCCACATAAACCTTGGCCTTGCTCTTGCCGATGGAGAGTAAGCCGCCGCCCAGCCCGCCACCCTGGGTCATGCGCCGGGCGAGAAAGAACCAGATTGCGAAGAAGATTAGCGCCGGCGCGACGAAGGACAGGATGTCGCGGAAGAAAGTGCTCTCGACCACGCCCGTATAGGTCACGTCGTACTGCGACAGCTCCTTGGCCAGCTCGGGATCGACTCGCGTGGTGACGAAGCGGGTGCGCTTGTCCGGCCGCGGATTCTTGTAAGTTCCCTGGACGACGTTGTTCGAGATCTGGATGTCCTTGATCTCGCCGGCTTTCAGCGACTGCTCGAACTCGCTATAGGGAATGGGCTGGACCTGGGTCGCGGTCACGTACAGGTCGCGCAGCCAAAGCACCGCGAGGACGGCGAAGATCGCGTACCAGATGGTGAACCAGCTGTGGCGTGGCATGGTTGGCTTTCTTGTTCGCTAGATCGTGGCGGAGCCGCGGTTTCACAAGCTTGCCTGCGCCTTCCGTCGGGCGGGTCGGCACTACGGTCGCAGAAATTTACATTTTGCCACCACGACCCACGGATCTCCGGCTACAATTCCCGCCCTCTGAAAGGCAAGGCGAGCGATGCAGGCGAGTTTTGCAGGGCGTAAGAGTCGTTGCGTGCTGGTCTGCTCGGGTCGGCGGCGCTTCGTGGCAGGTCTGGGCGCGGTCCTCGCGGCGCCGCTCGTGACGCTCCCGGGGGGTGCACGTGCGGCGGACGCATCCCGAACGCTGCACTTCCTGCACACCCACACCAACGAAGTGCTCGAGGTCACCTACGCGGTGGCCGATCGCTATGTCACGTCCGCCCTGGAGAACGTGCGGCATTTTCTGCGCGATTTTCGCAACGGCGCGATGCACGACATCGACCCGGCGCTTCTCGATCAGCTCCACCGGCTGGCAGCGGCAACCTCCACCAAGGCACCGTTCGAGGTCATCTCCGGCTATCGCTCCCCCGAGACCAACGCGATGTTGCTGAAGCAGGGGCACGCGGTAGCCACGAACAGCCTGCACCTGCAGGGCCGCGCGATCGACATCCGTCTCGCCGACGTCTCGCTCGAGGACTTGCGCGACGCCGCGCTCTCGATGCGCGCGGGCGGCGTCGGCTATTACCCTTCGGCGGAGTCGAATTTCGTTCACGTCGACACGGGGCGCGTGCGGACCTGGTAGTTACTTGCGGGCACGCGGCACCTGCTCGAGCCTCGCGTCGTAGCCGTAGATGTCGGGAGCGAATTCGGCTTCCCGTCCATATCGACCATCGCCTTCGTATAAATAACGCGCGCCGGCGTGCCGGCAGTCACACACAGCGCCGCCGTGCGCGCAGCCTTGTAGGACGGCGGTGAAGCCGGCGTGCTCTGGAACGGCGTGGCGGCTCGCATGTCGAACAAGTACGGATACCTCGATTGATACTGATCAACGATCTCCTGACCCAGGAGGGCTATCCTTATTCCATTGAGCGCAACGGCTCGCCGTAGGTTCAGTGGCCGGGACGGCAGGGACGAGCATGGGAAGGCGACATTCGATTCCATCGCCGGAAACCCCGCCGGGCGGCATCGTTCGCCATCGCGATCGAGTGCTCGACCAGGCGCGGCACGATCCTTACCAGGCCAAAGGCAAATATCGCGGGCCGGCCATATGCGGCGGCTGTCGCGCGGTCTTCGATAACGGCCGCTGGTGCTGGGGCGAACCGCCGAGCAATGCGCACCGCGCGATCTGCCCGGCGTGCGCGCGCACTCGCGACGAGTTGCCCGCCGGCTACGTCAATCTTTCGGGAGCGTTCTTCGACGCGCACCGCGCCGAGTTGCTTCAGCTCGCGCGGCACACCGCGGAGCAGGAACGCGCCGAGCATCCTATGCACCGGATCATGCACGTGATCGAGGCTCCGGGACAGACGGTGATCACCACCTGCGATGTGCATTCAGCGCGCCGCATCGGCGAGGCGCTGGCAAGCGCGTACAAGGGGGATCTGGACGTGCGCTTTGGCGAGGATGAGTATTCAGTGCGCGTCAGCTGGACGCGCTAGCGAAGCACGGCTGACGAGTCGATAGCCCGAGCAGCGGAGACAGCGCTCCTGAACGGCAGCTACGCGATGGCGCGCTCGCGCCGCCGTTCCTCTGTCGGAACCTCGCGCTGCTCCGCAAGATACTGGTGCACGAAAGCGATCGCCATGCTGCCTTCACCGACGCCGGACGCGACGCGCTTGATCGAGCCGTGGCGCACGTCGCCGACCGCGAATACGCCGGGCACGTTCGTCTCCAGCAAGTAGGGGTCGCGCTCCAGCGGCCAGCGCGCATCGTTGCGGGCGACGATGTCCATGACGTCGCGGCCCGTGCAGACGTAGCCGCGCTCGTCCTTGCACAGGTCAACCGGCAGCCAGCCGGTCTCGGCGTCTGCGCCGATGAACGCAAACACGGCCTCGGCCTCCTTGCGGCTCCGTTCGCCCGTGGCGCGGTGCTCGATCAGGATGGACTCGAGATGATCCTCGCCCTCGAGCGCGGCGACCTGGCTGCCGGTTTCGACATGGATGTTCGATTTGGTCGCGAGCTGCTGAATCAGATAGTGCGACATCGTTGCAGCGAGTGACGGACCGCGCACCAACAGCGTGACGCTGCGCGCATAGTCCGCGAAGAACATGGCAGCCTGCCCAGCGGAATTGCCGCCGCCAATGAGGAATATATCGTGGCCGCTCGTCGACGGGCCCTCCGTGCGCGACGCACCGTAGTACAAGCCTCGACCGACGAGTCGATCAGCGCCAGCCACGTCGAGCTGACGCCAGGAGACGCCGGAAGCGATGACGATGGCTCGCGTCCTGAACTCTCCGCCACCTTCGAGGAGCACCGCGTAGACTTGTCCCTCGCAGTGGGTCTTGATCGCCTCGGCATTGCGCCCGACCAGGATCTCGACGCCGAAGCGCTTGGCCTGCTGCAGCGCGCGCGAGCCGAGGTCGTCGCCGCTGACGCCGGTTGGAAAGCCGAGATAGTTTTCGATACGCGAAGAAGTCGATGCCTGGCCTCCAGGGGCATGCCGCTCGATAAGAATCGTGCGCAGGCCCTCCGAGGCACCGTACACTGCCGAAGCGAGTCCTGCCGGCCCGGCGCCGATGATCGCGACGTCGTAAACCACGCCTTCGCTGGGCATCGTCTGCAGGCCGAGCGCCTGTGCGACCTCGCGAAAGCTCGGCGCCACAAGGCGCGTGCCGCCCGGAAGGATCACGACCGGGAACGGCCCTTCCGGCTCGAACATCGTCCCGAGAGCCTCGCGCGCTTCGCGATCGCGGAGATCGTGCCAGCGGAACGTGACGTGGTTGCGGGTGAGAAAGTCGCGCAACTGGTGACACGAGACGTCGTAGCGATGACCGATTACGGTCGCGGCGGCGGTGGGCGCAACCGAGGAATAGAAGTCCTGTACGCGGCCGATGCGCTCGGCCATGGTGCGCATGAGCATGGTGTTGAGCCTGGGGGACGAAGCGATCAGCTCGTGGAAGTCGGCGGCCTCGAAGCGAGCGACGCGCGAGGTCTCGGTCGCGCGAAGGCTGGCGATCGCGGGGCAGAATAGCAGCAGCGGCACCTCGCCGGCGTATTCGCCGACCCCGAAGTGGTTGATGACGCGGTCGTCGTCGCCGAGAATTTTCACGACATCGATCCCGCCGGAGAGCACGATGAAAAACGATGGAAGCTCGCCCTCACGAATCAGCCAGTCGTTCGGGCGCAGACGGATGTCGGCGGCTCGCGAAGCGATGACTTCCAGCTTGCGTTCGGGCACTTCAGCGAACAGCGGCACGCCGCGCAGCAGTTCAGGGGTGATCATTCCAAAGGAGTTGGGCGAGAGATCGCTATGAATGCGGATTGTACGCAGATGCATTGCCCGTGTCCGTCAAAGCATGCACCATACCCATGTTACCGAAGTGGCCGTGCCACGAATCGATTGTGATGCCGCGCTTCTCCGCCAATCTGTCGTTTCTCTTCACTGAGCTGCCTTTTCTCGATCGCTTCGCAGCCGCTGCGACCGCGGGCTTTCGCGCAGTTGAGTTCGCGTTTGCGTACGAGACTCCGCCGCGCGAGATCGCGGCGCGCGTCGAGGACAACGGCCTCGCGCTGGTGCTGATCAATACGCCGCCGGGCAACTACGCCGCCGGCGAGCGCGGTTTTGCAGCGCTGCCCGGACGCGAGCGCGAGTTCGGGGCGAGCCTGGCGACAGCGCTCAGCTACGCGCGCGAGCTTTCCTGTCCGCGCATCCATGTGATGGCAGGCGCCCTTCCGGAAACGGCCGATCTGCAGGAGCGCGCGCTGGCGCGCGCGACTTACCTGCACAATCTTCGCGTTGCGGCGCGCGAGGCAGAAGGCGAGGGCATCGAGCTCACCATCGAGCCGATCAATCCGCGCGACATCCCTGGCTACTTTCTCAACACGCAGACCGAAGCGCACGCGATCCGCGAGGAGGTCGGCGCAGCGAACCTCAAGGTGCAGATGGATTTCTATCACGCGCAGATCGTCGAGGGCGATCTGTCCGAGAAAGTGAAACGCTGGCTGCCGCACATCGGGCACATTCAGATCGCCGGTGTGCCTGGTCGCCACGAACCCGACACGGGCGAGATCCACTATCCGCATCTCTTCGCCCTGCTCGACGAGCTGGGCTACTCGGGATGGGTTGGCTGCGAATACAAGCCGCGAAACGGAACGCTCGCGGGGCTCGGCTGGATGAAAAGGTTCGCTACAGTCTAGAGCGAGACGCTCATCCCGCCGTCGATGACGAGGAGCTGGCCAGTGATGTAGTCGGAGGCGCGCGAGGCGAGGAACACGGCGAGTCCCGCGATCTCTTCGGGCTGACCCCAGCGTCCCGCCGGAGTGCGCTTGCATACCCAGGCGTTGAACTCGGCATTGTCCATGAGCGCGCGATTCATCTCGGTCGCGAAGTAGCCGGGAGCGATTGCATTGACCTGGATGTTGTGCGGCGCCAGTTCCACCGCCATCCCCCGAGTAAGCTGCCGGACGCCGCCTTTCGCCGCGGTGTAGGGCACGATCGTCGGCCGCGCCAGCTCGCTCATGAGCGAAGCGACGTTGACGATCTTGCCGTGCTTGCGGCCAATCATGCCGGGTACGATTGCCTGCGAGACGATGAACGGCGCGGTGAGATTGGTGGCGATCAACGCGTCCCAGTCCGCTTGCGGAAACTCCGCGAAGGCCTGTCGGCGCTGGATGCCCGCGTTGTTGACCAGAACATCGATCGCACCGTGCTGGCGCTCGATTTCAGCCACGCTCTTGCGCACCGCTTCGCGGTCGGTCACGTCGAAGGCCGACGTTTCGACCGCAAGCCCCTGTGCATCGAGCGTCTGCGCGGCAGCGGCGAGTGCCTCCTCGTTGCGGCCGTTGAGGATGACCTCGGCGCCCGCCCGCGCCAACCCTTGCGCGATGGCGAAGCCGAGCCCGCGATGCGCGCCGGTGACGAGCGCGACCTTGCCGGAGAGGTCGAAGACCGGGAGTGCCACGCCGCGATTATCTCATCGCGCGGGCGACAGCGAATTCAGGCCGCGACCTTGACCGCCTGTGTGAGGCTCGGCGGCTTCGCGCTACGGTACTTCGCGACCAGCTCAGCTTCCTTCGCTTTCGCAGTCTTGAGATGCCGCTGCTTGACGTGCCCGTAACCGCGGATGTGCTCGGGAATCGCCGCCAGCTCGACCGCGATCGCGTGATTGTGGGCCGCGAGCTGCGGCAGGATCTCCGCGACCAGCGCCTCGTAGTCGGTGATGAGGTGGCGTTCCTGCCTGCGGTCTTCGGTGCGACCGAAGAAGTCGAGCGCGGTTCCGCGCAGCCCTTTCATCTTCGCGAGCACCCGGAACGCACTCATCATCCACGGACCGTACGCCTTCTTCTTCGGCTCGCCGCCCGCATCGGCCTTCGTGGTGAGCGGCGGCGCGAGATGGAAGACGAGTTTGTAGTCGCCTTCGAACTGCTGCGCGACGCGCTTCACGAAATCGCCGTTGCTGTACAGGCGCGCGACTTCGTATTCGTCCTTGATTGCGAGCAGCTTGAAGTAGTAGCGCGCGACTGCCTCGGTCAGCGCCGTTGACGCGGGCAGCTTCTGCGTCTCCGCGACACGCACCTTGGCGACCAAGTCGGTGTAGCGCTTCGCGTACGCCGCATCCTGATACGCAGTCAGGAATTCGGCGCGGCGCGCAATGATCTCGTCGAGCGAGCCTGAGGCGCGCTGCGAGTCGGGCTTTTCCTGCGGAATGGCGAGCTTGAGCACGCGCTCGGGCTCGAGCGCGGCGAGTCTCCCCCAGCGGAAGCTCTGTTTGTTCGCTTCCACCGCGGCGGCGTTCAGCTCGATCGCGCGCAGAATCGCTTCCTCGCCGACCGGAATCAGTCCACGCTGATAGGCATAGCCGACCATGAACAGATTCGTCGCGATCGAGTCACCCATCAAACCGGTGGCGAGCCTGGTCGCGTCGAGAAATTCGGCGTCGCCGGTCGACACCGCATCGCGGATTTCCTGCTCCATCGAGCCGGTCGGGAATACGAGATCGGCGTTGCGCGTGAAATCCGCGGGCATCACGAGCGCCGTGTTGACGAGCGCCTTCGTCACGCCCTTCTGCATTTTCGCGAGAGCCTCGTTGCCCACGCCGGTGACGATGTCGCAGGCGAGCACGAGCTTCGCTTCGCCGGCCGCGATGCGGGTCGCGTGCAAGGTCTCCGGCTTGTCGGCAACGCGAACGTGCGTCACCACCGCGCCATTCTTCTGCGCGAGTCCCGTCATGTCGAGGACGGATACGCCTTTGCCCTCGAGATGCGCGGCCATGCCCAGCAGCGCGCCGATCGTGACCACGCCAGTGCCGCCGATGCCGGTCACGAGAATGCTGTACGGCTCGGTCGTCGCAGGCAGCGTCGGCGCAGGCAAGTGCGAGGAGTCGACGGCGTCCGCCTTCTTGGGCTTCCTCAGGGTTCCACCTTCTACGGTGACGAAGCTCGGGCAGAAGCCGTTCACGCAGGAATAATCCTTGTTGCAGGAGGACTGATCGATCGTGCGCTTGCGGCCGAACTCGGTTTCCACCGGGGCGACGGAGACGCAGTTCGACTTGACGCCGCAATCGCCGCATCCTTCGCATACCAGCTCGTTGATGACGACGCGCTTCGCGGGATCCGGATACTTGCCGCGCTTGCGGCGGCGGCGCTTCTCCGCGGCGCAGGTCTGATCGTAGAGCAGGATCGTGCAGCCGGTCGTGTCGCGCAGCTCGCGCTGCACGCGATCGAGCTCGGAGCGATCGTGAATGGCGATGTCGGAGGCGAAATAGCCCGCCGGATACTTGTTCGGCTCGTCGCTCACCACGACGATCTTCGAGGCACCTTCGGCGGCGCATTGGCGCGCGATCATTTGTGGCGAGAGCGGGCCGTCGAACGGTTGCCCGCCGGTCATCGCCACCGCGTCGTTGTAGAGAATCTTGTAGGTGATGTTCACCTTCGCTGCAACCGCGGCGCGTATCGCGAGGATCCCGGAGTGGTAATAGGTGCCGTCGCCGAGGTTGGCGAAGATGTGCTTGGTCGAGGTGAACGGCGCCTGACCGATCCATGGCACGCCTTCCGCGCCCATGTGTGTGTAGGTCGAAGTGGCGCGATCCATCCAGATCGCCATCACGTGGCAGCCGATCCCTGCGGTCGAGCGGCTGCCTTCAGGCACGTTGGTCGACGTGTTGTGCGGACAACCGGAGCAGAAATAGGGAATGCGATTGAGGATGATCTTCTGCCGGGCCAGCGCGGCTTCCTTGGCGTTGATCCAGTCCACCCGGGCGCGGAGCTTCTCCATCGTGCGCGGATGCAAATCGAGCTTCTGGATGCGCTGCGCGATCACGCGCGCGATCATCGCCGGAGTCAGCTCCGCATGCGGAGGCAGCAGCCAGTCGCCGTGCGGACGAACCCATTCGCCCTTCTCGTCGAACTTGCCGACCACGCGCGGGCGCACGTCGTCGCGCCAGTTGTAGAGCTGCTCCTTCAACTGGTATTCGACGATCTGCCGCTTCTCTTCGACCACGAGGATTTCGGCGAGGCCATCGGCGAAATTCCGCACCCCCTCGGGCTCGAGCGGCCAGGGCATCGCGACCTTGAACAAGCGAATGCCGATCTCCGCGGCCTGCGCCTCGTCGATGCCCAAATCGTCGAGCGCCTGGCGAACGTCGAGATAACTCTTGCCGCTGGTGATGATGCCGAGCCTTGGATTGGGGCTGTCGATGATGATGCGGTTGAGCTGGTTGACGCGGCAGTAGTGCAGCGCGGCGTAGGCTTTGTAATCCTGCATCCGCGCTTCGGTGGCGAGGAACGGGTCGGGCCACCGGATCGAAACGCCATCGGGCGGCAGCGGAAAGTCATCGGGAACGATGATCTTCACGCGCTCCGGGTCGACGTACACCGAGGCCGAGCTTTCGACCGTATCGGAGACACACTTGAAGCCGACCCAGCAGCCCGAGTAGCGGCTCATGGCCCAGCCGTGCAGTCCGAGGTCGAGAATCTCCTGCACGCTCGCCGGATAGAGCACCGGCATCATCGCCGCTGAGAACTGGTGGTCCGACTGGTGCGGCAGCGTCGAGGACTTCGCCGCGTGATCGTCGCCGGCGAGCACGATCACGCCGCCATGCTTCGACGTCCCCGCGAAGTTCGCGTGCTTGAACACGTCGCCGCAGCGGTCCACACCCGGGCCCTTGCCGTACCACATCCCGAATACGCCGTCGACCTTGGCGTCAGGGTAGATATTGACCTGCTGCGAGCCCCAGATCGCCGTGGCGGCGAGGTCTTCGTTCAATCCGGGCTGGAACCTGATGTTGGCGCGGTCGAGAAATTTCTGCGCCTTCCACAGCGAGAGATCGAGCGCGCCGAGCGGCGAGCCTCGATAGCCGGAGACGAAGCCACCCGTGTTCAGCCCGGCGAGCTTGTCGCGCTGCCGCTGCAGGATGAGAAGGCGGACGAAGGCCTGCGCGCCAGTCAGAAAGACGCGACCCGCTTCCAGCTCGTATTTGTCGTCGAGGGTAACTGTGCGCAGCGCGGCCGCGCCGGCGGAAGAAGAAGCCATTCGAGGTACTCCAAAAATTGTGTTTCTGGATGCCGCGGGTACCGCCTATATGGTACCCCCAACTACGAAGGAGGCGATTGTGTCGCCGCCTCGCAAGGGCGCGGATTCTACGCGGTTAGATAGGGTCGCGGCAAATACGTTGCAAGCTCCCCGTTCTGCAAGCATGAGTCGCTACAGCCTTTGTACCCGGACATCGACGCTGAGAGCCGGCGAGGTGTCGTTTGGACCCGTGAAACTCCCGGAGACCGGCGGCACGCTCTCGGGATGCCGTGCCACCGCAACCGCGATGTGGCGTGCGCCGGTGACCTCGCCGATCGTGGGGTCGAATCCCTTCCATCCGGAGCCCGGTAGATACACCTCGGCCCAGGCGTGGGTCGAAGCATTACCAGCTTCGGTCGCGGGGGCGTGCAGATAACCGCTGACGAACCGGCTGGCGAGCCCGAGATAGCGGCAGGCCTCGATGAAGAGCGCCGCGTAGTCGCGGCAGGAACCGCTATGGTGCGCGAGCGTCTCGCTCGGGGCCTGCACACCGGGCTCTTCGCGCTTGACGTAAGTGAAGTGATCAACGACCGCGCGGTTCATCTTGTCGAGCAACGCGTAAGTCTCGATTGCTCCCGGCGTGAAACCGAATGCGCTTACCCAATCGCGCAGCGCGTCCTGATCGTTGGGATAGGCCGGCTGCTCGTAGGGCAAAAGCTCGATGCGTTCTTCCGCGCCGTAGATGAACGGATAGTTGACGGCGTAGTCGGCGACCAGGAAGTCGAGCGGCGCTTCCTCGTAATGCTCGATCACGACCTCGCTCGCGATCGTCAGCCGGTCGGCCGGTTCGGAGAAGGTCGCCACGGCGACCGAGTTGTCGAACACGTCGCGGTGCCATTTCACTTGCGCCGCGGGCGAGATGTCGAGCCTCGAGGACTCGATACGGACATCGTGGCCCTCGCGCGGGCGGAGCAACAGCTGATGGGGTCCTACCGTTACCGGAACCGCGTAGCGATATTCGGTGATATGGCTGATCGTCAGACGCTGCATCGCGCCACGGTAGCGAAAGCGCGACTTGCCGGCAAGAGCGCCTTCGCCTAGTCTGTCGGCCATTGTCAGCGGAGGGGAAGCCGCTCGAATGGCGCGGAAGCGTTCCGTCAAGAAACGAGCTGCACCGGGCAAGCCTCGCAAGCGCGCCGCGCCGCGCCGCGCGCGGAAGTTGCGCGCGAAGTCCAGGGCCGACGGCCGGGTGCTGAAGAAGCAACTTGCGGAAGCGCTTGCGCAGCAGGTTGCGACGAGCGAAATCCTGCGCGTCATCGCGCGGTCGCCTTCCGACGTGCAGCCCGTGTTCGATGCGATCGTGCGCAGCGCGGAGCGCCTGTTCGGAGCGCGAACGGTCGCTGTCACGCAGGTCGTCGGCGACAGCTTGCATCTGGCAGCATTCAGCTCGACCGGCCGCGAAGCCGACAAGGCGCTTAAGGACTCGTACCCGCTGCCCATCGCCGGCACGCCAATGGGATTGGCGGTCCGAACCAGGGCGATAGTCGCGATCAGCGACGTACTGACGGATGCGCAGGTTCCTCCGGTGGGACGCGAGGTGGCGCGCGCGCGCGGCTACCGCAGCCTTCTCTTCGCGCCTATGCTCTGCAAC
Organism: Casimicrobiaceae bacterium; assembly: GCA_035543635.1. GTDB lineage: Bacteria > Pseudomonadota > Gammaproteobacteria > Burkholderiales > Casimicrobiaceae > PALSA-1003. The sequence goes on from DATKJP010000085.1 coordinate 18,135, forward strand.
GGCGTGGCTATAGGCACGATCGGCATCACCCGCGCCGAGGCTGGTCGCTTCTCCGATCAGGAACAAGTGTTGCTCAAGACCTTCTCGGATCAAGCGGTCATCGCAATCGAGAACGCCCGTCTCTTCAACGAGACGAAAGAAGCGCTCGAGCGACAGACCGCGACGAGCGAGATCCTGCGCGTCATCAGCCAGTCGCCGACCGATGCACAGCCCGTGTTCCAGACGATCGTGGCGGTGGCGCTGAAGCTGTGCCGCGCCAGTGCGGTCAACGTGTATACGTTCGACGGCGAGTTGATCCACGTCGCGGCTCTCGGCGGCACGGATCCCGGTGCCCAGGACGCGCTACGCAAAGTCTTTCCACGTCCGCCGAGCCGCGACACCGCGATTACTCGGGCGGTGCTCACTCGCAGCGTCGTTGCGATTCCCGACGTGCTGAAGGATCCCGATTACACGATCCCGGACGCAGCGCTTGCGGGTGGCTTCCGCAGCTCCCTGGCGATCCCATTGCTTCGAAATGGAGTCCCGATCGGCGCGATCGCGCTCGGCCGCGAGGAGCCCGGACCGTTCTCCGACAAGCAAGTCGCCCTGGTGCAGACCTTCGCCGACCAGGCGGTGATCGTAATCGAGAACGTTCGTCTCTTCAACGAAACAAAGGAAGCCCTCGAGCAGCAGACCGCGACGAGCGAGATCCTGCGCGTGATCAGCCAGTCGCCGACCGATGTTCAGCCGGCGTTCGAGACGATCGCGAAGGCGGCGTTGAATCTGTGCGGGGCGCGGGCAACTGCCGTGATGACTTTCGACGGTGAGTTGATCCGTGTGGGTGCGCTAGCGAACGTGGACCCGGAAGATGCCGATGCATTTCGGCGCACCTACCCCCAACCGCCCGGCCGCCGTACCGGTACCGCTAGAGCGATCCTGACCCGCACCTTGGTCACGATTCCGGACGTGCTTGAGGATCCAGAGTTCGTGGACAAGGACACAGCGGTCGCCTCGGGCTTCCGCAGCGTGCTTGCCGTCCCCCTGATGCGTGAAGGGAACCCGATCGGCGGGATCACCGTAGGTCGTGCCGAGCCTGGACCGTTTCCCGACAAACAGATCGCTCTGCTGCAAACCTTCGCCGACCAGGCGCTGATAGCGATCGAGAACGTACGCCTCTTCACGGAGCTGGAAGCACGTAACCACGACCTCACGGAGGCTCTCGAGCAGCAAACGGCGACGAGCGAAATTCTGCGCGTGATCAGCCAGTCGCCGACCGATGTGCAGCCGGTGTTCGACACGATCGCCGCCGCGGCGATGAAGCTATGCTCCGCGAACTCCGCGAACGTCCTCACGCGCGACGGCGACAAGATAAAGATAGCGGCGCTCATGATCGCCACGCCCGAAGGTGCCGACGCAGTGCGTCGCATCTACCCCAGGCCGATCAGTCGCGACAATGCTGCGGGCCGTGCGGTCTTTACGCGCGACGTCGTCGTGATTCCGGATATCTTCGAGGACGCCGAGTTCGGCATCCAGGAGACCGCCCAGACGGCAGGGTTCAGGAGTGTGCTCGCCGTGCCGTTGATGCGCGAGGGAGACCCGATTGGTGCCATCGTAGTCGGGAGGGCGCAAGCAGGCGCTTTCCCCGACAAGCAGATCGCGCTGCTGCAAACCTTCGCCGACCAGGCCGTCATTGCGATCGAGAACGTGCGGCTGTTCCGCGAACTCGAAGTCCGCAACCGCGATCTCACCGAAGCGCTCGAGCATCAGAAGGCTTCCGCGGAAGTGCTGGGCGTGATATCGAGCTCGGTGGCGGATACGAAGCCAGTGTTCGACAGGATTTTGGAGAGCTGCGAGCGACTGTTTTCCGGTACGCTCGCCACGATTCACATTCTCGGTGACGACGGCCTAACCCGCGTCGTGGCACACCTGGGGCCGAATCGCGATGTCTTTATGGCGTCGCCTCCCACGCCAGTGACCGACGAACGAGCCACCGGGATTTGCATACAACAGCGTGCCGTGCTGCACTATCCCGATACCGAGGCCGAAGGGGTGCCGCCCGGCACGCGCGACGGTAATCGTCTTGTCGGCACACGGTCCGCGATCTTCGTGCCGATGCTATGGGAAGGCAAGGTCGTTGGCGTGATCGCTGTGTGCCGCGTGACAGCCGGGCCATTCTCGGACAAGGAGATCGCGCTTCTCAAAACCTTCGCTGATCAGGCGGTCATCGCCGTCGAGAACGCGCGCTTGTTCCGAGAGCTGGAAGAACGGACCACGCAGCTGACGCGCTCGGTCGGCGAGCTGAAAGCGCTCGGCGAAGTAGGGCAGGCAGTCAGCTCGACGCTCGATCTCGAAACCGTGCTCTCAACCATCGTCTCGCGCGCCGCGCAGCTCGCGGGGATGGATGGCGGATCGATCTGGGAGTACAACGAAGCCCGCGAGGAGTTTCACCTGCACGCGACTGACCGCTTGCCGGACGAGTTGGTCGACGCGCTCCGCGCGACGCCGATTCGCAAAGGGGAGGGCGCGCTTGGGAGGATGGCGCTGACAGGCGAGCCGGTCGAGATCCGCGACATGGCGGACGAACGCAGCTACCAAAGCCGGCTGCGCGAAGCCATCCTGCGTTACGGCTTTCGATCCGTGCTGGCCCTGCCGCTCTTGCGCGAGAACCATATTCTCGGCGCGCTGGCCGTGAATCGGAAGACGGCCGGCGAATTTCCGCCGGAAGTGATCGACCTTCTGAAGACTTTCGCGACGCAATCCGCCCTGGCGATACAGAACGCACGTTTATTCCGCGAGATCGAGCTGAAGAGCCGCCAGCTCGAGATCGCGAGCCAGCACAAGAGCGAGTTCCTCGCCAACATGTCGCACGAGCTGCGTACGCCGCTCAACGCGATCATCGGCTTCTCCGAAGTCCTCGCCGAGCGCATGTTCGGCGAGGTGAATGAGAAGCAGGCGGAATACCTGTCCGACATTCTGGAGTCGGGGCGCCATCTGCTTGGTCTCATCAACGACATCCTCGACCTTTCGAAGATCGAAGCCGGACGGATGGAGCTCGAGCCGAGCGATTTCAGTCTGCCGGGCGCGATCGAGAACACCCTGATCCTGGTTCGCGAGCGCGCGCAGCGACGTGGCATCGCGCTCGGGCGCAGCGTCGATTCCCGCATCGGAACGATTCGCGCAGACGAACGCAAGGTGAAGCAGGTCTTGCTGAATCTCCTCTCCAACGCGCTCAAATTCACGCCGGAGGGCGGGCGGATCGATGTACGTGCTGCACTACAGAACGGAGTGGCTGAGATTTCGGTCAGCGATACCGGCGTAGGCATCGCGCCCGAAGATCAGGAGACGGTGTTCGAGGAGTTCCGCCAGGTCGGCACGGCGGCGAAGAAAGTGGAGGGCACGGGGCTGGGGCTCGCCATCTCGCGCAAGTTCGTCGAGCTGCACGGCGGGAAGATCTGGGTGAAAAGCGAGGTCGGGAAAGGGTCGACCTTCACCTTCACGCTGCCGCGCGAGCCTATGACGCGAAGCGCTTGAGCAGGAACGCGTGCACCGGCTGGGCGAAGCCCTTTAACGATAGCGGCCCGACGGGTTCGACCTCGGCGGCATCGCCGAGCGCGGCTCGCGTGCGGCGGTCGATCAGCACCTGGCCGCTTTGCGCCTCGTCGGAGAGGCGCGATGCAAGATTGACCACGCTGCCGATCGCCGAATAATCCCAGCGTCCTTCGAAGCCGAACGCGCCGAGCGTTGCGTAGCCCTGCGCGACACCGATTCCGAGCGCGAGATCGTAGCCAATCTTCTGCCAGCGCTCGGCGAGCGGCGCGAAGCGCTCCTGCATCGCCAGCGCCATGCGCACAGCGCGCTTGCCCGGCTCGGGCATCGGCACCGGATCGTTGAAAAAGATCAGGATGCCGTCGCCGGCAAAGCGGTCGAGCGTTCCATTGTGCTCGGCGATCACCTTGCCCATCGCGTCGTGGTATTCGCGCAGCGCCGCTTCCACCTCTTCGGGCTCGACCGAATCGGTGAAGGCCGTGAAGCCGCGCAGGTCGACGAACACGTAGCTGATTTCGCGCCGGTGCGGCGAAAGGATCGACTTTTCGCCCGCGGAGACGATCGCGTCGGCGACCGCGGGCGAGAAAAAGCGCTTCAGCTGTGCGAGACGGTCGAGCTGGGAGAGCTGTTCGTCGACCTTTTGCTCGAGCTTGAGGTTGGCAACCTTGAGGGCTTCGGCATGCTTCCCCACTTCGTCCTGCAGCGATTTCACCCGCAGCAGCGAGCGCACGCGAGCAAAGAGCTCGGGCTGGTTGATCGGCTTCGAGAGAAAATCGTCCGCACCGGCCTCGATGCCCTTCACGCGCTCCTGCGCCGGATCGAGCGAGGTGACGAGCACGACTGGCAGCAGCGCGGTCGCCGGGTCATCGCGGATGCGGCGGCACACGTCGTAGCCCGACATCCCCGGCATCATGATGTCGAGGAGAACGATGTCCGGCTTCTCCGCCGTGAGCTTGGCGAGCCCTTCCTCGCCAGTCGCCGCGGTGGCCACCGCGTAGCCCTTCGCACCGAGCAGATCGGCGAGAAGCTTGACGTTGTGCGGCGTGTCGTCGACGACCAGAACCTTGGCTTGCTCGCTCACACCTGACGTCCCTTCAGCGCATGGTTCACGGCGTCGAGGAATTCCTTGATGTTGATCGGCTTGCTGACGTAGCCGTCGAACCCGGCTTCGGTGATGAGCGTGCGGTCCTGCTGCATGACTGAAGCGGTCACCGCGACGATCGGAATCGTCGCGGTCGCCTTGTCGCTGCGCAGGTGCTTGAGCGCGTCGATGCCGTTCATGCCCGGCAACTGGATGTCCATAAGTATCAGGTCGGGCTTGCGCGACGCCGCGAGCTGGATGCCCTCTTCGGCGGTCCCGGCCTCGATCGTGTTGAAGCCCTTCACCTGCAGCACGTCGCGGACGAGCTTGAGATTCTTTTCGTTGTCTTCGACAATCAGTATAAGGCTCATGGTTGGATAGCCATCCTGATAACGATCCCTTGGATCTCGAGCGACTCTCTAGGTCTTCAATTCGTTCTTGATCTCGGCGAGGAAGCGCCAGTCGGTGCCTTGGGCAATGAGCTTCTGCGGCGTGCTCCTGATCATCCCCGCCTCGTGCAGCCGCAGAGCATAGAAGCGAAGCGTATCCTCGGGGTCGTACTCACGCCACTTCCCGTAGGGGACCTCCCTCATCGTCTGAAGGGCGTAGTCATAGCGCGGCGCAAAACCTCCGTCTACGAGCGAGCGAGCTGCTCGCTCAGGCTCACGTGCGCAGAGATCCGTCGCTTTTAGGATCGCCCGAAGCGCTCGCTTCGTCGCCACGGGATGTTTCCGGACAAATTCCCGATTGCCGACGACCATGCAACAGAAATACTGAGACCATGGGCGATCGGTGGAGCTGTTAACCACGACACGACCGACTCCCTTCGCCCGCAGTTCCTGCGGCTCAGGTGGAAAGCCGAGGAAGGCATCAATCTTCCCCTCGGCGAGAAGCTGCATGGACTCGGCTGCAGGATGCGTGACCCAATTGATGTCCTTGCGCGGATCCAGACCTATATAGGCTGCTATACTGGAGAGAAAAACATGCTGGGCTGATCCGAGCTCGAGCACCGCAATGGTCTTGCCTTTCAGGTCATGGATTGTGCGGACCCGGTCGGTGCCGAACACCTCAAAGCAACCGGCGTGGAGCCCTGAGAGGAATACTATCGGGTCTGCCGCTTCCAGACGGACGATGGATGGCCCGGCGAAATTGTTGTTAATGTCTGCCTCGCCCGAGGCCAAGGCTTCGCTGATCCCACGAGCGCCCGCCTTCTTGATGTATTGAACGTCGGTAAACCCTTCGCCGCGCAGGAGCTCCTGCGCCACGTACTGAGGAGCCTGACAGATGCTGGGGATCTGGATTAGCCGAATCGTCGTCGTCTCGGGTGGTGGTTCAGCGGCGCTTGGCTTGGAACTCAAGCCGAGCAGGCTCGCTGTCCCCATCGCGGTGACCCGGCTCAAAAATTGCCGCCGGCCAAGATATCGAGCGTGTTCACGCATCGGAATCTCCTTTCAGGCTCTGCCGCGAAGCGGGGTCAAGATTTGATCGGTATGCTGAAAGTGAAAGTCGATCCCTTGCCCGGCTCGCTCTCGAGCCAGATCTTGCCGCCGTGCAACTCGACGAGCTTCTTGGTGAGCGTGAGGCCGAGCCCCGTACCTTCCTGCTTGCGCGTGTAGTCGCGCCCGACCTGCCGGAATTCCTCGAAGACGGCCGCCTGATCTTCGGGCGCGATGCCGACTCCCGTGTCTCGCACCGAGATGACGGCGTTACTGTTCTCGCGCCGCGCGCGCACCCCCACTTGTCCCCCGTCGGGAGTGAACTTTACCGCGTTCGACAGCAGGTTGAGCAGAATTTGCTTGAACTTGCGCTCGTCGGCAGTGATCTCCCCGAGCTGCGGGTCGATCTCACGCTCGAGCGCGATGCCGTGGCGCTGCGCCCGCTCCCGGATCAGCGACAGCGCATCGGCCACAGTTGTCGCCACTGCGAAGCTCGAACGCTCCAGTTCCATCCGGCCGGCTTCGATCTTCGACAAGTCGAGGATCTCGTTTATCAGGGATAGGAGATGCTTCCCGGAGGAATGGATGTCGTTGAGATAGTCGGCTTGTTTCTCGTTCAACTCGCCGAACAACCGCTCCATCAGCACTTCCGAGAAGCCGATGATGGCGTTGAGCGGCGTGCGCAGCTCGTGCGACATGTTCGCCAGAAACTCGCTCTTGTGCTGCGTGGCGGTCTCGATCTGATTGTAAAGCCTTCCCAAGTCGGCGCTCATACGGTTCAGGTTGGCAGCGAGTTCGCCAAGCTCGTCGCGGTTGGGCACGTCGAGGCGCTTTGCGAAATCACCGGCGGCCAGCTCGTTGAAGCGCGCATCCATGCTACGCACCGGCCTGATGATGGACCAGGAAATAGCGTACCCGAGCCCTAATGCGAGAAACATGCTCCCCAGCGCAAACCCGATGACCAGCCATTGCGACGTCGCGAAGCGATCGCGGGCTTCATCGATTCGAGCCACCATGTCGGCTTCGGCTCTGTTCACAAGCTCGTTGGTCAGTCGCTCGAGACTATCGGCAAGGGGTCCGGCCTTTTCGGTCTGCAGTCTGCGGGCGTCCGCAGTCTTGCCCTGACGGATGAGCTCGATGACCTCGCTCACTACGGTAGTGAACGCCTCGTAATCGACGCGCACCCGCGCGAGGATCTCAGCTTCGTCTGCTGCGATGTACTGCAACCGGTCGAGGTCGTAGCCGAACTGCCCGAGCTGCCTTAGCGTCGAACCGAGGGTTCGTTCATCGGGGACCAGCAGCGCAGAGGACACGCTGTAGAGCTGCAAGGTCGTATCGTGCTGAATCTGCCGGTAAGCGGCGATCTTGCGTTCAAGCTTGACCAGCGCTTCCGTCTGTCCCGTGACGTGCCGCAATTCCGACACGCTCACCGCGCCCAGGACGAACAGCAGCCCAACCATGGCGAGAAACGCCAAGAGCAGCTTGCGGCGGATCGAGACTGGCGCGCGCGCAACCGCGTCGGGCAGCCACCGCAGCAGGGACTTGCTCACTCGGAGAGAAGCGCCCGAAGATCGGCGAGCATCTCGGCGGGCTTGAAGCGGTAGCCGAGATACTGCACGCGAATTCTCCCCTGCCGGTCGATCAGCGACGTCAGGAACAGATGATCGACGCCGCCGCGACCCGTTCGCTTGGCGTAGGCGCCGAAGGAGCGCACGACATCGTCGACCGCCGATGGCGCGCCGGTAAGGAAGCTCCAACCGGCGAGGTTCGCTCCCTGCGCTTTCGCATAATTGCGAAGCACCGCGGGTGTATCGACCTCCGGATCGACGGTAATCGAGACGAAGCGCACGCGCGAACCGAAGTCGGTGGCGAGTGGCTTCTGCAGCGAAGCCATCTTTGCAGTGAGCAGCGGGCACGTATCCGTGCATGTCGTGTAGACGAAGGTTACGACGGCTACTTTGCCGTGCAGCTCGGCGGCTGTGAAGCGAGCTCCGTCCTGGTCCAGCAGAGTGAATTCCGGCAGCGGGCCGATCACCGGCAGCCGGGCATCGTCCTTCGCGCGATGCGCCGACACGCTCATCGGTGCGGCGGCGAATAGAGCAATCAGCAGCGCTCGGAAGAGGCGTGCAGCTGCGGTCACATTAGGCTTTCAGCTCGCGCTTCAACTCCTTGAGGAACCGCCAGTCGGTTCCCTGCGCGAGGAATTTCTGCGGTGTCGATTTGATCATGCCCACCTCGTGCAGGCGCAGCACGTAGAAGCGCAGCGTGTCATCAGGGTCGAAGGAGCGCCAAGCGTTATAGGAGACTTCCTTGATCACTTCGAGCGCGATGTCGTAGTTTTTTTCGTAGCCCTTCTTCACGATGAAGCGGGCCGCACGCTCAGGCTCGCGCGCGCAGATGTCCGATGCCTTCACGATCGCGCGCAGTGCCCGTTTGGTCGCGATCGGGTTTCTTTGCACGAACTCGCGGTTTCCTGCGAGCATGCAGCAGAAATACTGCGACCATGGACGGTCCTGCGCCGTATTGACAATCACGTGCCCGACTTTTTTCGCTCGGACCTGCTGCGGTTGTGGCGGAAACCCGAGAAACGCGTCTACCTTGCCTTCGATGAAGAGGTTCGCATTCTGGCTCTTCGCTTCGATCCAGGTCACGTCCTTGCGCGGATTGATGCCGACGTATGCCAGCATGCTCGCGATGTAAACGTGGTCGGAGCTCCCCAGCGCGGTAATCGAGATTCGCTTGTGCTTGAGATCGCGGATGCTCCGCACTTGCTCGTTCCCGAAGAGTTCCCAGCAACCACCGTGGATTCCCGCCAGTACCACGATCGGGTTACCGTTGTCGATCGAAGGAATGAGGGTGGTCGCCGCGTCCAGGGTGAGATCGGCCTTGCCGTCGGGAAGGAGTGAGCTCGGATCGTTATCATTGTCATTGACGTAGTCGATCTGTGTGAATCCCTCGAGACCCAGCAGCTCATCGGCCATGTACTGGGGCGCAAGGCAGGTCGAGTAATCGAGAACGAGGCGGAGCCGGGTTGTTTCCGGCGGCGGCTCTGCCAGTGCCGATGCCCACGGGAGGCAGCCCACGGAGGACGCGCCAAGCGCCCGCAGGAATGCGCGGCGATTCCAATCTGCTCGACTCATGGTTCCCCCTCTGTGACGCGAGCTTCGGGAAAATGTACGGCAGGACGCTGCGGCTGTCCAATCCGCGGATCTCGCGCCACGGCTCAGTGTTGGATAGGAATCGTAAACGTGAACGTCGACCCCTTGCCCGGCTCGCTTTCGAGCCAGATTTTCCCGCCGTGCAGCTCGACGAATTTCTTGGTGAGCGCGAGCCCGAGGCCGGTTCCTTCCTGCTTCTTCGTGTAATCGACGCCGACCTGGCGGAACTCCTCGAACACGGTCTGCTGATCCTCGGGCGCAATGCCGATGCCGGTGTCGCGCACCGAGATCACCGCGTTGCCGTCCTCGCGCCGCGCCAGCACGTCGATGCGACCGCCGTCGGGCGTGAACTTGACCGCGTTCGAGAGCAGGTTGAGTAGAATCTGCTTGAACTTGCGCTCGTCGGCGGTGATCTCGGTAAGCGTCGCGTCGACCTGCTTCCCGACGATGATGCTGTGCCGCTGCGCGCGCTCGCGCACCAGCGTGATGGCGTTGCCGAGCGCGCCTGCGATGTCGAAGGTCGAGCTCTCCAGCTCCATCCGACCGGCTTCAATCTTCGACAGGTCGAGGATGTCGTTGATGAGCGTGAGCAGGTGCTTGCCGGAAGAGTGAATGTCGCGCAGGTAGTCTTCCTGCTTCGGATTGAGCTCGCCGAAGAGGCGCTCGATAAGCACTTCCGAGAAGCCGATGATCGCGTTGAGCGGCGTGCGCAGCTCGTGCGACATGTTGGCGAGGAACTCCGACTTGTGTTTGTTGGCGACTTCAAGCTGCGCGCTCTTGTCCTGGATCTCGCGGAACAGCCGTGCGTTCTGGATCGCGATCACCGCCTGGTCGGCGACGGTCTTGAGCAGCGCGATCTCCTTGTCCGAGAACGGGCCCGCGTGTTCGCGACCGATGGCTATCACGCCGATGCCTCTGCCTTCCCACATCATGGGAGCGAATATCGACGCCTTCGTCCCTACGAGACGCCCGGACTCCCGCGTGCCCTCTGGCACGCTCGCGTCGTCCTCGTCAGGATAGTGGAGGACCTGTCGCGTGCGGATGCAGATCGCTGAGGCGTAGTTGGGATCGTCCGGTGAAAAACCTGACATCTTCAGCATCACCTCTCGCGCCGGGCCGTAATGCGCCACGGGATGGATCAGGCCGTCATCGCCCAGCAGGTTGATGGTCATGTTCGTGCCGGTGAACAAGCGCTGGCAGCTTTCGACGATCTTGTCGAAGACCGGCTTCGTGTCCGCAATCGAGCCACTGATCGTGGCCAGGACTTCGCCAGACGCCTTCTGCTGCTCGAGTGCTTCCTTGGTCTCGTTGAACAGCCGCACGTTCTCGATTGCGATTGCGGCCTGGTCGCCAAAGGTCTGCAGCAACGCGATCTCTCGCTCGCTGAACGGTCGCACTTCCGCGCGCCGCAGCAAGATCGTGCCAAACGGTTTTCCCTCGCGAAGTAGCGGCACGACGGCGACAGCACGATGGCCCATGCGTTTGGCGATCTCGTGGCTGAGCGGAAACTCGCGCTCTTCAGCGAGCAAATCGGGAAGCTGAATCGTCTTTTGTTCGAGCACGGCACGGCCGGCAAGAGAATCGCAGCTGATCGGCACCGCGTCGAGATGGCTTACAGGCTCCGCGGAGGGGCCCTTCGACGCGAGGTGCCGCAGCATGTCGCCTTCGATGAGATACACCGAGGCCGCAGCTGCATCGCATAGGCGCGCCGCGCGTTCCGCGATCGCGTCAAGCACCGGCAGCACGTCGGTCGGCGAGCCGGAGATCTCGCGCAGGATCTCTGCGATCGCGGTTTGCTGGTCGAGCGCCTCTTTCGTCGTGTTGAAGAGACGGACATTGTCGATGGCGATCGCAGCTTGCCGGGCAAAGGTCTCCAGCAACGCAACCTGGTCGGCCGAGAAAAGACCGGGCTGGCGTCGGAAAATGTATATGCTTCCGTAGGCCATGTCCTCGCGCACGAGCGGAACCGCGAGCGAGGCGCGCACACCTTGCGGCACGGCGTTCTCGCGCGCGTCCGGGAACTCGGTGTCGAACAGCGGCGGCAGGTCGGCGACATGGACAGTCTTACGATCGAGCACGGCACGGCCGTTGACCGAGGACCTCTTCAGCGCCGTCGGGCGGATGGGTTCCAGATTCGCGCCTTCCTGCGAATAGAACGCCACCGGACGAAGCATATCGCCGTCGGCCAGCAGCACCCGCGCGAACGGCGAATCGCACAGTTGCGCCGCGCGCTCAGCGACCGCGTCGAGCACCGGCTGCACGTCGGTCGGCGAGCTGGAGATCACGCGCAGGATCTCGCTGATGGCGGTCTGCTGCTCGAGTGAATTCTGCAGCTCGCGGGTCCGCTCCTCGACCTTGCGCTCGAGGCCCGCGTAGGACTCCTTGAGCTGCGTGGTCATGCGGTTGAAGCGGTTCGCCAGCGCCTCCAGCTCGTCGCCGGTGTGCACTTCGATCTTCTGATCCAGGTCGCCGGCGCCGATGCGCTCGGCGCCTTCCTCGAGCGTGCGGATCGGCCGCACCATGTTGCGCGCGAACGTCAGCGCGACGAGCGCGGAAAGCACCAGGCCGCCGAGCAGCAATAGTCCAGTGCGCTGGATCGAGGCGTTGCGCTTCTCGTAGACTTCGCTCACCGGCTGCTCGACGAAAACGTTCCAGTGCAGCGACTCGATCGGCGCGACCGAAGTGAGAACCTCCGTGCCGCCCAGATCCTTGGAGATCACCGCCAGGTTGTCGGAGTGTTCGCCCGTCATGGCGGTCTTGATGTGCGGAAGCTGCGAGAGATCGGTTTTGCGCAGCACGAGCCCGATGTCGGGATCGGCGACAAGAAAGCCGTTCCCGTCGACGACATAAGCCTTGCCCTTCTCCCCGATCTTGATCCGCGACACCACGTCCCAGATGAACTTGAGGTTGACGTCGGCGATGACCACCGGCCCGTTGTCGCTGCCGGAGCGCAGCGCGATCGTCATGTAGGGCTCGGTTTCCTTGCGAAAATACACCGGGCTGAACCACGGCTGCCCCTTCTTCGCATTGCGGAAGGCCGGCTCCTGCGAGCGGTCCTTCCCGGTGCCGGGTGCGGGAACGTTGTCCATGCCGAGCCGAGAAACCGCGATCTGCTCGCGACCCGTTGCATCGAGCTGCGAGATGTCGGTTACTTCCGGCGCCTGGCGCAGTAGTTTCAGAAACTCGATGCGCCTCAATTCCACGTCGCTCGCGTCGAGCTGGGGCAGGGCCGCGTAAGCGAGCTGCTGCTCGATTCGCGCGATGTACTGCTCGATGCGGGAAGCGGCGGCCAGCGCCTTCTCGTGCTGCAGCGAGGCGAGCGATGCCTTCGTCTCCTGATCCGTGAAATACACGCTGATCCCGCCCGACGCAAGCAGCGCGATCGTCACCAACGACATGATCAGCAGCAGGTACTTCCGGAACAGCCGGCCGCGGCTCGTGCGGCGAGGTAGCCGTGCGCTGGCGCTCGGGAGTGGGACCGTGGCCATGAGCGTCACACGGTACCCGATCGGTGCCGTGGGGCGCAACTTAGTGCCCTCACTGGATCACCTCATCGGCGCGCACCAGCAGCGGTTGCGGAATTGCGAGCCCGAGCGCCTTGGCAGTCTTGAGATTGATCACGAGCTCGAACTTCGTAGGCTGCTCCACAGGCATGTTCGCTGGCCTGGCGCCCTTGAGGATGCGCGCGACGAAGTCGGCGACTCGATCCTCGAGCTCTGCTATCTCCGCCCCGTAAGCCATGAGCCCGCCGGCGCGCGCCATGTAACCCCATTCGTAGATGGCCGGGACGCGCTGCGTCGCCGCTGCGGCGACAATCTGGTCGTACTCCAGAGCGAAACGCGGGAATGATGGAACCATCGCGGCGTCGATGTTGTCGCGTGCGATGGCCGCGAAGACGGCGTCGTAGCCGTTCGGGCCCGGCACCGGGCTCATGACGAGCTCGATCTTGGCCGTGTTGGCGACCTGAACCACCTCGCGAATCGGCGCGTCGGCTTTCGCCGTGCTGATGATCGCGATCCGCCGCGCCTTGGGCAACGCGTTCAGCAACAGCTCGAGACGCTTGGCCTCGAGCTCGTCCGCGAGCATGGAGACGCCGGTCACATTCCCGCCAGGGCGGGCGAGGTTCGCAACTACACCGGATTCCAACAAGCCTTCTCCACCCCAGAACGCCATAACGATCGGAATGGTCTTCGTTGCTCGGCTGGCCGCGAGGATCGCCAGAGGGCTCACCGCCACGATGACGTCGACCTTCGCTTGCACAAGGCTGGCGGCGAGGGCCGGAAGCCGGCCGAAGTCGTTTTCGGCGGTGCGCACATCGAACGCTATCGTTTGTCCTTCGATGTAGCCCCGCTTGCGCAAGCCCTCGGTGAATGGAGCCAGCAGCGCTGTACTGGAGTCGCTTCCCGTTGGAGTGAGATAACCGACGCGCGGCAGTTTTCGCTGGGGTTGCGCGAAGAGTGGCGCTACCGGTGAACCGACGATCGCACCGATGAACGTCCGTCGCCTCATTGAATCACTTCATCTGCACGCAGCAGCAGCGATGGCGGTATCGCAAGCCCGAGCGCCTTGGCGGTCTTCATGTTGATCACAAGGTCGTACTTGGTCGGCTGCTCCACCGGAAGATCTCCAGGCTTGGCTCCTTTGAGGATCTTGTCCACATAAATGGCGGCGCTGCGAAACTCGCTGGTGATGCTCGGGCCGTAGGTCATGAGCAAGCCGGCTTCCGCCTGGCTTCGCCACAGCGCAATTGCCGGCATGCGCAGCTTCCCCAGGAGTTCGGCAATTTCCCTGCGGTGCGTGACGAGCAGCGGCGTGCTCGACACGACTAATGCACCGGCTTGTGACTTCCTGGCATCGGCGATCGCTCGCTCGAAATCGGCGGGCCCTCTCACGTCGAAGCCGAGCACTTCCACGCCGAGCGAGCGAGCCGCGTCGTCGACCTGCTTCGTTACTCGAAACGGCCCGAGGCTTGCGTCCCAGATTATGCCGACGCGCGAGAGCGCCGGCACGGCTTCCTTGAGGAGCTCCAACTGCTTGCTTCCGATTTCCGCTGGCGCCGTGACGAGGCCGGTAACGTTTCCCCCTGGCCGCGCGAAACTCTTGATCAGTCCTTCGCCGATCGGGTCTCTCGAGGACGCGACCATCACGATCGGTATGGTTTTAGTCGCGTCCATTGCAGCTTTGAGGGACGCGGACCCGCCGGCGGGCACGATGACATCGACATTGATGCGCACAAGCTCGACGGCGAGTTGCGGATATCGTTCGTAGCGTTCCTCGGCGTACCGGCGCTCGAGCAAGACATTTCGGCCCTCGATCCAGCCGAGTGCGCGAAGCTGATCCTCGAATACTGAGAAACCGGCACCGCCTGCCTGAATTGGCGTAATCGAGCCTGGCGTGCCGGGCAGAAGCATACCTACGCGGGGAAGCTTGACGGCTGGTTGCGCCAACCCAATGAGTGGCATGATCAGTGCGACGCTCAAAACACCGAGCAACGATCGCCGATCGATCACTGGATCACCTCGTCTACGCGCAGGAGCCATGAGTCATCAAGCTTCCCATGGCGAGTTTGCCTTTTGGCCTTGGAACGCGTCAATGGAATAAGCGGCATCGCGGGGCGAACGACGATGCCCGATCCGTCCGGGCGAGGCGGTTCGGTTATCATGCTTGAGGCAGTAGTCGAGTACGAGCATGCCTGCCAACCTCAGCCCTGAATACAAGACCGCCGAGGCGGCTTATCGCAAAGCGCGCGAGCCGCGCGAGCGTCTCGACGGCTTGCGCGAAATGCTGCGCACGATCCCCAAGCACAAGGGCACCGAGCGGCTGCAGGCGGACATCAAGGCGCGCATCAAGGAGCTGTCCGACGAGATCGACACCGTACGCCGCGGTGGCGGCCATGGTGGACCGGCGCTCGTCATCCGACCCGAGGGCGCGGCGCAGATCGCGCTGATCGGTCCGCCGAATGCGGGCAAGTCGCTGCTGCACGCGAGGCTAACCGGATCGGGT
Organism: Casimicrobiaceae bacterium; assembly: GCA_035543635.1. Lineage (GTDB taxonomy): Bacteria > Pseudomonadota > Gammaproteobacteria > Burkholderiales > Casimicrobiaceae > PALSA-1003. The sequence continues at coordinate 33,338 of DATKJP010000085.1, forward strand.
GCGCACGACGCGCCGTATCCGTTCACGACGCAATTTCCGCAGCCTGGGATGATGCCGTTCGAGGACATTCACATTCAGCTCGTCGACCTTCCCGCGGTTGCATCGGAGCATCCGGTAGGCTGGATGCAGGCCGCGCTGCAGAGCGCGGACGCGGCGCTTCTCGTCGTCGACCTGAACGAACCCTCCTGCGTCGAGCAGATCGAGGACGTGCACGCGGTGCTGCGCGCGAAGCAGGTGACGCTCACCGAACGATGGCATGCGCCATCGACGGCGCCGGATGAGGATGAAGAGAGCGAGGGCGATCCGTTCGCGCTCGCGCTGCCCACGTTGCTCGTCGCGAACAAATCCGATCTGATAACCGACATCGAGGCCGAGCTGCAAGCCTTTCGCGAAGTTTCCGGCGTCCGCTATGCCGCGCTCGCGATCTCCACTCTCGGAGGGGAAGGCCTCGGCGAGATCGGCGCGACGCTCTTCCGTCAGCTCGGCATCGTGCGGGTATACACCAAGACTCCGGGACATGCTCCGGACAAGACCCGCCCGTTCACGATACGACACGGGCAGACCGTGCGCGACGTCGCGAGGCAGGTGCACAAGGACCTCGAGCGCACACTGCGCTACGCGCGCGTTTGGGGTCATTCGGGCTTCGATGGTCAGCAGGTCGGCGCAGAGCACGTGCTGGCCGACCGCGACATCATCGAGTTGCACGTGTAGCGAGCTCTAGTCGGCTGCGAGCTGTCGTCCTGGCCGGGCGAGAAATTCAGCCAGGATTAACGCGGTGTGCGATCCCGCCGGCCGCGCGGCAAGCGCCTCCGGCGGACCTTGCGCGACAATGCGGCCGCCGTCGGCGCCGCCTTCCGGACCGAGGTCGATGATCCAGTCCCCGTCGGCGATCACGTCGAGATTGTGCTCGATCACGACAACCGTGTTGCCGGCGTCGACGAGCCGGTGCAGCACGCGGATCAGCTTCTCGACATCGGCCATATGCAGGCCGACGGTCGGCTCGTCGAGGACGTAGAGCGTGTGTCCGTTGCCGTTTCGCCCGTGCGTGGGACGCGCAAGGTCAGTGCGCACCTTCGCGAGCTCGGTGACGAGCTTGATGCGCTGCGCTTCTCCGCCAGAGAGCGTCGGGCTTTGCTGACCGAGCGTGAGATAGCCGAGCCCCACGTCCTGCAGCAGGCGCAGGGCGTGATGGATCGAGCGATGCGCGGAGAAGAAGTCGACCGCTTCGTCCACGCTAAGTGACAATACATCGCCGATCGATTTGCCGCGCCAGAGCACGGCGAGCGTCTCCGCATTGAAGCGGGCTCCGGCGCAGGCTTCGCACGCAACCTTCACGTCGGGAAGGAAGCTCATTTCGATCGTCTTCAAACCCTGGCCTTCGCATTCCGGGCAGCGTCCGCCGGCGGTGTTGAACGAGAAGCGGCTCGCACTGTAGCCGCGCATTCGTGCTTCGTTCGTCTCCGCGTACAAGCGCCGGATAGCATCCCAGAAGCCGACGTAGGTGGCCGGACAGGAGCGCGGTGTCTTGCCGATCGGTGTCTGATCGACCTCCAGGACGCGATCGATCGCTTCCCAGCCTGCGATCTCCTTGCAGCCGTAGAGCTCCGCGTCCTTGCGCTTGCGTCGCGTACGCGTCAACTCGACGAGGTTGGCGTAGAGCACGTCGCGCGCGAGCGTGCTCTTGCCGCTGCCCGAGACACCCGTGATCACGCTCAAGCGTGCGAAGGGAACGCGAACCTTGAGTTTTTTCAGATTGTGGAGGTCCGCGCCGAGCACGGCGAGCGCCGGCGCCCGATCGCGCGTCTGACGCCGCGCAACCAGCGGATGAGCGAGCGGTGTGGCGAGGAAACGCCCCGTCACAGAATCGGCGATGCGCATGAGCTCTTCCGCCGAGCCTTCGGCGACGACGCGACCGCCCTGGCTGCCCGCACCGGGACCGAGATCGACCACGTGATCGGCGCGACGAATCGTTTCCTCGTCGTGCTCGACGACCACCAGCGTGTTGCCCTTGGCCTCGAGCTTCCCGAGCGTGTCGAGCAGCACGCGGTTGTCGCGCGGATGCAACCCGATCGTCGGTTCGTCGAGGATATAGCACACGCCGCGTAGGTTCGACCCAAGCTGCGCGGCGAGACGGATGCGCTGCGCCTCGCCACCCGACAGCGTAGGAGCGGAACGGTCGAGCGCGAGATAACCTAAGCCCACGTCGTTGAGGAAGCCGAGTCTGGAGGCGAGCTCGGCGAGCACATCGCGCGCGATCTCGGCATCGCGGCCGTCGAGCTTCAAGCCGGCAAAGAAGGTCTCCGCTTCCGCAACGGAAAGCCGCGTCAGCTCGTCGATCGAGCGCTCGCGAAAAC
>DATKJP010000086.1:0-5050 GCA_035543635.1 Casimicrobiaceae bacterium
CCGCGCGCCTCGCGGCGAGCACCTTGGTCAGCATCCCGCCGCTGCCGATCTGCGATGCGGATCCGCCGGCGATGGCTTCCAGTGTCGGATCCGCAGCACGCGCCTGACGCACAAGCTCCGCGTTCGGGTCCTTGCGCGGATCGCTGCGGTAGAGGCCCGGCTGATCGGTGAGAAGCACCAGCACTTCGGCCTCGATCAGGTTGGTGACGAGCGCGCCCAGCGTGTCGTTGTCGCCGAAACGGATCTCGTCCGTGGTGACGGTGTCGTTCTCGTTGATGACCGGGATCACCCCGAGCGAGAGCAATGTCGTAATCGTCGAGCGCGCGTTGAGATAACGCCGCCGGTCGGAGAGATCCTCATGCGTGAGCAGAATTTGCGCCGTGTGCAGCCCGAAGCGGGCGAAGGCCGTCTCGTAAGCGTGCACGAGCCCCATCTGTCCGACGGCGGCTGCTGCCTGCAAGGCGTGCATCGCCGCGGGACGCTCGGCCCAGCCGAGCCGCTGCATGCCCTCGGCGATCGCGCCTGACGAGACGAGAACGATTTCCTTGCCGCCTTTCCGGAGTCCGGCGATCTCGCCCGCCCAGCGGCCGACTGCGTCGTGATCGATGCCGCGTCCCTCGTTGGTGACGAGGCTCGAGCCGACCTTGACCACGAGCCTCCTGGCCCGCGCGAGCGAACCGCCTGACTGCGCCTCGCTCACGTCTCGGCGCTTTCGACGGGCAGCGTTTCGGCGGGATGCTGCTCGAGCCATTCGGCAACCGCATAGATCAGCGCGCGACAACCCTCGCCCTTGATCGCCGCCACGCCGAAAACCGGGCCCTTCCAGCGAAGCGCTTTCACGAAGCGCGCCACCCGTGCCTCACGTTCTTCCGCGGGCACGAGGTCGAGCTTGTTCAGCACCAGCCAGCGCGGCTTCGCATGCAGCGCTTCGTCGTAGCGTTTGAGCTCCTTGACGATCGCGCGCGCGTCGGCGACGGGATCGACTTCAGGATCGAGTGGCGCGATATCGACCACGTGCAGAAGCAGCCGCGTGCGCTGGAGGTGGCGCAGAAAACGATGCCCGAGTCCTGCGCCCTCGGCGGCGCCTTCGATCAGCCCCGGGATGTCCGCGACGACGAAGCTGCGATTCTCGTCGACGCGGACCACGCCCAGATGCGGCGCGACGGTGGTGAACGGATAATCCGCCACGCGCGGCCGCGCAGCCGAGATGGCGCGGATCAGCGTCGACTTGCCGGCGTTCGGCATGCCGAACAGTCCCACGTCGGCAAGGAGCTTGAGTTCCAGCTTGAGCGAGCGCTGCTCGCCCGGCTCTCCGGGTGTCGACTGCCGCGGCGCGCGATTGGTGCTCGATTTGAAATGAAGGTTGCCCAAGCCGCCCTGGCCGCCCTTGGCGAGAAGCGCCCGCTGGCCGTCGGTGACGAGATCGGCAACGCGCTCGCCGCTGATCGCATCGGTGATCAGCGTGCCCACGGGCATGCGCAGCACGATGTCGGAGCCGCCTCTTCCGTACTGGTCGGCACCGCGCCCTTTCTGACCGCTCTTGGCGCGGTGCAGGCGCGCATAACGATAATCGACGAGCGTGTTGATGTTGCGGTCGGCCACGGCGTAGATGCTGCCGCCGCGCCCGCCGTCGCCGCCATCCGGCCCTCCGCGCGGCACGTACTTCTCGCGGCGGAACGACACGGCGCCGTTGCCTCCTGCGCCGGCGATCACCTCGATCGCCGCCTCGTCGACGAAGTTCACGACCCGCGTGGCTTCGAGGGCTGAGCAGCGCTCACGCGCCGGAACAGGATGAAGCGCTCTGTGTCATCGCCGCGGCGATGTCCTTCCCAGATCTTTTCCCATGCGGAATCGGGCGGAATATCGGACTCGTCACGCCCCACCTGAAGGAGCAGCGCCGCGCAGGTGTTGTTCGGTTGCGTTTCCTCACGCACGGTGACGACATTTCCGAAGTATTCGAGCAGAGCCCGTTGCGGCTCGCCGAGATTGCGGCTCGCCACACAGGAGTCCGCGGGAACAAGCGCGGCGAGCGACTCCGCTACAGGACGGTAGCTGCGTCGCGAATCGATGTAGGGCAGCCATAGCGTGGCCGAGAGTCCCCATACCAGGGTCATCCCCGCGGCCCAGTTGAGCACGGCCCGGCGATTGGAGCGTCGCGCCGGACGCACCAGCGCGAACCACAGCGCGGTGAGCGCTGCAGAAACGAGCACCGCCACGGGCTGCCACGGCGGGCGATAGCCCGGCTGCGTGTCGCGGAAGAGGCGCGCGAACTCCTCGGGCAAGCCTTGCCATAGGGTTTGCGCCCAGAGCACCCACAGTCCCAGCGCGAGCAGCCCGAAGGTAAGGATGCCGAACCAGTCGAGCGCACCGGAGTGGCCGCGCTTGAGCGTGTCGACTTCCGCGGCGCCGAGAAGCGCGAGCGGCACGAGAAGCGGCAGCGCAAGGCTGGCACGCGGCTCTGCTGTGGCGGAGAGCACGACAAGAAGCACTGCAAACGCCGTGACGGGAAGGGCAATGCCGGGTGCTGCGAGGCTGCCGTTAAAGCCTCGGCCGCGGACCCACACAGTCCACAGGGCGAGCGGGAGCGCCGGCCACGCGAACCACAGGAGATTCTTGAGGTAGTAAAGCGGCTCGACCGCCGGCGAGCCCGGGGCATGGCCGAAGAAACGCGCGATGTCCTGGGCGCTGTACCAGTGGGCGAAGAGCGCCGGCGATCGCTGATAGAGGGCGAGCGGCCAGGCAACGATCATCGGCGCAGCAACCACGATCGCAAGCAGCACCGCTAGGCTGTAGCGCCGGCTTCGCCAGGGCGCGAAGAACACCAGCAGCAAAGCGGTGAGGGCAATCAGCGCCGCGGCCACCGGACCGCGGCAAAGAAAAACGACGCCGACAGCAGCGCCGAGAAGCACGCCGCCCGGTGCCGGCCGGCGCAGCGAGAGCGCGAACGCATAAAAAGCGAGCGTCTCGCCGAGCAGCGCGCCGAGCTCCGGAGTCAGCGAATGCGCCCGATCCCACAGCCCCACGCAGCCGATGAAAAGCAGCACAGGAACCCAGCGGAACGAGCGTCCGTACAATTCACGCCCGGTCAGGGCGAGAAGCCAAAGCGTGAGACCCAGGCAGAAAGCAACGGCGAGCCGGGCAGCGTCATGCAGCGTGAGCAGGCCGCCGAAAGCCCAGGCACAACCTGCAGCCAGGACATAGAAGAGCGGGGCGCGCTCGGGAGTCGCTACGCCGGCGGCGTGCGGGACGATCCACTCACCCGACTTGAGCATGTCGTAGGCAATCCCGAACGTGAGCGCATCGTCCGTCTTCCAGGGGTCGTGCCCGAACAGGCCCAGCAGGATCCACGCGGCACAAAGCAGCACTAGCCCAAGTTGCTTGTAAGCCCGGTAAGGGCCGGACGGCGACAGCTCGGAGCCCGTCTCGGCTCGCGGCGTCTCAGACTGAGGCGTGGCATCCCCGCGCCGGAGTGTTCCTCGCCCGGTGAGAAAAGCGTCGAGGTTGCTAAGCAAAGCGCTACCCAATATTCTGCGCGCTGGCGCGCTGCGGACTATACAGCAACAAAAAAGGCAGCCGAAGCTGCCTTTTGTGTCCAAACGTACGTGATCAGGCCGCTGCCTTGGTCTTGCCGCCGTAGCGTTGGCGGAATTTCTCGACCCGTCCGGCAGTGTCCACGATCTTCTGCTTTCCCGTGTAGAACGGGTGGCAAGCCGAACACACTTCGACATGCAACGGCTTGTTGATCGTCGAACGCGTGGTAAACGTGTTCCCGCAGCTGCAGGTCACCTGAATTTCGGTGTATTGCGGATGGATACCTGTTTTCATCGTCTGCCTCGATCATCGCTGCGCGCCCCGAAGCCGGGTCGTCGACGCTCCAAAACTCAAGCTTTTCAACGACTTGCTTCTATCCCGCAGCCTTAAGCTAGAAATTATGCGCCGGTTTACGCTGCATTGCAACACGCTAGGTGGCGACGCGGGAAGCGTCCCGCAAGCCCTGTTGCTATAACGCAACGGGTATCGAATGCGACGACAGCCGACGGCCAGGGTCGATGCCGGGGCAGGCGAGGTCAGCCGCGGCGCATGGAGTCGAAGAATTCCGCGTTGTTCTTGGTCTGCTTGATCTTGTCCACGAGAAAATCCGTGGCTTCGAGGTCGTCCATCGGATAAAGGAGCTTGCGCAAAACCCAGACCTTCTGCAGTACGTCCTGCTTGAGCAGCAACTCCTCCTTGCGCGTGCCGGAGCGATTGACGTTGATCGCCGGATAGGTGCGCTTTTCGGCCATCCGGCGGTCGAGGTGGATTTCCATGTTGCCGGTGCCCTTGAACTCCTCGTAGATCACGTCGTCCATGCGCGAGCCGGTGTCGATCAGTGCGGTGGCGATGATGGTGAGCGAGCCGCCTTCCTCGATGTTGCGCGCGGCGCCGAAGAAGCGCTTCGGCTTCTGCAGCGCATTGGCGTCGACGCCGCCGGTCAGCACCTTGCCCGAGGCGGGCACGACCGTGTTGTAGGCGCGCGCGAGCCGCGTGATCGAGTCGAGCAGGATCACGACGTCCTTCTTGTGCTCGACCAACCGCTTTGCCTTCTCGATCACCATTTCGGCGACCTGCACGTGTCGTGTCGCCGGCTCGTCGAAAGTGCTCGCCACGACCTCGCCGCGCACTGTGCGCGTCATCTCGGTCACTTCCTCGGGACGCTCGTCGATCAGCAGCACGATCAGAACGACCTCGGGATAGTTGGCCGCGATCGAATGCGCGATGTGCTGCAGCATCACCGTCTTGCCGGACTTGGGCGAGGAGACGAGCAGCCCCCGCTGCCCCTTGCCGATAGGCGCGACGATGTCGATCACGCGGCCGGTGATGTTTTCCTCGGCCTTGATGTCGCGTTCCAGAACCAGCGTCTCGTCGGGAAAGAGCGGCGTCAGGTTCTCGAAGAAGAGCTTTTCGCGCGCCTGGTCCGGAGCCTCGAAATTGACGGCTTCGACCTTGATCAGCGCGAAGTAGCGTTCGCCTTCCTTCGGCGATCGAATCTGCCCCGATACAGTGTCGCCGG
>DATKJP010000087.1:0-1714 GCA_035543635.1 Casimicrobiaceae bacterium
CGCGGAGAGTCTGGCGAAAGCAACGAAAACGCGTCATAACGTCCTCTATGGCGATCTCACGGACGCGGAGTTGCTCGACGCGATAGCGATCGCCCGCGCGCGGCTCGTCATCGTCACGATGAGCGACCTCGGTGCCGTCAAACATCTCATCGGCAACCTTCGCCGATTCTATTCGAGCGTACCTGCAATGATCGCGGTTCAATACTTGGCGCAGCGCGACGAGCTGCGGCGGATGGGGGAATCGGAGGTTGTGGCGCTCGCGCCGGAAGGCACGATGAGCTTCGGGCACTCCGTGCTTCAGCGGCTCGGCATCAAGGCCGCCGAAACGGACGCGATTGTGAGCTCGATGAAGGCGAAGGACTACGCAGTGTTGCGCGCAACCGGTGAAGTCGAGGAGCGTGGCTCTGGAGAGGGCTCATTGAGCTCGCCGCCGCGAGGCGCGCGCCCAAGCTGAATACTCGACGCCCATACCCCGGAGCACGGCGATTATTGCGTGCCCGTTCGCAGGAGTCCTATGCTTTGCGCGCGCGCAATCGCCTGTGCCCGCTTCTCCACCGAGAGCTTGACGAAAATATTCTTGACGTGCGACTTCACCGTCTCGGGAGTGATTCCGAGGGACTTTGCGATTTCCTTGTTCGAACGCCCGTCGGCGATCAACACGAGGATTCCGCGCTCCCGCTGGCTTAGCGGGTCGGCGATCACGTCATTTCGCGTGGAGCCCGGCTCGTAACGTGCCCGCCAGCCATCGAGCAGGTGGTCCATGTAAGGCAGCAACTTGCGCCACTCCGCCTGGCGTTCGGCGCTCTCTCGTATCCGCAGCAGCATGGCTCCGACCCCCGGGCCGGAATCGAGAATGGTCCGATAGATGCCGGCAGGCGCCGCTCCAGTCAGCACGCGACGGAGTCGCTCCGTCGCCTCGACTTTCTCTCCGGCTTCGAACAGCGCGAGGCAGAGGAGCGTCTCGACGTGCACACCAAAATAGAGGCGTTGCGCGCTGAGGACTTCGACGTGGAGCGCCTGCAGGATCGCGATGGCTTCGGGCCAACTGCGCTGAGCGAGTGCAACGTGTGCACGCGCGAGATTGCCGTAAGTGGCGATCTCGGACCACGCGCATCGCTCGGGTGCGGGATACTCGGCGACCAGGCGATCGAGTTGGAGCAGGCAGGCAGCAGCCTCGGTGTGTCTCTCCTCGCTGATATAGAGCTTGAGGCGCTCGACCTGCATTGCCGCGATGAGCCGACCCCACCGCCGAAGTTGTCCCAGATTGCCGCCCTGCTCCAGGAGCGCATAGGCTCGCTCGACATTCGAGCGAATTGCGGCGACGCGGGCCAGCACGACATAGGCCGGGAGCACGCATTCGAGCATCGTCGTGGCACTGATCGTGGACAGACGGTCGCCGATCATGGCCTCCGCTTCGTCCAGCCGATCCTGCTCGAATCGAACGAGGCCGATCAGTGCTGCGGGCAGCGCCGCGCACGTCGATTGCGATCCGACCTGCTGCTCTCCGCGGCGAAGCGCTTCGACGAAGTGCCGCTCGGCGACGTCGAAGCGAAGCTGTTGAAGCTCGACCAACCCCTGGAGGCAGAGCCGATAGACGTGCGACAGCACATTGCGATGGTCATCGTCGCCCGGATACGGCAGCCAGGGGACGGCGTAGAAGCCTTTCAAGTCGCCCCTCTTCCAGAGTCCGATGCGGACCACGTTCGACGCAACG
>DATKJP010000088.1:0-2420 GCA_035543635.1 Casimicrobiaceae bacterium
GCAGGCATGGCCGGTGCGCAGAGCGAGCAGATGCAGTATTTCGGCGACCGCCTCGCCGAGCTCACGAAGTCGAACGAGCAGCGGCTCGAGAGCGTACGCGCGATCGTCGAGCAGCGCCTCGACGTGCTGCGGAGCGAGAACGCGCAGAAGCTCGAAGCGATGCGGGCGACCGTCGACGAGAAGCTGCAGACCACTCTCGATGCGCGCCTCGGCGAGTCGTTCAGGCAGGTTTCGGACCGGCTGGAGCAGGTGCACAAGGGGCTCGGCGAAATGCAGACGCTCGCGCTCGGGGTCGGCGACTTGCGCCGGATGCTCACCAACGTCAAGTCTCGTGGTGGATGGGGTGAGGTGCAGCTCGGAACGCTGCTCGGCGAAATGCTCTCGCCTGCGCAGTTCGCGCAAAACGTGGCGACGCGTCCCGGAAGCGGCGAGCGCGTCGAATACGCAGTGAAACTGCCCGGCCGTCGCGACGACGGCGTGCCGTGCTGGCTGCCGATCGATGCCAAGTTTCCGCTCGAGGACTATCAGCGCCTGCAGGATGCGATCGAGCGTGCCGACGGGCCTGCCGTCGAAGCCAGTCGGAGGGCGCTCGAAGCCTTCTTCAAGGCTGAGGCGAAGTCGATCCGCAGCAAATACGTCGAGCCACCGCATACGACCGACTTCGCGATCCTTTTCATCCCCACCGAAGGGCTCTACGCCGAGGCGATGGCGCGTCCGGGCCTTGCCGACGCGCTGCAGCGCGAACATCGCGTGATGCTTTGCGGTCCGATGAACCTCGCGGCGATGTTGAACAGTCTCCAGCTCGGATTCCGAACGCTCGCGATCGAACAGCGCTCGACCGAGGTGTGGGCGGTGCTGGGGGCGGTGAAGACCGAGTTTGGGAAATTCGGGCAGATCCTCGTGAAGACCAAGGAGCGGCTCGACCAGGTGGGCAACACACTCGAAGAAGCTGCGCGCAAGAGCACGACGATCACGCGCAAGCTTCGCGACGTCGAATCGCTTCCGGATGACGAAGCCGAGCGGTTGCTCGCGGGCGAGGTACCGAACGATTCGGGCGGCGATCTCTTCGAAGCCGAGACTCCCCCGCCTTCCTCGAATCCCGGCGCGCCGCCCGAGAACCCTGACGATTAGCGGAACGCGCGATGTTCGATGCGATTTCCCGATGGCGGCAACGGCGGGTGCTCAAGCGCGCTGCGCTTCCTGATCCGCTGTGGAAGGAAGCGATCCGGCAGCTTCCGTTCCTCGCGACCTACGACGCCGGCGCATTGATGCGCCTGCGCGAGAAGGTCGTGCTCTTTCTTGACGCCAAAGGCATCGTCGGGGCGCGCGGCCACGAGGTCACCCCGCTGCAGCGGGTGATCATCGCGATCCAGGCATGCGTGCTGGTACTCGAGCTCGACCTCGCGTTTTATGACGGCTTCGAGAACGTCATCGTCTATCCGGGCGAGTTCGTCCCGGACTGGGAATGGGAGGACGAGGCCGGTGTCGTGCACCGCGACATCGGCGCGCTCGCCGGCGAAGCGATGCCGGGCGGTCCGGTCGTGCTCTCATGGCCCGACGTCCAGGCGAGCGCGGACTGGGCAGCATCGGGGATGAACCTCGTCATCCACGAGTTCGCGCACAAGATCGACATGAAAGCGGGGGATGCCAACGGCTGCCCGCCGCTTCCGGCGACGATGTCCGCAGCGGCGTGGCAGCGAGCGCTCACGGCCGCGTACGACGACTTTTGCGTTCGCGTCGACGACGGCGAGGACACGGCGATCGACCCGTACGCATCAGAGAGTCCCGCGGAGTTCTTCGCTGTCGCGTCCGAGGTGTTCTTCGCCGAGCCGCTGTTGCTGCAGCAGGAATATCCGGACGTCTACGCACAATTCAGCGCGTTCTACCGCCAGGACCCCGCGCTGCGCGCTGATCAGTAGCTCAAACTGACCCAGTATCCGACCGCCTCGCTTGAACTTTCCCAGGTGCGGCGTATGCTATCGACCGCGAACCGCCCGCCGAACAGCCCATTGCACCTGAAGCGCCGCGTCGCGGACGCCGGAATCGAGAGATCTGCAAACAGGAGAGGACTATGAAGATTCGCACTATTGCGCTGTTCACCGCAACGCTGTTTGCCGCCGGCACCGCGTTCGGATTCCATTGCCCGCAGGATATGAAGAAGATCGACGATGCGATGGCGCAGAACCCGAAGCTCACCACGGCTCAGCTCGACGAGGTGAAGAAATACCGCGCCGAAGGCGAGGCGCTGCACAAGGCCGGAAAGCATCAGGAGTCGATCGACACGCTCGAGAAGGCGGAGAAGATTCTCGGCATCAAGTAGGCGAAGATTCTGTTCGACACGAAGCCGGCGCGGCCGCCTCGCGCCGGCTTTGCTTTGGCCGCCTCAAGCGGGAGGAGTGCGCATAGCGCTCTTCGGCCGG
>DATKJP010000089.1:0-6960 GCA_035543635.1 Casimicrobiaceae bacterium
GACCAGCGTGCGATCCTCGCCTTTCTCGAGCGACTGTTCCAGAGCGGCGGGCGCAGCAACGATTTCCGGGCGCTTCACCACAAGCTCTTCATCGTGGCGACCAACCTCGATACGGGCTCCGCGGTTACCTTCGGCACGCCCGGGTTCGATCACGTCCCCCTTGAGAAGGCGATCGCTGCCTCCGCAGCGCTGCCGGGATTGTTCCCGCCGGTTGAGATCGACGGCGAGCATTACGTCGACGGCGCGCTGAACAAGACGCTGCACGCGTCGGTCGCGCTCGATCGGGGAATCGATCTCCTGCTTTGCGTCAATCCGCTGGTGCCTTTCGATGCGACCGCGGCCGCTCAACGCCGGCGGCTCAGCGTTACGAAGCTCGACCACGGCGGCCTGCCGCTCGTTCTCGCGCAGACATTCCGCGCGATCATCCATTCGCGGATGAAGGTGGGCATGGAGAAATACCGCAGGCAATATCCTCGCGCGGACATTCTGCTTTTCGAGCCGGATCGCGAGGACGCCGACATGTTCTTCGCGAACATCTTCAGCTACGCGCAGCGCGCGCGCCTTTGCGAAACGGCTTACCGCAACACGCGCGCGCGTCTCCTCGCGCAGAGCGAGTCGCTCGAAGCGATGTTGCGTCGGCATGGCATACGGCTGCATCTCGAGCGCCTGACCGATCACAAGCGGCCGATCCACGCGGCGATCGACGATCCGCGCCCTGTCTTCGTCGAGCCGCCGAGCGTCAGGTCCGCTGCGCGTGCGCTCGAGCGCACGCTCGATTCGCTCGCGGCCTGGCTGCAGCCGGCTCCCGCGCGCTAGTGCACGCATGGCGGAGCGCAAGCGCCCCCGCCGCACCCGCGAGCGCATCCTCGAGACCGCGCTTGACCTTTTCAACGGCGCCGGTGCGCCCAACGTCACCACGGCGGACATCGCCGACGAGATGGAGATCAGCCCGGGCAATCTCTACTATCACTTCCGCAACAGGGACGAGATCATCGGCGAGCTTTTTGCCGCCTTCGAACGGCGCGCCGACGAAGTGCTGGCGGCGCCGGGCGAGCGCGCCGTGTCGATCGAGGACCTGTGGCTGCTCCTGCACCTGCTGTTCGAGGCGATGTGGGATTACCGCTTCATCTTCCGGGACCTCGACCAAATCCTGTCGCACAACCGTCTGCTAGGCTCGCGCTTCGCGCTCATCATGCGGCGCGGCACCCGCACCGTGATAGAGTTGTGCCACGGGCTGGTGCATGCCGGCGAAATGCAGGCATCCGAGCGCGAGATCGCGGCGCTCGCGGAGAACATCGGGCTCGTCGCGACCTATTGGATTTCGTATCAGCGAATCTCGGGCGAGCGCCCGCAAAACACGGTGAGCCTCGACCGTGCCGCGTACCAGGTTCTGTCGATCATCGCGCCGTTCCTGCGCGGGGACGCGCGAGCGCTGGTTGAACGGCTCGGCCGCGAATATCTCTGAGCTGACGGAGACACGCGATGGCGAAGAAGTGGGTGAAGTTTCCGCACGCCGACAAGGCTTACGTCTACGACGGCGCTAGCCTGAAGCAGCACTGGGCGCGTTTGCACCGCGGCGACTGCGAGCCGTTTCCGAAGGACGCGGGCGCGGCGGAGGCGTGGCGGCTTTATCACGCCGGCAATTTCGAATCCGCGGTCGAGGCAGGCAGAAAGGCCGGCGGCGCGGCGATGAACGCAGTGATCAAGGCGCAATCGATCTACGCCAACTATCTCGAAAAGCAGCAAAAAACGAAGCTCGATCTCTTCGAAGAGGCAGCGGAGTGGGCGAGCGAGCGGCGCAGCGAGGCGGCGAAGGATGCCAACGCGCACTATCTCTACGCCTACGCGCTCGGTCGCTATGGTCAGGGCATTTCGGTCGCCAAGGCGCTCGCTCAGGGCTTCGGCGGCAAGATCAAAGACGCGCTCGCGACCGCGCTCAAGCTCGCGCCCTCGCACGCCGACGCGCACACGGCCTATGGCGCGTACCAGGCCGAAGTGATCAACAAGGTCGGAGGGCTCGTCGCCGGCGTGACCTACGGCGCCAAAAAGGAATCCGCTCTCGAGCATTACGAGAAGGCGCTGAAGCTCAATCCCGATTCCGCGATCGCGCGCATCGAGTACGCGAACGGTCTCATCCTGCTCTTCGGAAAGGACAAGATCGCCGAGGCGACAAAGATCTACGAGCAGGCTGTGAAATGCAAACCGGCTGACGCGATGGAGCGGCTCGACGTCGAGCTGGCGAAGTCCGAGCTTGCGTAGCATTCCATCGAATAAGCTTGCATGTTCCGGAGCCGCGATCCGTTCAAGCCCGAGTCGAGCAGCAATCAGCGCCCGGCGCAGGAACTCGTGGACCGAGGCATTGCTGCGGAAACCTCCGGGTCGCCAATGGAGGCGCTGCATTGTTATCGTGCAGCGATCGAGCTTGATCCCGAATGCGCGGTGGCGCATTACAACCTTGGTATGGCGCATGTCAATCTGAAGGACTACCCGAACGCAGAGGGAAGTCTTCGTACTGCCTTACGCTTCAGAAGTCCGTTTCCTGAAGCCTCGGTTGGATTAGCTACCGCGCTGGAAGGTCTAGGTCACGACGAAGAGGCGCTCACGGTACTTGAGCGCGCAATCGCCGAGCGCGGCGACTATGCAGGTGCTTTGATCAAGGCCGGCCTGCTGGCGAAAAAGCTGCGGCGCGTCGATGCAGCGATCGCATATGAACGCCGCGCACTGGAAGTGGAACCCGAACATTACCTCGTGCACTTAAGGCTTGGCCAAACGCTGCACAGCTTGGGTCGATTCTCCGAGGCGGAAGCGAGTTTCCGAGCAGCGCTGACTCTCAATCCGGGCCTGACGGAGGCACTGCTCGATCTAGCGTCAGCGCTGCAGGCGCAGGGACGCAATCCGGAGGCGCTTCAGTTCCTCTTCGATGCCGTTGCGCGCCATCCGGATAGCCTCCCAGCGCGACACGCCTTGGTAAGCGGTCTCGTTGACGTTCGGCTCCCTTCTGCGGGAGAGAAGATACGAGAGATCATTTTGAGCCTTTGCCGGGACGACAAGGTCTCGGTGCGGCTTCTCAGCGTGCCGCTAATCGCGTTGTTCGAGGGCACCGGAGCCTTTCGCCAGCTGCAGAACAGCACGGAATCGGGCGAAGACCCGTTTGCCCGCCCCGACTTCACGCTCCGAGCCTTTCTGCGCGATCCGCTTCTGCTTGCGGCGTTGCCACGAATCCAGGTCCTCGACCCGGCGTTGGAAAAGGTCCTTACCCATCTGCGTCGCTGCATCCTGCTCGGATCGATCGTTCAGCGAACAGACGAGTCGGCTGTTCCGTTGGATTTCGTGTGTGCTCTAGCCGCGCAATGCTTCTTCTCGAGTTATGCATTCTTTGCCGCCGACGATGAGCTGGAGAGAGTAGCGACTCTGAGACGAAACGTCGAAGCTGCGCTCCGCGGATCCGCGATGGATACCGGGACCCTTGAGCCGTTGCTGCTCATGATCGCCATGTATGGGTATCTCGACACTCTGGTTGGAAGCGAGCGATTGCTGAAGCAAAACGGAACAGGTTGGAGTCCGGCATTTCAATCCATTCTCGAAGAGCAGATCGAGCATCGGCAACGAGAGCGGGAAATCGCCGAACATCTGCTGACACTAACCGTGATCAATGACGCGGTATCCCAGGCGGTGCGTGACCAATACGAGCAGCATCCCTATCCGGTCTGGGCCGGCGGTGTACAGCATCTGCCTCCCGATACCTTCGAAGAACTCTGGCTGCGTCTCTGTCCCAACCAACCAGTCCGCTTTCATGCTCGCCCAGTGCCGATGCTGGTGGCGGGATGCGGCACTGGCGAGAATCTGATTCTGCTCGCAAGAAGATACCCTGAGTGCGCGATTCTCGCAGTCGATCTGAGCCTCGCGAGCCTGGCATACGCTGCACGGATGAGCGAGCAGTGCCGTGTTTCGAGCGTCAACTTCGCCCAGGCCGATATTCTCAAACTCGGTGATCTGGATCGACGCTTCGCCATCATCGACTGTGCCGGTGTGCTCCATCATCTACGAGACCCGATGGAGGGATGGCGGGTATTAGTTGACCTGCTGGAGCCCGACGGGCTGATGCGCATTGCGCTGTACAGCGCCAAGGGACGTAAGGAAATTCAACCCGCCAGGGAATTTGCGGCGTCCCTTGGACTGCCCCGCACATCCAACGGGGTTCGTCGCTGCCGAAGCGCGATTCTCGCTCTCCCGAATGGACATCCAGCGAAAGAAGTAGTTACTTCCGGGGACTTCTTCACGCTCAACGGGTGTCGCGACCTCCTGATGCACGTCCAGGAACATCAATTCACGCTGCCTCAAATCGCCGATTGCCTTGATCGGCTGGGACTGCGTTTCCTCGCAATGCAATGCGCATCGGAGACGCGACGGCGCTTCGCCGAGATGTTCGGGAACCAAGCCGCCCTCGGTGACCTTCGAGCATGGGATAGCTTCGAGGCGCGCTACCCGTCTGCCTTCAGGGCAATGTATTCGTTCTGGTGTTGCAGGAAAGCTGCTTGACAGTCAATCCAGCTTCATCTCGAAGTACAGACTGAACGGATCTTCGCGATACTCGCCAAACGGCGACCGGCGCCGAAAGCCGAACGATTCGTACAGCGCAATCGCGGCGTCCTGATAGATTCCCGTCTCCAAGCGCAGTGCCGCGGCGCCGCCGCGGCGCGCATGATCCGCGAGGTGATCCAGTATCGCTCGCCCGAGGCCCAGGCGGCGAAACGAGGGACGCACGTACATGCGTTTGAGCTCCGCATACTCGGTGCCGTAGAGCTGCACGCCGCCGCAGCCGGCGGCCATCCCATCGCAGCGGACGACGAAGAACGCCACTGCTTCGCGCAGCAGCTTCTCGACCGAGTAACCGTGCTGGCTCGCCCGCGGGTAACCGTGCGAACCGAGCTGCGCGTCCAACTCGGCGATGAGTGCCGCGGCATCCGCGCCATCGGGTTTCGCTTCGATGATCTCGTGGTTCACTTGCCGCTACGTGAACGCCATTTGCTCGATCGCTTCCGCGCTCGGCGCCTTCTCCCACGGCCACGGCGCCATAAGAGTCGCGAGCACGAGCTTCTCGAATTCCGGTGCGAAGCGCTCGATCACGCGCTCCGGGTCCGGACAGAGGCTGCGATCGGTGATCAATCCGAACTGCACTTCGCCGGCGTAGGTGATGATCGAAACGCCCACGCCGATGTTGCCCGACTGCGGCACCCAGAACATGAGCCGATCTATCTTCGCGCCGGCGAAGTAGAGCGGTTGCTGCGGACCGGGGACGTTGGTCATCACCGCGGTCGCGTTCTTAGCGAGCATTGCGAGAAGCTGCTCCTGAAGCACCTGAGGACCCGCGCCCATCGCCGCGAGAATGCCGAGCGCGATCACCGGCTGGAACGACCCTTTCAGCGAGCGCATGTTCTGGCGCACGGCGTAGAGGCGCGCGACCGGATTCTCGATGCCGATCGGCAGATCGAGGAATACAAGGCCGAACTTGTTGCCGAGCCGATATGCTTTTTCCGGCGGGCGCAGATTCACCGGCACGAGCGCACGGATCATGACCTGATCTGCCTCTTCGCCGCGGCGCGCGAGATAGGCGCGCAACGCGCCGGCGACCGACGAAAGCAGAACATCGTTTACCGAGCAGCCAAGCGCCTTGCCGACGGCTTTCACGTCGTCGAGCGGAATCGGATCCGCCCATGCCACGCGCTTGGCGACTCCCGGCTCGCCCTTGAAGCGCGTGCGCGAGTCTTCGTCCATCAGCGCGAGCTTCGCGATCTCGCCGACCAGCGCGCCGCCCTGCTGCGCGAGAGCCACCGCCTGCAGCGGATCGCGCCACAGCCCGCTGCCCTTGTCGAGCAGCGTCGCGCCCGCGTTCGACGCCATTTTGAGCATCCCGGAGACCGGTGCGAGGAGTTGCGCGATGGGATCGTCTTCCGCGTCGTCGGGCTTTTTGGGTGGCGCCGGCCCAGGATCTGCGATTTTCCCGCCGCGATCGGCGTCGGTCATCGACAGCAGCACCTGGATCAGCGCAATGCCGTCGGCGTAGCAGTGATGAATGCGGATGACGACCGCGCTGCCACCCGTGTAGTTGGCCACGAGATGGAATTGCCACAGCGGATGCGCGCGATCGAGCGGCGTGCCGACGAGCTTGCTGACCAGCGCCTCCAGCTCGACGTCGCCCGCGCCGTGCGACAGCTCGACGCGCTTCACGTGACGCGCGAGATCGAAGCGCTCGTCGGTTCGCCACTGATAGCCGGCCGCGGAAACGACGGGCCGCTGGCGAAAGCGTGCAAAGCGAAGGAAGCGCTTGGCGACCGTCGAGCGGAGCCGTGCGATCGAAACTCGCTCGTCCAGCACGAGCACGCCGCAGATCACCATCAGATTGCTAGGCCGGTCCATGCGCAGCCAAGCAACGTCCACGCTCGACATGCTTTCGCGCTTCTCGGACACGGTTAGCCTGCGGGGCGATTTGCTGGCGGGTCGCGGGTCGCGCTAAAGTAGCACAAGAAGCGGGGCGCTCGAAACGAAGGGCGACGGAGCGAGTCGAGGAGGAACCATGGCGGCTGCACCGAAGGACCTCAAAGCGAAATTCGAAGCTGCCGCCGCGGCCGCGAAGCAGACCAAGAAGCGCCCGGACAACGCGACGCTGTTGAAGCTTTATTCGTACTACAAGCAGGCAACCGACGGCGACGTGAAGGGCGATCGGCCCGGAGGCTTCGATTTCGTCGGCGGCGCGAAGTACGACGCGTGGGCCAAGCTCAAGGGGATGAGCAAGGACGACGCGATGCAGAATTACATCAAGCAGGTGGAGCGGTTGAATCGCGAATAGAGCTTCAGCGCGACTTCGCGGTTTTTCTTGCGCGGGGAGCGCGCTTGCCCGCGCCGCCCTGCGTCTTCAGCAGTGAGTTGACCGCTTTCGACAACTCGTCGACGCGCTCGCTG
>DATKJP010000090.1:0-5587 GCA_035543635.1 Casimicrobiaceae bacterium
GTAGAGCTTCCGCCGCGAGCCGACGAACAGCTGCGCCAGGCGATCGCGCGGCTTCTTGAACAGCCGAAAGCTCTTGCCGATGCCTACGGCGCGAACGGCGGGATCAGATGACATCGGCGAAACCGTCTCGCGCGCGCTGGAAGAAGGCAAGTCCGAGCCAAGCGACCGCGAGCCCGCCAAGCGTCATCCAGGCGATCCCGGTGAAGTCAGGTAGCTCTCCGAAGACGAGCACTTTTCGCGCCTGCTCGACGAAAAACGTCATAGGGTTCCAATCGATGGCCCAGCGAAACTCCTTCGGTACTGCACTCGCTGGATAGAAGACCGGGCTCAGGAACATCAGCACCGCGGTCGCAATATTTATCGTCTGCTGCAGATCGCGGAGGTAGACGCCGAGCGCCGCGAGGAGCCAGGACAGGCCCAGAATGAACAGTACGAGAGGAACGAGAACGATCGCGATGAGTGGCCAGGTAAACGGCAGAGCCCCCATCACCAGCAACATCACGACCGCGAGCACGACCAGGCTTATCGCCGCGTGGAACAAGCTCGAGCACACCATGACCCATGGCAGGCCTTCGATCGGGAAGACCACGCGCTTGATGAGGCCCGGGCTCTGCAGCATGAGCGCCGGCGAGCGGTTGATGCACTCGGAGAAGATGCCGAAGACGAGCAGACCCGAAAAAAGAATTACCGCGAACTCGAGCGTGCTGCCCGTCCCGCTGGCGTTCCAGCGCGCGTTGAACACCACGCCGAACACGAACGTGTACACACCGAGCATGAGCAGCGGATTGAAGAAGGACCACAGCAGGCCGAGCGCGGAGCCTTTATAGCGCCCGATCACGTCGCGTTTCGCGAGACTGAGGATCAGTGTCCGATGGTTCCAGAAGCTCGCGAACACGGCGAGCGGCTGTCTTAGCGGCGTTGCGATGTCCATGGGATCATCATTGTGCCACGGCGGAACGCGAGGTGCGTTCAGCGCGTCGGGGGCTGCTGGCCATAGCTTTCGAACTTCGCCAGCACCAGGTCCATCTCCGCGTCGCTCAGCAGATTGGGCACGCCGATCTGCAGCGCACGCCAATACTGCTCCGCGAGAGCCTCGACTTCGATCGCCAAAGCCAGCGCAGCGGCTAGCGTCGCGCCGATCGCGATCATGCCGTGATTGGCGAGGAGGCAGGCCTTACGCGCTTCGAGCGCGGCGAGCGCGTGGTCTGACAGCGCCTGCGTGCCGAAGGTCGCGTAGCGAGCGCAGCGGATGTTCTTGCCGCCCGCGACCGCGATCATGTAGTGGAACGCTGGAATATCGCGACCGAGGCAGGCAAGCGTCGTGGCGAACGGCGAGTGCGCATGCACGATCGCGCCGGAGTCGCTGCGCGCAGCGTAGATGTCGCGGTGAAAGCGCCATTCGGACGAAGGGAGCAGCGATCCGCGAGACTCGCCGGATGACGTCATCGCCACGATATTCTCGGGAGACAACGATTCATAAGCGAGTCCGCTCGGCGTGACGAGAAAGCCGCCTTCGATGCGCGCGCTTACATTGCCCGACTTGCCTCGATTGATGCCGCGCGCGTTCATCGCCAGCGCCGTGGCGATGATTTCGCGGCGTAGCTCGATCTCGCTCATCGCGCGTGCTCCGGAAAAAGCGCCGCGAGCGCGGCCGCATCGGCCGCGCACACGCCGCGCTCCGTGATGAGCCCCGTGAGAAGGCGGCCCGGCGTCACATCGAATGCGGGATTCGCAACCTCGGTGCCGGCGGGTGCGATCGAGTCGCCGCTCGACGGGCGCAATACCTCTCCGGCGTCGCGCTCCTCGATCGGGACATCCGCGCCATCCGCAAGCGTCCAGTCGAAAGTCGCGGAAGGCACTGCGGCGTACATCGGGATGGCATTGTCGCGGGCAGCCAGCGCTTTCTCGTAGGTTCCGATCTTGTTGCATACGTCGCCGTTGCGCGTCACACGGTCGGCGCCGACCAGCACGATATCGACTCGATGCTGGCGCATCAGCGCCGCGCCGGCCGCATCGACGATGAGCGTGTGCGGTACGCGGTGCTCGCGCAGCTCCCAGGCGGTGAGGCGCGCGCCCTGCAGCCGCGGACGCGTTTCGCTCACCCAGACGTGGACCGGAATGCCGCGCGCCTGGGCGAGATAGATCGGCGCAGTCGCAGTGCCCCAGGCCAGCGTCGCGTGCGCGCCCGCGTTGCAATGAGTGAGGACCTGCACAGGATCTCGCGAGCGCGAAGCCAGCGCTTCGAGCAGCCGCAGCCCGTGCTCGCCGAGCGCGCGGTTAGCGGCGACGTCCTCGGCGGCGATCGCGTCGGCCTCGCTCCACGCTGCTTCCTCGCGCGCAGCCGGCGCGAGCGGCGCGACCTTTGCGCGGACGCGGTCGAGCGCCCAGCGGAGATTGACGGCGGTCGGACGTGTCGCGAGCAGCAGCGCGCGCGCCTCCTCGAGGTTCGAGTCAGAAGAATCGCGCCCGAGTGCGAGCGCAAGCCCATACGCGGCGGTCGCTCCGATGAGTGGCGCTCCGCGTACCTGCATCGTGCGAATCGCCCGCGCTGCGTCCTCCGCGCACGCGAGCTTCACCGTGATGCAAGTCTGCGGAAGCAGCGTCTGGTCGACGACTTCGATCGCGTCGCGCTTTGGTGAGGGACGCAGAGTCCTGAAGTCGGGCGTTATTTCAGCACCTGGACAATGTTGTTGAAATCGTCGGTCCACAGCGGCAGGTCAGGACGGAGATCGATCGCTTCCGAGACCTCGTCTATCTTCGGCGTGTCGAGCGCGTCCTTGCTGTCGGACAGGAGCACCCAGTCGCTGCGGCTGCCAAACTCGTCATCACCGTCGTCGGCGACGAGCACCGCGCGCAAGCCCTGCGCCTCCGCGAGCTTGCGGACGACCGGAATCAAGTCGAGATAACGATTGGTGACATGGAAAGCGATGATGCCGCCGGGTCTCACGTGCCGGCGGTACACCGCGAGCGCCTCCGAGGTAATGAGGTGCACGGGAATGGCGTCGCTCGAGAAAGCGTCGATCGCGAGCAGATCGAAGCCCTGCGGCGCCTCGCGTTCGAGATTGAGCCGCGCATCGCCCAGCGCGATGTCGATCGTTGCCTCGCTGCCGCTCAAGAAGCTGAAATCTCGCCTGGCGATGCCGATCACGGCGGGATTGATGTCGTAGAACCGGTAAACGTCGCCCTTGCTGCCGTAGGTGGCTATCGTGCCCGCGCCCAGTCCGATCACGCCGACTTTCAGCGGTTTCAGCGACGGGTGCATGGACTCGATCGCACGACCGACTCCCGAGGATGCGGTGTAATAAGTCGTCGCCTTTCTGGCGAGGTTCGGATCGAGGTATTGAGTCCCGTGGAGGATGGTTCCGTGAACGAGCGAGCGGTGATAGGCGGACGTGCCCTTCTCGTACTCCTGGACGCGCAGCACGCCGTAGAAGTTGCGAGTCGCAAGGATCGTCGAGTCGTAGAACTCGCGGATACCCCAGGCGTCGGCGCCGATCGCAAACAACAACGAAGAGGCTGCCAATCCGACCAGCACGGCGTGCTGGCGGCGCAGTTGAAAGACGAGTAGCGTCGCGCAGGCAATGAGCCCGAAGCCGAGCTCGAAATAGGCCGGCAGCACGATCGGCGCAAGCAATCCCACCAGCACCGAGCCGATCGCGCCTCCGAGCGAGACCATGAGATAGAAGCGCGTGAGATGGCGCGGCACAGGTTTCAGCCGCGCCAGCTCTCCGTGACAGAACATGCAGGCAAGGAAGAGTCCTGCGCAGAAGACGCCGATCTGCAGCTCCAGCATGTGCACCAGGCTTCGATCCGCGAGCGTATACGCCATCACGCCGAGACCCGCGGCGAGCATTGCGGTGAAGATCTCGCGGCGATACCAGCGCGTGCTGTCGAAGCACAGGATGAAAGTGAGCAGATAGATCGACAGCGGCGCGATCCACAACAGCGGGATCGAAGCGATGTTCTGGCAGATATGATTCGAGACGGCGAGCAAGAGGTATGAGCCCATTGCCGCGAGGGCGATCCAGAGGAACTGCCGGCCGACCGAAGGCGGCGGCTCGTTCCCTATGCCGTCACCGACTGGCGCCATCGCTCCCGCCATGACCGGCCGCGGCGCACGAAGACTGTACCAGGCCGACGCGGCGGTGAGCAGCGCGAAAACGACGAAGGCGCCTGACCAACCGTAGGATTGCACGCGCGTGGCTACGCGCGGCTCGAGCACGAAGGGATATCCGACGAGGGCGAGCATCGAGGCGAAGTTCGACAATGCGAACAACCGGTACGGGCTGCGGCCGGGAAAGCTTCGTGCGAACCACGCTTGGACCAGAGGGCTCGTCGTCGAGAGCAGGAAATACGGCAGCCCGATCGTGGCGGCGAGGAGCCCCAGGATCAGAAGCGAAGGATTTTCGCTTCCGAGCGGTTTCCAATGCGCTGCGGGAATGATCGGGAGCAGCAGGCAGCTTGCGGCGACGAGCAGCGTGTGCAGACTCGCCTGAGCGCGCGCCGACAAGCGCCGCACGACGATATCCGAGTAGGCGTAGCCGATCAGCAGCGTGGTCTGGAAGAACACCAGGCAGGTTGTCCACACCGTCGCCGACCCGCCGAACCACGGCAAGATCTGCTTGGCGATGATGGGTTGAACGAGGAACAGCAGAAACGCGCTGCAGAAGATCGTGATCGCGTAGAGCAGCATGATTCGGGGTTCGCCGGCACCGTTGCCGGCGCCCTCATGCGCTGGCAGCGCGCATTGTATCTCCCTTGAAGGAGATGCATGGGTATCCCCGTCAAGACATACAGGGTGGAGATCGCTTCAATACATCGGTTTTTGACGGAAATAGTCGAGTCGATCGATCGAGTGGAGCTTGAGCTCGCGCACGTCGCTGTCCTGCAGTACGCGCAATGGAATGTCGCTGCCGGCATTGCCGAGCCCCCAGACCTTACGGTAGAACTCGGCCTGCGTGTGCACCGCTTCGGCTCCCACGGCGAGAATGATATCGCCCGCTTGCACGCCCGCGCGATCCGCCGGCCCCTCCGGCGACACGCGCGTCACAAGCAGCCGTCCCTGAACCTCGTCGGCGTTGACGCCGAGCCAGGGCCGCGCGGGACCAGCACGGCGTCCGGACTTCACGAGATCCGGCAGGATCGGTTTCAGCAGATCGATCGGCACGAACATGTTTCCCGGCACATGCGGGTCGGCTTGCGAGGCGTCGCGCAAAATAAGCGAGCCCACCCCGAGCAGCGCGCCATCCTTGTCGACCAGCGCTGCGCCGCTCCAGTTGAGCGACGGCGGCGATGTGAAAATCGCCCGCTCGAGCAAGTACTCCCAGCTTCCGGTGAAGGTTCTGCGGGACACGACGTAGGCAAACGTGACCTCGCTGCGGCCCCCGTGATTGACGATCAACACCGGATCGTTTTCCGTCAGTTTGGTCGAATCGCCGAGGGGCAGCGGGATCGCTTTGAACGGCGCGATGGGCCGCACCAGCGCCAGCCCGCTGGCGTGATCGTAGCCGACCGCTTTCGCCGGCAGGCGGCGCCCGCGATCGTCGATGATCGTCACCTCGTCGGCCTCGATAACGAGGTAGCCGAT
>DATKJP010000091.1:0-28322 GCA_035543635.1 Casimicrobiaceae bacterium
GCATGCGCGTCGTGCATACCGAAGCCGCGCTCCTTTCAGCAGTGAGCCTCACTCGCGCCGAGGCTGCAGCCGCGTTCGGCGACGGCACCGTGTACATGGAGAAGTATCTCGAGAACCCGCGTCACATCGAAATCCAGGTCCTCGCCGACGAGCACAAGAACACGGTGCATCTGTTCGAGCGCGACTGCTCGGTGCAAAGGCGTCATCAGAAAATCATTGAGGAAGCGCCCGCGCCGGCCATTCCCGAGCGCGCGCTCACGCGCATCGGCGAGCGCGCCGCGGAGGCCTGCCGCAAGATCGAGTATCGCGGCGCGGGAACCTTCGAGTTCCTCTATCACGAGGGCGAGTTCTTTTTCATCGAGATGAACACGCGCATTCAGGTCGAGCACCCGGTGACCGAGCTCATCACGGGAATCGACCTCGTGCAGCAGCAGCTGCGCATCGCGGCCGGACAGAAACTGCCTTTTCGCCAGCGCGACATCTTGCGCCGCGGCCACGCGATCGAGTGCCGCATCAACGCCGAAGATCCAGAGACCTTCGTGCCGTCGCCGAACGCGGCTGCAGCCTCGGCGCGAGTGAGGCTCACTGCTGAAAGGAGCGCGGCTTCGGTATGCACGACGCGCATGCCGCGTCCGCCGCCGCCGCCGGCGGCCTTGATAATGACCGGGTATTTGATCTCGCGGGCGAGCTTGACCACGTCCTTGCCGTCCTCGGGGAGCGCCGTCTCGGAGCCCGGAACGCAGGGAACCCCCGCCTTGGCCATCGCCGCCTTCGCGCTCACCTTGTCGCCCATCAACCGAATCGTCTCGGGACGCGGACCGATGAACACGAAGCCGCTCTTCTCGACCTTGTCGGCAAAATCCGCGTTTTCAGAGAGGAAGCCGTAGCCCGGATGGATCGCCTGCGCGTCGGTCACCTCCGCAGCGCTGATGATCGCTGGAATGTTGAGATAGCTCTGCGCGGACGGCGCGGGTCCGATGCATACCGATTCGTCGGCGAGGCGCACGTACTTGGCATCGGCGTCGGCCTCAGAGTGCACGACGACGGTCTTGATGCCCAGCTCGCGGCAGGCGCGCTCGATGCGCAGCGCGATCTCGCCCCGGTTGGCGATCAGCACCTTGTCGAAAAGTTGCCCCGTCTTGGTGGCCACGGTCGATGCGAGCTGAGATCTCGGACGGAACCGGCGAACCGGTCAACCGATCACGACCAGCGGCTGACCGTATTCGACCGGCTGGCCGTTCTCGACCAGGATCGCCTTCACGACCCCTGCGCGATCGGCCTCGATCTCGTTCATCAGCTTCATGGCCTCAATGATGCAGAGCGGATCGCCGGCTTGCACCTCGTCGCCGACGTCGACAAACGGCTTCGCGCTAGGAGAGGCCGCGCGGTAGAAGGTCCCCACCATCGGCGACTTGACGGTATGTCCCTCGGGCTCGGCGGGCAGCGTCGAACCTGTCGTTGGCGCTACGCGCTCGCCTGTCGTCAGCATCGTTGCCTGCCCGCCTGCGACCGCGGGTGAGGGCGGGGTTGCGGGCGCCGGTAGCGAGCGCGTGATCCTGACGCGCTCCTCGCCCTCAGAGATTTCCAATTCAGCGATACCCGAGCTTTCGACCAGCTCGATCAGGGTCTTGAGCTTGCGCAGATCCATCAGGGCCTTTCTCGGAGTCAGCGCGAGCTCATGCGCCGCAGCGCGTAAGCGAGCGCTAACTCATAGCCTTGGGCGCCCAGTCCGACGATCGTGCCTACGGCTTTATCCGAAAAATACGAGTGATGCCGGAAAGGTTCCCGGGCATGGATGTTGGAGAGGTGGATTTCAACGAAAGGGATCGCTACGCCCGCCAAAGCGTCGCGCAAGGCTACGCTGGTATGCGTGAAGCCGGCCGGATTGATAAGGATGAACCGGACGCCTTCGGCCCGAGCCGCTTGTATGCGATCGACCAGCACGCCTTCATGATTGCTTTGCAAGGCGGTCAGCTCGACCCCTGCTGCCTGCGCCTGCGCGACCAATCGGCGGTTGATCTCGGCCAGGGTGTCGCGGCCGTAGACGGCCGGCTCGCGGGTTCCAAGCAAATTGAGGTTGGGTCCGTGGAGGACCAGGATCTTTCGCCGCGAACCTTTCCTCGCGGCGCTTGCCCGAGGGCGCCGCTGCTTTTTCAACACCATCTCCCCTTGCCCGTGTAGTTGGTTTAGTGTTTTACCGCGAAGTTTGCCGCAGATAGCAGCTAATTGTCCAGCGTTGCAAGGATTTCGAGGGACTGCTGTCAAAGACCGAGAACGTAGCCTACCGCTCGTGCAACCCAACCGTCAAAGTTCGTGCCAGCCTCAAAGACCCGCCGAAACAATCTACGGGCAGCTTGAGCGACTTGGCCGAAATTCAAAGCAATTCCTGCAGAGTTGCGCGGAATTGCTCCTTTTTAACGGGACCAAGATGGGTCTGTGCCACCCGCCCTTCGCGGTCGATCACGATCGTGAAGGGAAGCGCAGCAAGGCGATTACCCATGCCTGCGGACAATTCGACCGCTTCATAGCCGCCGATCAGCGCCGGATAGTTAAGCTGCAGCTCCTTGGCGAATCGATCGACTTTGTCCGCTTGATCGACGGCTATACCGACGAACTGGAGACCGCGCGGACCCAGCTCCCGCTGCTCGCGCACGAATTCCGGCATCTCCTCGCGGCATGGCTCGCACCAGGTTGCCCAGAAGTTGACTACGATGACCTTGCCTCGCCACTGACTGAGCGGCTGCTTCGTCCCGTTCGTATCGGGCAGAGAAAGCGCGAGCAAGGCATCGGCCGAAGCCGGGGTTCGGTCCCAGATCGCCAGAGCGACCCCGGCCGCCAGGGCCATCACTGCGACCGTGCCTGCGATCCAGCGTTTTCGATGCTTCATGGCCGGGCCCCGCGAAGAAAGCGGGGACACACTTCAGAACATCAATTGAACCACGGCTTCTTGGCGTTGGTACCTTGTGCGCCAGGAACCACGCTACCCTCGGGAAGGGCGAGCGTTACCCGCTGCACGGTCGGCGGGTAGCACAACCCGATGTCCGCGCAACCCTGCGATTCGGCGGCGATCACCACCCGCTGTCCCGGCTTCGCGTCCTTCAAGGCCAGATTGACCACCACGTCTCCGCGATAGGTCTCGACCCGGCCGAAAAACTGATCCTCTTTCACCTTGCCGCTCGGCAGCGCCGGCACCGACAAACCCGCCGATACGGGCTCCACGGTGAAGTGGACCTTGTCGCGATAAAGGTAGTAGCCGTTCGCGATGACAAACCGGGCTTCGACAGTTTGCGCATCGACGAGCCGCGCACTGAAGCGGAAGGCCTTCTCCGGCGGAAGAGGGTTCTGTGCCGTAGCAGGCACAGCGATCGCGAGCGCGACGGCCGCGAGCACAAAGCGCCATTCACGCCGTGGCCGGCGTGGTCTCGGCGACGATCCAGTCGAGGTAGGCAGACAATCCATCGGTGATGGGGACAGCGACGATTTCCGGAAGTTCGTAGGGATGGCGGCTTCGAATCGCCTCCTCGACGCGCGTGTACAGCTCTCCGCGCGTTTTGACTGCAAGCGGGGTTTCCTGAGCCGTTTCGATTTCCCCGCGCCAGTGATACAGTGACTGCAGCGTTGCGCCGATCTGAACACAAGCCGCGAGTCGCGACTCGAGCAACTCGCGCGCAAGCGCTTCAGCACCCGCGCGATCGGGCAGCGTCGTCAGTACCAGCAATGCTGTTGATGTCGTCGGAGAGCTCATGCGTTTTGTCGTGCTACTGATTGTACTGAGTTTCCCGGTTCTCGACGTACTGGCGACGATTCGCCTCGCGCGCTGGACCGGTGTACCGACCCTGGTGTGGCTCGTCGCGTCTGCATTGGCAGGCATGGCGCTTCTACGCCACGAGCGCGTGGCATTTCGTGCGCGCACGCTCGCTGCACTGCGCGGTGATCGCCCCTTGTTGCGTGGCCAGCTCGACAGCGCACGCAAGATTCTCGCTGCACTGCTGTTGATCCTTCCCGGGATCATCTCCGATCTTCTGGCGCTTCTGCTGCTGCTGCTTCCCTTCAATCTAGGGGGGCCATTCGCGCCGCAGCCTGCAGGGATCGGGCGTACCTCGCTCGACGGCGAATACGGCCGCGTCGATTAGCGGCGGCCAGAAACACCCTCGTTTTTTGCCTAAGGCCCGAAGAGGGTCGGCTGCGGTTTTCGCGCCCGCCAGTAGGACCACAGCAGCAGCGCAGCGCCGGCCACGATCATCGGCAGCGACAACCACTGGCCCATCGACAGGCCGAGCGCGAGCGTGCCCAGAAAATTATCGGGCTCGCGTGCATACTCTGCGAGAAAGCGAAATGCCCCGTATCCGAAGAGAAATAGACCCGAAACGGCGCCTACGGGCCGACGCCGTCGCCCGTACACCCAGAGAATCACGAACAGCACGATGCCTTCGAGCGCGAACTCGTAGAGTTGCGAAGGATGGCGCGGGATCAGATCGACCTGCGGGAACACCATGCCCCAAGGCAGGTCGGTGGGGCGCCCCCACAGTTCGCCGTTGATGAAGTTGCCGACTCGCCCCGCGGCGAGCCCCAGCGGACACAGCGGCGCGACGAAGTCGGTCACCTCCAGCCAGCGCTTGTGACGCCGGGCCGCGAAGAGTGTCAGCGCGATCAGTACGCCGATGAAGCCGCCGTGGAAGCTCATGCCACCTTGCCATAGCGCGACGATCTCCACCGGGTGCGCGAAGTAATACAGCGGCTTGTAGAACAGCACATAGCCCAGGCGGCCGCCGATGATCACGCCGAAGACCCCGTAGAAGAGCATGTCGTCGACGTCGCGCGGATGCCAGCCCGTGAGCAGATTCTGCCGCGCGCGAATCTTGCCCAGCACGACGAAGAGCACGAACCCGATGAGATACATGAGCCCGTACCAGCGAATGGCGAGCGGACCTACGTGCAACGCGACCGGATCGAACTGCGGATGAACGAGCATCGAGGAAGACCGCGCCTCTCCCGCGCGCAAGACCTTTGTTAGAATCGATCGATTATACGAGAGAGGTAGCGCGATGCCGAGCAACAAGCGCAGCCGCATCATCACTCAGGGCGTGGCTCGCTCGCCCAACCGCGCGATGTTGCGCGCTGTCGGATTCGGCGATGCGGATTTCGACAAAGCGATCGTCGGGGTCGCGAACGGTCACAGCACGATGAATCCGTGCAATGCCGGCATCCAGCCACTCGTCGACCGCGCGATGGCGGCGATCAAGGATGCGGGTGCTATGCCGCAGGTTTTCGGCTTCCCCACCGTCACCGACGGCATCGGTATGGGCACCGAAGGGATGAAATACTCGCTCGTGTCGCGCGAGGTCATCGCGGACGCGATCGAAGTCGCGGTCAACGGTCAGTGCATGGACGGCGTAGCCTGCATCGGCGGCTGCGACAAGAACATGCCGGGCAGCATGATGGCGATGGCGCGCATGAACGTGCCCGGCATCTTCGTCTATGCGGGCACCATCAAGCCGGGCTTCTGGAAAGGCGAGAAGCTCACCATCGTCAGTCCCTTCGAAGCGGTCGGCGCGTTCAGCGCCGGCAAAATGGCGAAAGATGATTTCGACGGCATCGAGCGAAACGCCTGCCCCACCGTCGGCGCATGTGGCGGGCAATACACGGCGAACACCATGTCGTCTTCGTTCGAGGCGCTGGGGATGAGTCTGCTCGGCAGCTCGCAGATGGCCTCGCCGGATCCCGAGAAGGCCGATTCCGCGGCCGCTTCCGCGCGCACTCTGGTCAACGCGATCGAGCGCGATCTCAAACCGCGCGACATTATCACGCGCAAATCGATCGAGAATGCGATTGCGCTGGTGATGGCCACCGGCGGATCGACCAATGCCGTGCTGCATTACCTCGCGATCGCCGCCGCGGCCGAGGTCGAGTGGAACATCGACGACTTCGAGCGTGTGCGCAAGCGGGTGCCGGTCTTGTGCGAGCTGAAACCCTCGGGGCGTTTTGTTGCTACCGATTTTCACGCCGCAGGCGGCGTGCCGCAGGTGCTGAAGATGCTCCTCGATCACGGCCTCGTTCACGGCGAATGCATGACGATCACCGGACGCACGCTGGCGGAGGAGCTTGCGTCGGTTGCCGCCGAGCCGCGTCGAGATCAGGAAGTGATCCGTCCATGGTCGCGCCCGGTTTATCCACAGGGGCACCTCGCAATTCTGCGCGGCAATCTTGCGTCCGAAGGTTGCGTAGCGAAAATCACCGGCTTGAAGCAGCGCTCGATCATCGGCCCGGCGCGCGTGTTTGATTCAGAGCCGGCCTGCCTGGAAGCGATCATGGCCAAGAAGATTCGCGCCGGGGATGTGATCGTGATCCGCTACGAGGGGCCGCAGGGTGGACCCGGCATGCGGGAGATGCTCGCGCCGACTTCAGCGCTCATCGGGCAAGGGCTCGGCGAGAGCGTTGGGCTCATCACTGACGGGCGCTTCTCGGGCGGCACCTGGGGTATGGTCGTAGGACACGTGGCGCCGGAAGCCTACGTTGGCGGGACCATCGCGCTGGTCGAGGAAGGCGACTCGATCACCATCGACGCCGATCGCCAGCTCATCCAGCTCAACGTCGCCGATGCCGAGCTCGGGCGGCGGCGAGCGCGCTGGAAGGCGCCTCCACCGCGTTATACGCGCGGCGTGCTGGCCAAATACATGCGGCTTGTCTCGACGGCGAGCATCGGCGCGATCACCGACCGGCGCTGAGCGGGAAGGAAGTCACTATGGGTTCTGTTTGCCTCTGAAGCCACACGATCGAACGGAGGCCTCGATGCGCATCACCGCGAGCGTCAAAGCAGCATTCCTTCGATGGCTCTTCGCGCTCGCCTCACTTGGCCTCGCGGCCTGTGGCGGCGGAGCCAGCGCGCCGGTCGGCATCGGCTCTCCGCTAGGCGCCCCAACCGGCCCGGTCATTCCCGCGCCGGCGTTAGCGGTCGGCGATCACTGGCAATACCGCATAACGGACAACCTGCGCCGCGGCGTGGTTACCATGCTCGATGCGCAGGTCCTGCGTATCGCGAACGGCGTGGCGACACTCAAGCTCGTCTACGCCGATCCGCAAGGCGGCAACAGCGAACGCAGCGAAGAGATCGACGCGAACGGAGGGCTGGTCTTCGGTACGCTGAAGGAGGAACCGCCACGACGCTACCCGACCCCGATCGAGCTTTACGATTTTCCGCTGCAGGCGGGCACTAGCTGGCGGCAGACGGTGAACACGACGAGTCCGGACACCGGACTCCCCGCGCAGATCCTCGTCTACGGCACCGTGCAGGGTCCCAGCCAGGTGAGCGTGCCGGTGGGCAGCTTCGAGGCTATCTATCTCTACCGGGTGCTTCAGCTCGATGACGATCAGTTCTTTCGTTCGCGCACCGATCGGCGCGACTTCGTGTGGTACTCGCCGCAGGTGAAGGCCGCGGTGCGCGAGACGCATGATGCCAGCTACATCCTGCGCGGTGCCGGCGCGAATTCCGTGGTCCGCACCGAGAACACGACGCGCGATCTCGTCTCGTTCCAGCCGGGAACTCGGTGACCGACCCGGAGGAATGTGCATGCCTTCTACAAGCCGCGAATCGCTTTTCATTCTGGGATGCGCGCTCCTTCTCGCTGGCGCCGCCGGCTGTGCGTCGGCTCCGGCAGGGCCGCCGGTCGAGGCGCCCAGATTGGTCGTCGGGGATCACTGGCAGTACCGCGTCGTCGACCAGCTTCGCCGCGGCGCGGTTTCGACGCTCGACCTCGAGGTAATTTCGGCAGCGGCGGAAACGGCGCGGATTCGCGTCGACTACGACGACGGCACGACGCGCGGCGAATGGGTCGACGAAATCGATGCCCGAGGCGGACTGCGCGCCGGCATCTTGCAGCGCGAATTGCCGCGCCGGCTCGATGCGCCGGCGCAACTGCTTGCTTTCCCGCTCGAGCAGGGAAAGACTTGGCGGCAGACCATCGAGACTTTCAGGAAAGATCTCGAGCTGACGGATCACATCCAGATCTACGGCCAAGTCGGCGAACGTCGCATGATCACGGTTCCGGCAGGTGGATACGACGGAATCTACGTCTACCGCATCCTGCGGCTCGATGACGCGGAATTCTGGCGCACACGAACGACGCGCCGCGACGCGATCTGGTATGCCGCGGAGGTCAAGGCTCCTGTGCGCGAAGCGCGAGAGGCGGAATATACCGAGATCGGCGGCCCAGACGTTGCGACCGTGCGCACCGAGTCGACTGTGCGCGAGCTCGTTTCCTTCCGTCCGGGGGCGCGCTAACTACGACAAGCCGAGCCGGCGCCAGATCACAGTCGTCAGCGCGGCCTGATTAAGCGTGTAGAAGTGCAGACCTGGCGCGCCGTGCGCGAGGAGATCGGCGCAGAGATTGGTAACGACGTCGAGCCCAAACGCACGGATCGACGCCGCGTCATCCCCGAAGCTTTCCATCTTGCGGCGGATCCAGCGCGGGATCTCCGCGCCGCAGGCGTCCGAGAAGCGCGCGAGCTTCGAGAAGCTCAAAATGGGCATCACGCCCGGAACGATCGGCGCGCGAACGCCGAGTGCCTGCGCCCCGTCGACGAAGTGGTAGTAGCTTTCGGCATTGAAAAAGTACTGCGTGATGGCCGAATTCGCTCCGGCATCGAGCTTGCGCTTGAAGTGGAGCAGGTCTTCGCGAGGATTGCGCGCCTGAGGGTGATATTCGGGATAGCAGGCAACCTCGATGTGAAACCAGTCTCCCGTGGTCGAGCGGATGAACTCGACCAGCTCGTTCGCGTAGTGGAATTCCCCGGCGTCGGCCGTCCCAGAAGGAAGATCGCCGCGCAGCGCAACCAGATGCCTGATGCCGTGCTCGCGATAATTCGCGAGCGTGGTGCGAACGTTTTCTCGCGTGGATCCGATGCACGAAATATGCGGCGCGGCGCGCTGGCCGGCCGCCTGGATCTCGAGCACGGCGGCGAGCGTGCGATCGCGCGTCGATCCGCCCGCGCCGAAAGTGACCGAGAAGAATTTCGGTCCCAACTCGGCGAGCTGAACGCGCGTCGCCGCGAGCTTCTTCGCGCCTTCGGGCGTCGCTGGCGGAAAGAATTCGAAGCTGAAGACGCGGTCCGGCGCGCTGGTCACGGCGCCCCTTCGCAGAACGGCTTGAGCGCGGCGTAAATGGTCGCGTTCACCGGTGCGGCGAGGCCGCGCTCGCGCGACATCCGAGCCACGGCGCCGGAGAGCCATGGCGCTTCGAGGCGCCGCCCTGCCTCCAGGTCGTGGAGCATCGAGGACTTCATCTCGGCCGGCAGGTTGTCGGCAAAGGCGAGCTGTTTCGCCGCGAAGTCGCCGGGCAGCTCGATGCCGCAGGCGCGCGCGAGCTCGCAGTTCTCGGCGATCGCGGCAGCAAGCCCGGCGCGCATGTCGGGATCGCTGCGAATCGGGCCGATCGGGCACCGCGTGATGCTCGTAAACCCGGACATCGCGGCCAGAAAGACGAACTTCTCCCACACGATGCGGCGCACGTCGTCGACCAGCTCGGCGTCGATCTTCGCCGCGACGCAAGCCGCATGGAAGGACTTGATCCGATCCGCCTGCGAAGCGAGAAGCGCACCGAAGCGGAGCCGCGCCATCGTGCCCGTGTGCAGGATCGTTCCGGGCGCTGAGATCGTCGCAGCGATGTAGGCAGCGCCGCCGACAACATGCTCGGCGCCCACGACGTTTCCGATCCGCTCGATGCTCTCCACACCGTTCTGGAACGGAATGATGACGCCACCTTCCGCTACGAGTGAACGCGCCGCGGTGGCTGCGGTCTCGGTGTCCCAGAGCTTGACGGCGAACATGGCCACATCGGCGCGGCCGAGCGTTCGAGGATCATCGCTCACTTCCGACTTTTCGAGATGAATGTCGCCCAGCTCGCTCTTCACTCTGAGCCCGCCGCGGCGGATCGCTTCCAGATGCCGCCCGCGCGCGACGAATGCTACGTCGTTGCCCGCTGCGGCGAGCCGCGCGCCGAAATAGCCCCCGACGCCACCCGCGCCGAAGACGACGATCCTCATGCTCCGCTCTCCTGCGTCCTCACACCTTTGCTTTGTCGCGGCGCAGGAGCAGAACTGACAGCGCCCAGGAGATGATGCTGTACAGAATCGCCCCGAAGACCGCTGACCAGAACCCCGCGACGTGGAAGCCTTCTATCCAGGACCCGACGGCCCAGAACAAGAGCCCGTTGATGACGAAGATGAATAGGCCCAGCGTCAGCAGCGTGGCCGGCAGCGTGAGCAGAATCAGGATCGGCCGGATGAAGGTGTTGATGAGGCCGAGCACCAGGGCAGCGATGAGCGCCGAGACGAACGTATCGACGCGGATCGACGACATGAGATACGGCAGCGCCAGCAGCGCTGCCGTGTTGATCAGCCACGCGAGCAGTAGTCGCATCGGCCCTCCTAGTAGCGATACGTCTCCGGCTTGTACGGCCCTTCCCGCTCGACGCCGATGTAGCGCGACTGCTTGTCGGTGAGCTCGGTCAGCATCGCGCCGAGCTTCTTCAACTGCAGCCGCGCAACCTTCTCGTCGAGATGCTTGGGCAGCACATAGACTCCGACGGGATACTTCTTCCCGCCGCTGCGCGCATCGCTCCACAGCTCGATCTGCGCCATCACCTGGTTGGTGAAGGAGCTCGACATGACGTAGCTCGGATGCCCCGTCGCGCAGCCGAGGTTCACCAGCCGCCCTTCGGCGAGCAGGATGATGCGCTTGCCATCCGGGAAGATCACGTGATCGACCTGCGGCTTGATGTTCTCCCACGGATATGTCCGCAGCGCCGCGACGTCGATCTCGTTGTCGAAGTGGCCGATGTTGCACACGATGGCGTTGTGCTTCATGCGCTTCATGTGCTCGTGGGTGATGACGTCGATGTTGCCGGTCGCGGAGACGAAGATGTCGGCCTTGTCGGAGGCGTAGTCCATCGTCACGACGCGATAGCCTTCCATCGACGCCTGCAGCGCACAGATAGGATCGATCTCGGCGACCCAGACCTGCGCCGAGAGCGCCCTCAGGGCTTGCGCCGAACCCTTGCCGACGTCGCCGTAGCCGTTCACGACCGCGATCTTGCCGGCGATCATGACGTCGGTCGCGCGCTTGATGCCATCGACGAGCGACTCGCGGCAGCCGTAGAGGTTGTCGAACTTCGACTTGGTGACCGAGTCGTTGACGTTGATCGCGGGAAAGCCGAGCCGACCTTCCTTGTGCATCTGGTACAGGCGCTTCACGCCGGTCGTCGTTTCCTCGGTGACGCCCTTGATGTTCGCGCCGATGCGCGAATAGAAATGCACATCGGTCGCCAGACGTTTGTGAATCGCTGCGAACAGCGCGTACTCCTCGTCGCTCGTCGGGTGCGAGATCGCGCCGCGATCGGTCGCGGCTCGCGTGCCCAGATGCACGAGCAGCGTCGCATCGCCGCCATCGTCGAGAATCATGTTCGGCGTGCCGCCGTCGGCCCAGGCGAAGATGCGGTGCGTGAACTCCCAGTATTCGGCAAGCGTCTCGCCCTTGTAAGCGAACACCGGAGTGCCGGACGCAGCGACCGCCGCCGCAGCGTGATCTTGCGTCGAATAGATGTTGCATGAGGCCCAGCGCACTTCTGCCCCGAGCGCCTTCAGCGTCTCGATCAATACTGCGGTCTGGATCGTCATGTGCAGCGAGCCCGCGATGCGCGCGCCGCGCAGCGGCTGCTCGGGCGCGAATTCCTCGCGGATTGCCATCAATCCGGGCATCTCGGTCTCGGCGATCGCGATCTCCTTGCGGCCCCAATCGGCAAGCGCAAGCTCTGCCACCTTGAAATCGGTGAAGTTCTTCGTATCGGCTTCAGCGTTCATCAGTCGCTCCTTGTTGGGCGACTCGACGCTGCGGGAGATCGGTCTCGTCATCCCGCGCGCAGAATCGCGGTTCAACGAGCGCCGTTGCAAATATCGGAAGGTCCCCAAGCCTGGCAGGCGGCTGATACCTCTCCCACCGCCTGTTGCAACGCTCCTCGGGGCGAACGCGCATTATAGCGCAACCTGGCCTGTTCCTCCCTTGCGAAAGAGGCGGGGGTGAGGACCACGTGTTGCGCGGCTACTATCAACGACCGCCGGGTGCGGAGCCCACGTCGCGAGGCTGCGCGAGCAGCGCGTTGACCAGGCTCGATTCGCGCTTGTAGAAACCCTCGGTGTGAAACGTTTCCTCGAGCGAGAAAAGCTCGTAGTCGAGATGATGGCAAAGCTCGTGGATCAGCGTGCGCAGGAAGGTCCGGAAAGCGACCACCTGCAGGCGCTGCGCCGTGCGCATCCAGACCGTGATGCGGGCGAGCGCCCCTTTCTCGCCAGGTTCGTAGAGGCCGTGCAGTTCGCCGTAACCGTCCGCGGGCCGCTTGGCCAGCACGCGCACCGTCACGCCCGGAACCCGATAGCCGCGGACCAACGCATCGATGAGCTGCGCGCAACCGCGCTGCACGGCCGCGCGATCGTCGGCGAGAAGCGCGGCTTCGATCGCTTGCACCGTCGGGCCAAGCTCCAGGCCGCGCGGTAACCCGAGCGTCTCGATGGCATCGCTCTTGCGGTAGATTTCCTTGTTCGCTCGCGAGAGGCGATCGTAGTAGCCGAATCGCATGCTGTTGCCGCCTGCTAAACTTGCGCGAAGGAATGCTGACGATGATCGTCCTGCAACCGCATCTGCGAGACCTCGGCGAGTTCAAGGTCCGGCGACTCCTTCCGGCCTTTCCGAACAAGATGGTCGGCCCGTTCATATTCTTCGATCATTTCGGGCCGGTCTCGTTCGAGCGCGGCAAGGGCGCCGACGTGCGGCCGCATCCGCACATCGGGCTCGCCACCGTCACCTACCTTTTCGAGGGCGCGATGATTCATCGCGACAGCCTGGGGTCGATTCAGCGCATCGAGCCGGGAGACGTCAACTGGATGACCGCGGGCCGCGGCATCGTGCACTCGGAGCGCACACCCGCCGAGGAGCGCCCGGGCGGGCAGCGGCTGCATGGGCTCCAGACCTGGGTCGCGCTGCCGGTAAAGGACGAGCAACGCGAACCGTCGTTCAACCATCATCCGAAGGCAAGTCTTCCGCTCATCGAGCTGCGCGGCGCGACGATGCAGCTCATCGCAGGATCCGCATTCGGCGAACGCGCCCCGACGCCGACCTTTTCGCCCATTTTTTATCTCGCGGTCGAGATGCACGAAGGCGCCGCCTTCGATCTGCCGCCGGAGCACGAAGAGCGCGGCGTCTACGCTATCGAGGGCGAGCTCGGCGTCGGCGACGCGGCAGTAGCGCCGCACCAACTCGCGGTGTT
Source organism: Casimicrobiaceae bacterium (assembly GCA_035543635.1). Classification (GTDB taxonomy): domain Bacteria; phylum Pseudomonadota; class Gammaproteobacteria; order Burkholderiales; family Casimicrobiaceae; genus PALSA-1003. Next base: position 13,314 of record DATKJP010000091.1, read on the forward strand.
GCCGCAAGGCGAGACGGTGCGTATCCGCGCCGCGAAGCCCTCGCGGCTGGTCCTTCTCGGTGGTGCGAAGATGGACGGCGACCGTCTGATCTGGTGGAACTTCGTCGCCAGCTCGCGCGCGCTGATCGATGCGGCCAGCGCGCGGTGGCGCGAGCAGGCCTTTCCGCCCGTTCCGGGCGAAACCGAGTTCATTCCGCTGCCGGAACCCTGACTGGCGTCGCAAGTCCCGCCGCGGCCTTGAGCTGCTCCACCCGGTCGATCGCCTCCCAGGTGAACTCGGGCTCGTCGCGACCGAAATGGCCATACGCGGCCGTCTTGAGATAGATCGGGCGCAGGAGATCGAGCATCTGGATGATGCCTTTCGGCCGAAGATCGAAATGCTCCTTGACCAGCGCCGCGATCCTTTCGTCCGGAATGCGCCCCGTGCCCTCCGTGTAGACGGTCACGTTGATCGGCTGCGCGACGCCGATCGCATACGACACCTGCACCTGGCATTGCTTCGCGATGCCGGCGGCGACGATGTTCTTCGCGACGTAGCGCGCGGCATATGCGCCGGAGCGGTCCACCTTTGACGGATCCTTCCCGGAGAACGCGCCGCCGCCGTGGGGCGCCGCTCCACCGTAGGTGTCGACGATGATCTTGCGGCCGGTAAGCCCTGCGTCGCCATGCGGTCCGCCGATCTCGAAGCGTCCGGTGGGGTTCACGAGATAGCGCGTGTTGACGAGCATCGACTTCGGCAGCACCGGTTTGATGATGTCCTCGATCACCGCCTCGGCGAGCTCCTTCTGCTTGTGATTCATGCTCGGATGGTGCTGCGTGGAGAGCACCACTGTGTCGATTGCCTTCGGGCGGCCGTCCACATAGCGCACGGTGATCTGCGACTTCGCGTCGGGCCGCAGCCACGGCAGCCGCCCGTCGCGCCGCACTTCGCTTTGCCGCTGCGTGAGCCGATGCGCGTAGTAGATCGGGAATGGCATCAGCGAGGGCGTCTCGTCGCAGGCGTAGCCGAACATCAGGCCCTGGTCGCCAGCGCCCTGGTTCATGTACTCCTCGGAGCTGCGATCCACGCCGCGCGCGATGTCCAGCGACTGCCGGCCGTAGCACACCATGACCGCGCAGCTTTCCGCATCGAAGCGAAGCTCCGGATCGGTGTAGCCGATCTTGTGGATCGTGTCGCGCGCGATACGCGCGTAGTCATGCTTGTGATCCGTGGTGATCTCGCCGGTCATCACGACCAGTCCGGTCGATACCAGGGTCTCCGCCGCCACCCGGCCGTGCGGGTCCCGCGCTAGAATCGCATCGAGGACCGCGTCGGAGATCTGGTCGGCCACCTTGTCGGGATGGCCTTCGGAGACCGATTCCGATGTGAATAGAAAGTCGCTCATGAATGCCGGCGCGGCGTGGTGAAAGGTGCGAAGTTTACCAAATTGAACTCGCGCACGTGATTCCGTTCGACCGCGAAGCCCGTGTGGGCTAGCGCCCATCGCTTCATCGATGATTGTCCCACCAACCGCCGAAAACATCGACCGCGCCGCAGCTCTGCTGCGCTCGGGCAAGCTCGTCTCGTTCCCGACCGAGACGGTGTACGGCCTCGGCGCGGACGCGCGCAACGCCGATGCCGTGCGCCGGCTGTTCGCGGCGAAGCGTCGCCCGGTCGAGCATCCGCTGATCGTTCATTTGCCCGACGCTGCGGCGCTCCGGCGTTGGGCGCGCGCAGTTCCCGGGCAAGCTCAGGCGCTCGCCGCGTCCTTTTGGCCCGGCCCGCTGACCCTGATCCTGCCGCGCGCGGTCGGCGTCCCGGATGCTCTCACCGGCGGACAAGACAGCGTGGGCTTGCGCGTACCGGCGCATCCTATCGCGCATGCTCTTCTCGAGCGATTCGCCGCGCTCGGCGGAGACGGCGTAGCCGCGCCATCGGCGAATCGCTTCGGTCGCGTGAGCGCAACGACCGCCCTGCACGTGACCGAAGACTTCGGCGACGAAGTTGCGCTCATCCTCGACGGCGGAGCATGCGCGCACGGCATAGAGTCGACCATCGTCTCTTTCGCCGGCGACGCGCCCGAAGTCCTTCGCCCTGGGGCGATCACAGTCGAGGAACTGGCGCGCGTACTCGGTCGCGAGCCGCGAATCGGCGGAGCGGGGGCGCCGCGGGCAGCCGGCTCGCACGCGACGCACTATGCGCCGCGCACCCCTGCGAAGCTTCTGCCGCGCGACGAGCTGTTGGCTTCGCTCGGTCGCATCGGCGGCTCGACCGGGCACATTGCCGTGCTCGCCCATTCGGTCGCGCAGCCGCCGCTCTTCGAGGGTACTTGGTTCGATGCGCCGGAGCGGGGCGGGGCATACGCACACGAGCTCTATGCGAATCTTCGGGCACTCGACGCTCGCGCCGCAGACGAGATCTGGATCGAAGCGCCGCCCGACGGTCCCGAATGGAGCGCGGTGCGTGATCGCCTGCGGCGCGCGACGCATCGAGGTTGAGTGTGCTCGTGCCGCCTCCTGTCGTCGTCGTAGCGCCCAACTCGTACAAAGGCTCGGTGAGCGCGACTGCCGCGGCCGCGGCGTTGTCGCGAGGACTTGCCCGCGTGTGGCCGGACGGCGAACGGCGCATCTGCCCGATGGCCGACGGCGGCGAAGGAACCCTCGATGCAATATTCTCGCGCGGTGGGCGCCGCGGCAGCGCTCGCGTGTCCGGCGCATCGGGCGCGCCGATCGATGCCGCGTTCGGGCTGATCGAAGGCGACGCGATTGCAGTGATCGAGAGCGCGCAGGTGGTCGGCCTCACCGAGGCGAACGGCATCGCGACCGCGGTCGAGCAGCGCAGCACGCGAGGTCTGGGCGAGCTCGTTCGCACTCTGCTCGACGCCGGCATCCGCAAGTTCATGATCGGACTCGGTGGGAGCAGCACCAATGACGCCGGCGCGGGCATGCTCGCCACGCTCGGCGTGAAGCTCGTCGACGGGAAGGGTCGCGACGTCGAGCCGACGCCGCTCGGCCTCAAGGCGCTCGCTCAGGTCGATGCGAGCACGCTCGACCCAAGGATGGCCGAGGCGCAGATCACGATCATGTCGGACGTGACCAATCCGCTATGCGGCGAGCGCGGCGCGACGGCCATCTTCGGGCCGCAGAAAGGTGTGGCTACTGAGCGCGTCGCCGAGATCGACGCAACGCTGGCGCGATTCGCCCCGCTTGCCGAGCGTGCGATCGGGCGCGGCGTGAAGGATCGACCCGGCGCGGGCGCCGCCGGAGGTCTCGGCTTCGCGCTGCTGCTCCTGGGCGGCGAATTGCGCTCGGGCGCAGAAGTCGTCGCCGATTTGCTCGGTCTCGATGCCGCGCTCGATGGCGCACACTGGCTTATCACCGGCGAGGGCCGAACGGACCGGCAGACGCTCCTCGGCAAGGCGCCCTTCGTGGCGGCGCGTCACGCGGCGGCGAGAGGCGTCCCTGTGACGCTCGTTTCCGGCAGCATCGATCGTTCGGCGCTGGCCGAGCTCAGGTCACGCTTCACGAGCTGTCACGCGCTCGCCTTCGGCCCGGCGACGCTCGAGGAATGCGTGGCGAACGCGCCGGCGCTCCTCGCCGACACGGCGGAGCAGCTTGCCCGGCTGTTTCAGGCTCGCGCGGCGTAATGATCGGTCACGTCGTCTCGTAACCGACCGTCGCGTGCTCCGCGCCGCCGGCGCTCACTCGCACCGCGCAATATTTGAACTCGGGAATCTTGCCGAAGGGATCGAGCACCGGGTTGGTGAGCAGGTTCGCCGCCGCTTCGTAATAGCAGAACGGGATGAAGATCGCGCCTTGCGGCGTGCCGTCGTCGGCGCGCGCCACAAGCGAGATGCTGCCGCGACGCGAGGCGACCGAGATCGTTTCTCCGGGCTTTGCACCCAGCGCGGCCAAATCGGCCGAATGCATGGATGCGACCGGCACCGGCTCGATCGAGTCGAGCACCTCCGCGCGCCGCGTCATGCTGCCGGTGTGCCAATGCTCGAGCTGACGCCCGGTGATGAGCACGAAGGGATAACTCGTGTCCGGCTGCTCGGCCGCCGGAATGATTTTCGCGGGAACGAGCTTGGCCTTGCCCGAAGGCGTGGGGAAGTTTTCGGTAAAGACGACGCGCTCGCCGGGGTCGCCTTCCTTCTCGCACGGATAGGTCACTGCCGATTCTTGCTCGAGCCGTTCCCAGGTAATGCCCGCGATCGAAGGCATCGCGCGGCGCATCTCCGCGAACACGTCGCGCGGGTGCGCATAGGTCCAGTCGAGCCCGAGGCGCTTCGCCATCTCGACGATGATGGCGAGATCCTGTCGTGCCTCGCCCGGCGGATCGAGCGCCTGGCGTCCAAGCTGCACCGCGCGGTCGGTGTTGGTAAAGGTGCCCGTCTTCTCCGGAAACGCCGAGGCGGGCAGGATCACGTCGGCGAGATATCCGGTCTCGGTGAGGAAGATGTCCTGCACGACGAGCATCTCCAACTCGGCGAGCGCTTCGCGGGCGTGCTGCACGTCCGGATCCGACATGGCGGGATTCTCGCCCATGATGTACATGCCGCGAATCTCGCCCGCGTGCACCGCGTTCATGATCTCGACCACGGTCAGCCCTGGCTTCGGATCGAGCGTCACGCCCCATAGCGCTTCGAAGTTCTTGCGCACATCCGCATTGTCGACGCGCTGATAATCCGGAAACACCATCGGGATCAGCCCGACGTCGCTCGCGCCTTGCACGTTGTTCTGGCCGCGCAGCGGATGCAGCCCTGTGCCGGGCCGCCCCACCTGCCCGGTCAGCATCGCGAGCGCGATGAGACAGCGTGCATTGTCGGTGCCGTGGATGTGCTGCGAGATGCCCATGCCCCAGAGGATCATCGACCCGCGTGACTTGGCGAAGAGACGCGCCACCTCGCGAATGACTTGGGCGGAAATCCCACAGATCGGCGCCATCGCTTCCGGACTGTAGGCCTGCAGGTTGCGCTTGAATTCCTCGTAGCCGCTGGTGCGATCGGCGACGAAGCTCTGCGCCACGAGCCCCTCCTCTACGATCGTGTGCAGCATGGCGTTCAGCAACGCGACGTCGGTGTCGGCCTTGAACTGCAGGTAATGCTTCGCGTGCCGCGCGAGCTCGGAACGGCGCGGATCGGCGAGGATCAGCTTGGTGCCGCGCTTGACGGCGTTTTTCATCCACGTCGCGGCCACCGGATGGTTGACGACCGGATTGGCGCCGATCAGGAACACGACGTCCGCTTTCATCACGTCCATCACCGGATTCGAGACCGCGCCGGAGCCGATCCCTTCCAGGAGCGCCGCGACGCTGGACGCGTGGCAGAGACGCGTGCAATGGTCCACGTTGTTCGAGCCGAAGCCGGTGCGCACGAGCTTCTGGAACAGGAACGCTTCCTCGTTCGAGCCTTTGGCCGAGCCGAACCCCGCGAGCGCTTTCGCCCCTTCCTGGTCGCGGATGCGCTTGAGCGTTCCGGCTGCGAGATCGAGCGCTTCGTCCCAGCTCGCTTCGCGGAACACCGCAAGCGGATTCGCCGGATCCATGACGAAGTCGGCGGTCTTCGGAAAACCCGGCTTGCGTATGAGCGGCTTCGTCAATCGCTGCGGGTGATGCACGTAGTCGAAACCGAAGCGACCCTTCACGCACAAGCGCTCGTGATTCGCGATGCCATCGCGCCCTTCGACCCGGACGATGTGGTTGTCGGCGACGTGATAGGTGATCTGACAGCCGACTCCGCAGTACGGACAAACCGATCCGACCTTGCCCTCGACAGGCTCGAGGTAGGCGTCGTGCGCCGGCGCGAGCGCGCCGGTGGGACAGGCCTGCACGCATTCGCCGCAGGCGACACAGGTCGATTGGCCCATCGGGTCGTCGAGATCGAAGACGATCTTCGAATGCGCGCCGCGGAAGGCGTAGCCGATCACGTCGTTCACCTGTTCCTCGCGGCAGGCGCGCACGCAACGCGTGCACTGGATGCAGGCGTCGAGGTTGACCGCCATCGCGGGATGCGAAACGTCAGCTGCAGGCTGTTTGCGCGGCGCGAATCGCGGCTTGTCCACGCCGAGCGCTCGCTGCCAGAACGCCAGCTCGGAGTCGTTGCGATAAGCCTTCGCCGACATGTCGCTCGCGAGAAGCTCGACGATCATCTTCTGGGCGTGCACGGCGCGAGCGCTCGTGCTTGTCACTTCCATGCCTGCGGTCGGGCGTCGGCAGCAGGACGGCGCGAGTAGCCGTTCGCCTTTGATCTCGACCATGCAAGCCCGGCAGTTGCCGTCGGGACGATAGCCGGGCTTGTAGCAGAGCCGCGGGATCGGCACGTTGAGGCGATCGGCAGCCTGGATGATCGTCTCGTCGCCGAGCGCTGTCACGCTCACGCCGTTGAGGCTGAACGAAACCGAACCAACTTCCTTCGGATCGATCTTCATTGGATCTCGTCCGAAAAATACTTGATCACGCAGCGAATCGGGTTCGGCGCCGCCTGCCCGAGCCCGCAGATGGAAGCGTCGGCCATCGCCTGCGAAAGCTCCGCAAGCAATGCTGTGTCCCACTGCTTTTGTCCGAGCAGTCCTACGGCCTTCTCGGTGCCCACGCGGCAGGGTGTGCACTGGCCACAGGATTCGTCAGCGAAAAAGCGCGTCAGGTTCAACGCTGCGTCGCGAGCGCGATCGTGCCGCGAGAGCACCATGATTGCCGCCGAACCGATGAAGCAGTCGTAAGGCTGGAGGCTGTCGAAGTCGAGCGGGATGTCGCCCATCGACGCCGGGAGGATGCCGCCCGAAGCGCCGCCAGGCAGATAGGCGTAGAACTCGTGGCCGGGCAGCATCCCGCCGCAGTACTCGTCGATCAGCTCGCGCACGGTGATGCCGGCCGGGGCGAGATGCACGCCGGGATCGTTGATCCGTCCCGACACGGAAAACGAGCGCAATCCTTTTCGTCCGTGACGGCCGTGGCCCGCGAACCATGCCGCGCCCTTTTCCAGGATGTCGCGAACCCAGTAGAGCGTTTCCATGTTGTGCTCGAGCGTGGGCCGACCGAACACGCCAACCTGCGCGACGTAGGGTGGGCGCAGCCGCGGCATGCCGCGCTTGCCCTCGATCGACTCGATCATCGCCGACTCCTCGCCGCAGATGTACGCGCCCGCACCGCGTCTAAGCTCGATCGCGGGGAGCTTGCATGGCGGATTTGCGGAGAGCGCGTAGAGCTCTTTGGTGAGGATCGTGCGGCAGCCCGCATACTCGTCGCGCAGATAGATGTAGACCGATTCGATGCCGACCGCCCATGCGGCGATCAGCATGCCTTCGAGAAAGCGATGCGGGTCACGCTCGAGGTAGTACCGATCCTTGAATGTTCCCGGCTCGCCCTCGTCGATATTCACCGCCATGATTCGCGGCGCCGCCTCCGCGCGCACGATCTTCCACTTGCGGCCGGCGGGAAATCCAGCGCCGCCGAGACCGCGCAGCGCGGAGCTTTCCAGCTCGGCGATCACCGAATCGACCGAGCGCTCTCCGTTAACGCAGGCACGCAGGGTCTTGTATCCGCCGCCGGTCAGATATTGCCGAAGGGTGATGTGTGAAGACGCCTCCGGCTCGATGCTTCCTGCACCGACCGCCCTCGCCACCTTTTCGGTTGTCGCCTCATCGATCGGGCGCCGGCCGACCACCGCTGCCGGCGCATGCTCGCAGCGGCCGATGCACGGCGCGGAGATGACGCGAACGCGTGGCCCCAACCGTGTCTTCAACTGCGCCAGCAGCTCGTGGCTTCCCGCCATCGCGCAAGAGAGCGTTTCGCAAACGCGCACGGTGAGCGGCGGAGGACCTGCCTCGCCTTCCTTCACTACATCGAAGTGATGATAGAAAGTGGCGACTTCGTAGACCTCGGTGAGCGCGAGCTTCATCTCCTGCGCGAGCGCAGCGATGTGCGCGGCCGCGATGCAGCCGTATTTGTCCTGGATCCGATGCAGGAACTCGATCAGCAGATCGTGCCGGCGCGGCGTGTCGCCCAGCAGCGCGCGGACTTCTGCAAGCGCGACCGCGTCGACCTGCCGTCCCTTCGGCATCGCGCGCGCTCCGCGCTTGCGCCCGAGGCGGGAAACGTCGACGACGGAGCTGGACGGCATCGGGCTCGTTCTTTAGTCGAGAAAATCGCAATATTTCTCGACGTGCGCGGCGAGGTTGAGCGAGTGCTCGCGCACCAGCCGCTCCGCGAGCTCGGTGTCGCGGTGCTCCAGTGCCTCGATGATCCGCATGTGATCGACGATCGATCGAGCAGCCCGGTCGCGCTGCGATATCGTCATCTTGCGTATCGCGCGGACGTGGATGAACAGATTCTCGATCGTCTTCCCTATCAGATCCGACCCCGAGAGACCGATGATCGCCTGGTGAAAGGCGATGTTGGCGTCGGAGTACTCGTGGATGTGCTCGGCGGGAGCTGATGTCGCGAATTCGTCGAACATGTGGCGTAGCGCACCGATGTCCTTGTCGGAGGCGTTGAGCGTGGCGAGCCTCGCCGCCATGCTCTCCAGCGCCGCCCACATCTCGATCATCTCGACGATCTGCTTCTTGGTCTTGCGCACGATGAAGACGCCACGCCGCGGCACGGTGCGCAGGAATCCCTCCTGCTCGAGCAGCGACATCGCCTCGCGAATCGGCGTGCGGCTCACGCCGAGCTGCTGAGAAAGCTGCCGCTCGTCGAGGCGAATTTCCTCGCGATGCGCGTAGATGTCGGCGTTCATGATCGCCTGTTTGAGCGCGGCATAAGCGCGCTCGCGCAGGCTTACGCTGGTCGCGAGCGGCTGAAGATTGAGCTTCGGCGAAGCCGCGACGGCCTCGACCGGCGGCCTCTTCTTCTGAGCCTCCTTGCGAGCGGTGCGTGGCGAGACGTTCGTTGTCATTGCAGCCGCGCGCTTCGAGCGCGCTGTCTGATGAGTGCGAGAACGACGTCGATCGTCGGTGTCGGCATGTCGAGAAGCCGCCCCAGTTCCTGCACGACGCCGACCAGCGGCTCGAGCTCCATCGGCCGACTGCGCTCCAGATCCTGCAGCATCGACATCTTGTGCGTTCCGAGGGCGCCCATTCCGTCGATGCGACGATCAGCGTCGACGCGCAGCCTGAGCCCGAGGCGCTCGCCGATCGCCTGGGCTTCCGCCATCATGGCGCGGCAGATCGCGCGCGTCTGCGGGTCGCTCGCAATCGCGTCCACGGTCGAGTGCGTGAGCGCGCTGATCGGATTGAAGCAGAGATTGCCCCAGAGCTTAAGCCAGATCTCGTCGCGGATGTCATCGCGGATCGGTGCGTCGAAACCCGCATCGATCAGCAGCCGATGCAGCGTTTCGATCCGCGCGCTGCGTCCTCCGGCAGGCTCGCCGATCGGTAACTTGCGGCCATGTTCGTGCCGAACGACACCCGGAGCGACCACTTCGGCGGCCGGGAAGACGACGCAGCCCACGGCGCGCTGGGGCCCGAGGGTGTCCCACTGCCTGCCGCCTGGATCGACGGTCTCCAGATTCATGAGTTTCGGAGTACGATCCACATCATAGAAGTACCAGTAGGGCAGTCCGTTACTCGCAGTCACCACGCAGGTTTGCGGACCCAGCAGCGGCCGCATCGATTCGACCGCGTCGGAAATGCCATGCGCCTTGAGCGCGATGATCACGTAATCCTGTACGCCCAGCTCGGCGGGAACATCGGTGCAACGCGGGCGCACGCGCCGCTCCTCGCCATCGATCTGCAGCCGGAGGCCCTGCGCGCGCATTGCCGCGAGGTGCGGCCCGCGCGCCACCAAAGCCACCTCCACACCGGCGCGGGCCAGCTCCGCGCCGATCAAGCCGCCGATCGCGCCCGCACCGAAGATGCAGACCTTCAAAGCTACTCCTGGACGGCCGCTCACTATGCTGCGCCGCCTTCAACCGTCTTTCATGGTATACCACTATTGACTTGGCGTGATATACCACATACGTTATACAGATAATCATAACCCGGTCCGGGTTCCCGGCCGGCCGCAGGGACAACACGTTGGACGCCTAGGAGGAATTTCGATGGCCACGACCGCAGCAGAACCGAGCAAGTCCGCCTTTGCCAGTCCGTGGATCCAGCTCGTCATCGGCATCGTCTGCATGGTGATGATTGCCAACTATCAATATGGCTGGACCCTGTTCGTCGGCCCGATCGATAGCAAGTACCACTGGGGCAGGGCTTCGATCCAGGTGGCGTTTACTATTTTCGTGCTACTCGAGACCTGGCTCGTTCCGGTCGAGGGCTGGCTTGTCGACCGCTTCGGCCCGCGCTGGGTGGTCGTCGTCGGAGGGGTCTTGTGCGGGATCGCCTGGGCGATCAATTCGATTGCCGATTCGCTGCCGTTGCTCTACTTCGCTGCCGCGATAGCGGGGATCGGGGCCGGTGCGGTCTACGGGACATGTATCGGGAACGCGGTGAAATGGTTTCCGGGCCGTCGCGGTCTCGCGGCAGGATTGACCGCGGCTGGATTCGGCATGGGCTCCGCGCTCACGATCATTCCGATCGCCGGCATGATCAAGGCGAGCGGCTACGAGCAGACCTTCCTTGTTTTCGGTCTGGCTCAAGGGATCGTAGTGGTCGTCCTGGGCTTTTTCTTGTTCGTGCCTCCGGTCAGCATAATGAACGCGTCGACGAAAGTCGCGCCGGGAGCGGGTCGCATGCACGCGACCTGGACCGACATGATCAAGACGCCGGTCTTCTGGGTCATGTACGTGATGTTCATTCTGATGGCCGCCGGCGGACTTATGGCAACCGCGCAGCTCGCGCCGATCGCCAAGGACTTCAAAATCGCTGACATACCCGTGAGCCTCATCGGCATCACCCTGCCTGCGCTGACCTTCGCGTTGACCATCGACCGCATCATGAACGGCATCACGCGTCCGTTCTTCGGCTGGGTATCCGATCACATCGGCCGCGAGAACACCATGTTCATCGCCTTCCTGATCGAGGGCCTGGGGATCTTCGCGCTGTACAACCTTGGCACTGATCCGGTGATGTTCGTGATCCTGAGCGGGCTCGTCTTCTTTGCCTGGGGCGAAATCTATAGCCTGTTTCCGGCCACGGTCACCGACACGTACGGCTCCAGGTATGCAACGACCAACACGGGGCTGATGTACACCGCGAAGGGTACGGCGTCGCTGCTCGTGCCGCTCGCCAACGTGCTGACCACGATGACGGGCAACTGGCACGCGGTGTTCCTGACGGCCGCGATCATGAACATCGTCGCGGCGGTCATGGCTCTCGTAGTGCTCAAGCCCATGCGCAGCGCTTATACGCGGCGGGCGGAAACCGTGGCGGCGCAGCCTAGGCCCGCAACCTGATCGTTGAAATGGGAGGGCGCGGGAGGGGACCGCGCCCTTTTTATCTCGGAGTAGAACATGCTCGAAACATCTTCCAAACCGGCGGCCAAGTCGGCAACCGGGACCGTCGAAGACTCGTCGAAACCCAACAGCGGCGAGATCAACGCCCAAGCACAAGCTGAGACCGATGGCTTCACTCTGGTCATCGATGCGCTGAAGCTCAACGGCATCGACACGATCTTCGGCCTGCCCGGAATCCCGATCACCGATCTGACGCGCAGGCTGCAGGCCGCGGGAATCCGCGTGATCTCCTTCCGCCACGAGCAGAACGCGGGCTACGCCGCTTCGATCGCCGGATTCATGACACGGAAGCCGGGCATCTGCCTGACGGTCTCCGCTCCCGGCTTTCTCAACGGGCTCACCGCGCTCGCCAACGCCACGACCAACTGCTTCCCTATGATCCTGATCAGCGGCTCGAGCGAGCGGGAGGTCGTCGACCTGCAGCAGGGTGACTACGAAGAGATGGACCAGCTCGCCATCGCCAGGCCGCACGCCAAGGCCGCATTTCGTGTTCTGCATGCCGAAGACATCGGCGTGGGCGTGGCGCGCGCGATTCGTGCCGCGCTTTCCGGTCGCCCGGGAGGTGTGTACCTCGATCTGCCAGCGAAGCTCTTCCCGCAGACGATCGACGCGGAAGCCGGCGAGAAGTCGCTCATCAAGGTGGTCGATCCTGCCCCGCGCCAAATTCCGGCGCCGGAAGCCGTGCAGCGCGCACTGGATTTACTCAAGGCGGCAAAGAAGCCGCTCATCATTCTCGGCAAAGGTGCCGCCTACGCGCAGGCCGACGCGGATATTCACGCGCTCGTGGAAAAGACCGGCATACCCTATCTGCCGATGTCGATGGCCAAGGGCCTCATCCCCGACACGCACGAGCAGTCGGCATCCGCGGCGCGCTCGTTCGTGCTGCCGGAAGCCGACGTCGTGATGCTGATCGGTGCACGCTTGAACTGGCTGCTCTCGCACGGCAAGGGCAAGACCTGGGGTGGCGCGAGCGCCAAAGCGTGGGGCGGGCAGAAGTTCATTCAGCTCGACATCTCGCCGCAGGAAGCGGACAGCAACGTGCGCGTCGACGCGCCGGTGGTCGGCGACATCGGATCGTGCGTTTCGGCGTTGCTCGCGAAGATCGGATCGAATTGGCCGAAGCCGCCGGCCGAATGGCTGAACGCCGTCGCCGACCGGAAGAACAAGAACATCGCCAAGATGGCGGAGACGCTGGCGAAGAATCCGTCGCCGATGACTTTCCACAGCGCCTTGAATGTCGTGCGCGACATCATCAAGGCGAACCCGGACGCGATCCTCGTTAACGAAGGCGCCAACGCGCTCGACTTCACGCGCAGCATCGTCGACATGTACAAGCCGCGCAAGCGGCTCGATGTCGGAACCTGGGGCGTGATGGGCATAGGCATGGGCTTCTCCGTCGCGGCGGCAGTGGTGAGCGGCGAGCAGGTGATCGCGATCGAGGGTGACAGCGCCTTCGGTTTCTCGGGCATGGAGGTCGAGACGATCTGCCGGTACAACCTCCCGGTCTGCGTCGTGATCATGAACAACAACGGCGTGTATCGCGGTGACGAAGTGAATCCGACCGGTGGGCGCGACCCCTCGCCCTTGGTGTTCGTCAAGGGCGCGCGCTACGAGAAGCTGATGGAGGCATTCGGCGGTGTAGGCGTGCTCGCCACGACGCCCGCGGAACTGCGCGGCGCAATGGAAGCAGCGATCCGCTCGCGCAAGCCGACACTGATCAACGCGGTCATCGACGAGAAGGCCGGCACGGAAAGCGGCCGCATCACGAGTCTGAACCCGGCTGCAAAGAAGAAAGGAGCTTAATGGGCAAGGCATTGGACGGGGTGCGCATCCTCGACTTCACTCATGTGCAGTCGGGACCGACTTGCACGCAGCTTCTGGCGTGGCTAGGTGCGGACGTGATCAAGGTCGAGCGCGCGGGAGAGGGCGACATCACCCGCGGGCAGCTGCGCGACATCCCGAATGTGGACAGCCTCTACTTCACGATGCTCAACCACAACAAGCGCTCGATCACCATCGATGCCAAGAACCCGAAGGGCAAGGAGGTCCTTGAAAAGCTGGTCAAGCATTGCGACGTGCTGGTCGAGAACTTTGCACCGGGGGCGCTCGATCGCATGGGGCTCACCTGGGAGCACATCCAGTCGCTCAACCCGAGCATGATCGTCGCGTCCGTGAAGGGGTTCGGGCCGGGGCCGTACGAAGACTGCAAGGTCTACGAGAACGTCGCTCAGTGCGCCGGCGGCTCCGCGTCGACGACGGGATTCGACGACGGCCCGCCGCTCGTCACCGGCGCGCAGATCGGCGATTCGGGAACCGGACTGCATCTCGCGCTCGGCATCGTCGCCGCACTTTATCAGCGCAAGACGACCGGACGCGGACAGAAAGTGCTCGCTGCGATGCAGGACGGCGTGCTCAATCTGTGCCGCGTGAAGCTGCGCGACCAGCAGCGGCTCGACCGCACGCACGTCATGGAAGAGTACCCGCAATATCCCAACAGCCAGTTCGGCGACGCGGTTCCGCGCGCCGGCAATGCTTCAGGCGGTGGCCAGCCCGGCTGGATCCTCAAGTGCAAGGGCTGGGAGACCGATCCAAACGCATACATCTACTTCATCACGCAAGCGCCGGTGTGGAAGGACATCTGCGAAGTGATCGGCAGACCCGAGTGGCTGACCGATCCCAGATATGCGACGCCGAAGGCGAGGCTTCCGCATCTGATGGAGATCTTCGGCGAGATCGAAAAATGGACCATGACCAAGACCAAGTTCGAGGCCATGGACATCCTGAACAAGCGTGACATTCCCTGCGGCCCGATACTCTCGATGAAGGAGATCGCCGAGGAACCGTCGCTGCGCAAGACGGGAACCGTGGTCGAGGTCGATCATCCCAAGCGCGGCAAATATATTTCGGTGGGCAACCCGATCAAGATGTCCGACAGCCCGTCCGAAGTGAAGCGCTCGCCGCTCCTGGGCGAGCACACCGACGAGGTGCTCGCCGAGCTTGGGTACGGCAAGGAAGCGATCGCGGCGCTGCGCGCCGAGAAAGCAATCTGAAAGACAATTCAGTTGCCGCGTTGAACCGTCGTTGCCAACGGCGTGGGCTTCGGCTGACGTCAGCGCGCCGATGGTTAACGCGGCTAGTCGGACGATCCAACGGGACATACGAAGCGAGAGGATGACGATGGCGAAGAACAAGAGCGAGGTCCGGAAGATTCTCAACGCGGCGAAGGCGGAAGGACGCAATTCGCTCACCGCACCTGAGGGCAAGCTCGTCTGTGACGCTTACGGCATTCCGGTGCCAAGGGAAGGCGTGGCCACGAATGCGGCGGGAGCCGCGAAGCTCGCTTCCGGCACGGGTTTCCCCGTGGTGCTCAAGATCGTTTCGCCCGAGATCCTGCACAAGACCGAAGCGGGCGGCGTTCTCGTCGGACTGAAGAACGCAGCCGAAGTCCGCAAGGGCTTCGACACGATCATGGCCAGCGCGAAGAAGTACAACCGCAAGGCCACACTGCTCGGCGTGCAAGTTCAGCAGATGCTCGGCGGCGGCCAGGAAGTCATCGTCGGCGCGGTGACCGATCCGTCGTTCGGGAAGCTGGTGGCCTTCGGCTTGGGCGGCGTTCTCGTCGAAGTGCTCAAGG
>DATKJP010000092.1:0-12513 GCA_035543635.1 Casimicrobiaceae bacterium
CTTCCGATGCCTCGGCGGCGTTCATCCTTGCTTAGCGGTTGCGCGCGCTCTGGCGAGCGCTCGCGCGCGACCCGCGTCGGCCGCGCGCTTGTTGCGGGCCGTTACTTCTTCGCTGCGCGGCTCACTTCCGCGATCAGCTTGTCGCCGCCCTTGTTGTGCGCCGAAAGCCGCACCAGGATGTCCGGCGGGAGGATTCCCTTCTTGTTGTAATAAACCTCGTTCCAGTCGTTGGAGATGCCGATCACCGTGCCGTCGAGATTCAACCCGCCGTAGACGCCCTTGGCGCGGCTGAAGGCAATGAAATCTGCTACAACGTCGGACTTCGCGCCCGCGCCGACCGGACCCGCAGCCACGCTCGCATCACCGCCGAGCTTGACCGAAGTCGAGAGCAGCGAATTCATTCCCTTGTCGGTCATCACCAGCGTCAGCGCTTCGGACACCTGAATGCCGGCCTGGAAGCCCACGCTTGCAGTGGCCATGGTGTAGAAGGCCGGGCCGACCCACTTGCCGGACTTGGCATCGTGAGCCAGAACGACCGCGCGACCGCCCGACCCGCCGAAGATGAATCCGGCTTTCAGCAGCGCTGGAGAAATCACGACCGCCTTGGCGCGGCCGATGTTCTGCTGCAGCCAGCTCATGTCCGGGTCGCGCATGAAATTGGAGAACGACGCGGCCGCATCGTCCACCAGCTTTTGCTGCTCGGCCTGCGCGAGCGCGGCGCCGCTTCCGACGAGCAGTATCGATGCGAGCAACCAGCCTGCGGCCTGGGTAACGCGTGATTTCAACATGTTGGTTCTCTCCTCTTGAGCTTCCGTGACGGTATTCCCCCGCGGGCGCATTATACCCCGTCGACCCACGGCCACGTGCGCCATGGGCTTCGCGATCGAGCGTGCTGCCGCTCGTTCGGTGGTCTTGGGAGGCGTTTCGGGGTAAGGTACAGGCGAATCGTTGCGATCATTGCCATGGCTCAGCCTCACTCCCACCATCCCGCGACCGACGAACAGCAACCCAGCCGGCAGTTCAAATTCCTCGGGCGGGGTGCGACCGAGGTTGCGTCAGACTCGATCCGGCGCGAGCAGCATCGGAGCGACATCTCGGGACCGACGAGCTACGGCAACACGCTGCTCAGGATCGCGGTCATCATCCTGTCGAGCATCAACGCAGTCATGTGGGAGGTCTATACCGAGTCGACGTTCATGGCCGTGGTTTGGGCGGCGATCGTCGTCGGTTTCGTCGTCTGGATGATCTACGAGAAGGCTCACCGCTGACGCGAGGGTGTCAAGCGACGCCGCCGCAGCAGCGAAGGCGCGTGTGACAACCGTATTGCGCCACGGCGCCGAGCCCGCGGCGCATGGCGCTTCTCAGCGCAGCAGCTCGATCCCGCTATTATCGGTGACGCGCACGCGATCGCCGACGCGCAGTCCAGTGGGCGTGGCCTGACGAATCGTGGCCCAGGTCCCGTCGTCGTATTTCACGCCGATCTGGTACACGACGTTGGTCCTGGACTTCTCGACCTGGTTGCCGACATAGCCGCCGCCGACGGCGCCGACGACTGTCGCGACAGTGCGCCCGCTGCCCGATCCGATCAGGCTACCAAGTCCCCCGCCCGCGAGCGCTCCAAGGACGAGCCCGGCGCCACTCGGTTGGGTCGGTTCCACGATCTCCTGCACCGATTCCACCGTGCCGACTCGCGCGGCCGGCGTCTGGACGACCTGGTAGGTGGGCTGCGGTCCGCAACCTGCGAGACCGACCGCTGCGAGCACCATTGCCGCAGCGATCACGGCGGGAGTGAGGGCAAAACGTTGCATGAGCTTTGTCATGATGTTTACTCCGGAATGGCGTTCAGGATATACATGGCGGCCAGCAGGCCGCTCGGACGGCCGAGCTTGCCCAGCCACTTCGCAAAGATCGGCTCGATCTCACCCGACAGATAGATCTGGGTCAGCGCGCCGTTGACGACAAGCCGGAATGCGGAGTCATTGCGCGGAATCATGAAGGCGTAGGGCTCGAAGGACAGATCCTCCGCCAGCAGCGCAAAGGAGTTCGAATCCTTCGCCTGCGCGGCAAGCCCGATGAGCTTGATCTTGTCGCTGGCGAAGCCGTCGACCGCCTTCGACTGCAACAGGGCCACGCCCTCCACGCCGTCCTTCACCTTGACCACCTTGGCGTCGATGAGCCGGGCCTTGAGCATGTCGGCGAGCCGCTTCTCGGTCGTCGTTCCCGACGTCACCGCGATCGACTTGCCAGCGAAATCCGAGAAAGAATTGATCGGGGAATCGGAGCGTACGAGGAAACCGCCACCGTCGACGAAGATCAAATTGCTGAAATCGACCTGTTTCAACCTCGACTGGGTCTGCGTCGTGTTCGCGCATTCCATATCCGCCTTGCCGCTCGCGATCAGCGCGATGCGGTTGGGCACGGTGTCGACCACCCAGTTCACCTTGATCTCGGGGATCCCGACCGCGCGGCCGATCGCTGCGATCACGCGCTTGCAAAGATCGATCGAATAGCCAGCGGGCTGATTGTCGCTCTCGACGTAGGAGAACGGCAGCGAGTCGCCGGAGAACGCGACCGTGATCGACTGCGCCGCCTTGATCTTGGCGAGCGTATCGGGTCCCTTCTGCGCGTGGACCGGAGACGCGAGCACGCTGGCGGCGGCGAGGAGAAGGAGCAGATATTTCACTGGAAACCCCTGAGGAAAGGTGAGGTCGGGCGCGAGCGCGCTCGTCAAAAACGCACGCCGGCGATCCGGCGAAAGTATAGCCCAGCTGGCTTGCGACAGTATTGCGGCGTTCTCTCGCTCGACGGCGTGATACACTCAATACCATTCGCGTCGAGCGCGTACGCTCGCCGCGGGATTCACTCGATCCGGGGAGAGCGATGCCGCGGCGTGTTCACGTCGGCCTGGCCCGAATATGCATCGCAGTGTGTGCAACGCTCGCTGCCATCGTCGCGCTGGCCGAGCCTTCTCGCACGCTCGACCGGATCAAATCCGACTCGACGATCCATCTCGGCTTCCGTAGCGGCGCCGCGCCGTTCTCGTTCAGGGATCGCGGCGGCGCGGTGCGCGGGTACAGCGTCGAACTGTGCACGAGGATCGCGACGTCGATCGAGAAGCAGCTCGGCCTCTCGAAGCTCAAGGTCGAGTGGACCCCGCTCGACGCTTCCAACAGGCTCGATGCAGTCGCGTCGGGGAAGGTGGACATCGAATGCGGCACCACCACCATCGCGCTCTCGCGCATGGAGCGCGTCGACTTCAGCGTGCCGATCTTCGTCGACGGCGGCAGCGTGCTCACCCGCGCCGATTCGAAGCTCGGAAGGCTCGCTGACTTCAACGGCAAGCGGCTGGCGGTGATTCCCGACACGACGACCGAGTCGGCGCTTAAGCGCGAGCTGGCGGTGCTGAACGCGAAAGCCGAGCTCGTGCCGGTGAAGGACGGTTCGGCGGGCCTCGCGCTCGTGACCTCCGGCAAGGTCGACGGCTATGCGAGCGATCGCATCGTGCTCGTCTCGCTGCGCGCCGGCAGCGCCGAGCCTGTCAAACTGGCGCTTCTCGAGAGCGATTTCTCCTACGAGCCCTATGCGCTCGTCGTGCGCCGCGACGATCCCGACTTTCGCCTCGCAGTAAACCGCGCTCTTGTCGCCGTCTACAAGAGCGGCGATATCGACATCATCTTCGATCGCTGGCTCGGCGCGCTTGGCGAGCCCGGTACGCTGCTGCATTCGATGTTCTATCTCAACACGCTGCCTGAATGAGCGAGAGAGTGCACGGGCTGCTCTTCTTGCTGCTGTGCGTCGCAGCCTGGTTCGCGTGGGAGATCGGCGCGCAGCCCGCGCCTCCGCCGCCGCCGGTGCCAAGCGACGCGCAGCCGCCGGCCTCGGTGCTCGCGCCGAGCGGAAGCAAGCCCGCGCCAGGCACCACGAATTGCGAGCGGTGCGGCACGGTCGCGACGATTCGCCAGGCGGCGAACCAGAATCAATTGACACCGCTTGGGACCATGCCCTCGGTCGCGTATGGAAGCTCCGGTCTTAATCCGTCCTCCATCACCGCCTACCAGATTGGCAGGGACAACCAGGGACAGGTGACCATCGGTGCCGCCGGGGGCGCGGTATACCAGCAGAACCGGCCGACGCAGCGTGTCACGCGCTGGGAAATCGTCGTGCGCATGGACGATGGCAGCGCCCGGCAGGTAACCCAGAATTACGAACCGCTGCTGCAGGTGGGCGACCGCGTACGCGTGTTCGGAACGCAGGTCGAACTGGTGCAGTGACCGAACTCGCCGGCGCCGCGACCGCAGCGGCTCCCGCGGCCACACTTGCTATCAGCGACGCGGCGGACGGCAGCCGGGTGCTGCAACTCGCGGGTCGCCTCGATGCATATTCGATCGCCGGCGTGTGGGCGCAAGCGCGCAGCGTCCTGGCCCAATCCCCGGACCGCCGCATCGTCGTCGACGCATCCCGGGTCGACTACTGCGATGGCGGCGGCGTGGCGATGCTGGTCGATCTGCTGCGCCAGGAGCGCCAGCCGCAGGCGCCAATCGCCGTGCGCGGGCTCAAGCCCGAGTTCAAGACGCTGCTCGATCAGTTCGACCCGGCCGCGCTGCGCGCTCCTGCCGCGCATCCGCCGGAGCAGCTGCACGCAGTGGAAGAGATCGGGCAGGCCGCCGTCACCGTCGCGCGAGACATCGCCACGCAGATCGAGTTCGTGGGTGAGACGGGCGCGGCGCTGTGGTATGCGATGACCCACCCGCAGCGCGTGCGCTGGAAGGACGTCTGGTATACCTGCGAGCAGGTCGGAGTGAACGCGCTGCCGATCGTCGCGCTGATCTCGTTTCTGATCGGCATCATCATCGCTTTTCAGTCTGCGGTGCCGATGCGTCAATACGGCGCGGAGCTTTTCGTCGCCGACCTGGTCGGCCTGGCGATCCTGCGCGAGCTGGGTCCGCTGATGACGGCGATATTGCTCGCTGGTCGCTCCGGAGCCGCGTTCGCCGCCGAGATCGGAACCATGAAAGTCAACGAGGAATTGAACGCGCTCACCACGATGGGTCTCGACCCCGTGCGCTTCCTCGTCGTGACCCGCATCGTCGCAGCGGTGCTGATGGTGCCGCTGCTCACGCTCTTCGCTGACATGCTCGGGATACTCGGCGGAGCGTTGACGATGATCAGCTTCAACATCCCGATCCTCACTTATCTGCGCGAAGTCGACACCCTGGTCGACATGAAGGATCTGTGGGCGGGCATGGCCAAGACACCGATGTTCGCCATTCTCATCGCCGGCGTCGGTTGCCTGCGCGGGCTGCAAACGCAAACCGGCGCGAGCGCGGTCGGCATTTCGGCAACTCGCGCCGTCGTGTCGGGAATCGTTCTGCTGGTCGCCGTCGACGGCATATACGCCTTCATCTACTATCTGATGGATGTCTGAGTCGATCCATGCCTGACGATCCCATCATTCGCGTCGAGAACCTGACCGCCGGCTACGACGACTACGTGCTGATGCAGGACGTCAACTTCACGGTCGCGCGCGGCGAGGTTTTCGTGATCCTCGGCGGCTCCGGCTCGGGGAAGTCAACGCTGCTCAAGCACATGATCGGCCTCTACCAGCCGATGTCCGGACACGTGTTCATCGACGGAGACGACATCGTGACCGCCGAAGGGGACGCGCGCAACGCGATCCTGCGCAAGATCGGCGTGATGTACCAGAGCGGCGCACTGTTCGGGTCGATGACGCTGCTGGAGAATGTGCGCCTGCCGCTCGAGGAATACACGGCGCTCGACGAGCAGGAGATGGATTTTCTTGCACGCACCAAGCTCGAGCTCGTGGGCCTCGAGAGCTTCTGCGGGCACATGCCGGCCGAGCTTTCCGGCGGCATGCAGAAGCGTGCCGCCATCGCCAGAGCGATGGTTCTCGATCCGTCGATCCTTTTTCTCGATGAACCTTCGGCGGGGCTCGACCCCATTACGTCGGCCACACTCGACCAGCTGATCCTGCGCCTCGCGAAAAGCCTGCACATCACCTTCGTGATCGTGACGCACGAGCTTGCGAGTATCTACACGGTGGCCGACCGCGTGGTCATGCTCGACAAGGGCAAGAAGGGAATCATCGCGGAAGGCGATCCCAAGCGGCTTCGCGATGAAAGCGCCAATCCTCTGGTCCGTCAGTTTTTCCGCCGCGAGGCGGAAGCAGAAGCGGCATGAGCGCCAAGGCCAATTTTTTCAAGATCGGCTTGTTCGTCATCGGTGCGACCGGAGCGCTGATCTTTCTGTTGGTGCTGCTCGGCGCAGGGAAGCTGTTCCAATCCAAGATCGCGATGGAAACCTATTTCAACGAATCGGTGCAGGGGCTCGACGTCGGCTCCAAGGTGAAGTACCGCGGCGTGATCGTCGGCGAGGTGAAGAGCATTGGCTTCACTTACACGCGCTATGAGCAGGACAAGCCGATGTCCGCTCGGCTGCGTTATGTCATGGTCGAAGCGACGATCCTCCCGCGGCTCATCGGCGGGCGGACCACAAGCGGCCTCAGCACCGGAATCGTCAAAGGGGAAGTCGACGAGGGCCTCCGGGTCCGCCTCGCTCCTCAGGGCATTACCGGCACCAATTATCTCGAGATCGACTACGTCGACCCGCGCCAGAATCCGATGCTGGAGATCGACTGGACGCCCGACAACCTCTACATTCCCAGCGCGCGCTCCACGGTCACGCAATTCGTCGCGGGCGCCTCCGAGATCGTCGACAGATTGCGCAAGCTCGATCTCGAAGGCACGCTCGTCAACCTGAACAAGCTGTTGGTGACCACCAACAGTAAGGTCGAGCAGATCGAGGCGGGCAAGATCTCGAAGTCCACCGAACGCGTGCTGGGCAAGCTCGAGACCAAGCTCGACCAGCTGCCGATGGACAGGATCGGCAACGACGCGTCGGCGCTGCTCGCAGAGCTGAGGGTCAGCAATCAGCGGCTCGGCGCCATCCTCGATGATCCGGCGCTGAAAAAACTTCCCTCCGATGCCGACGCTGCGGCGGTTCAGCTCAGAAAGCTTCTCGAGGACCCGAACTTCAAGAGCTCGCTCGCTCATCTGCAGGCCACGCTGTCGCGGCTGGATCGGCTGACCGGCGGCAGCGAGCCGGATTTGCGGCGCACGCTGGAAAACCTGCGCCAGATCACCGACAACCTCCGCGAGATCACCGAGAACGCGAAGCAATATCCCTCGCAGCTGATACTCGGCGCGCCGCCGCCGCCGGTGAAGGGCTCACAACCATGAACAAGACTCCTTCGCTTTCGCGTCGCCGAGCGCTCGGCTCCGCGGCCGCGCTACTCGTTGCCGCCTGCTCGCGTCCCGCGGTCGAGAAGTCGACCTATGTGCTCGAGCCATCGCCGCCGCCAAAGTCTTCCGCCGCGCCGAAGCCGCAGACCCTGCGCGTCGGCACGGTTGGCGTTGCGGGACCTTTCCGTGGCCGCTCGCTGGTCTATCGCGAGACCGAGCTGCGCTACGTATCGGACTTCTACTACGAGTTTCTGGTGGCGCCCGGGCCGATGATCGGCGAGGCGACCGCTTCCTGGCTCTCGGCCGCCGGCATCTACCGCACCGTCCTGCCTCCGTCGAGCACGCTCGACAGCGACCTCGTGCTCGAAGGGTTTGTCACCGAGCTGTACGGAGACCTGCGCGAAGCGGCGAAGCCCGCGGCAGTCATGTCGTGCAAGTTTTTCTTGAGCGATGCGGCGGCCGGCACCGGCGCGTTCGTATGGAACGGCGAGCTCACGGCACGCGTCGAGCTGCCGTCACGATCGGCCGACGCAATCGTGACTGGGCTCAACACTGCATTCGGCAACATTCTCGAGCAATTGGGTGCGGCGCTGCGCGCGCTACCGGCGCCAGCGACGAAGAGCTAGAAGAGCGGGACGCGCTGCGCGCGTTCTTCGATCGACGATGCATTGGGAGCTTCCGGCACGCTCGCCTTGTCCGCCAGCGCAACCCATCCCCCGCCCATCGCCTTGTAGATGTTCACACTGGAGTTGAATACCTGCGCACGGACGCTCGCCAGCGTGAGCTCCGCAGGAAACAGCGATTGCTCCGCCTGGAGCACCGTCACATAGGACGTGTAGCCGCCGTTGTACTGGAGAGTGGCGAGCCGATCATAGTCCTGGAGCGCCGCGACGAGACGTTCCTGCGCGGCAACCTGCTCCTGCAGCTTCTGGCTCGCGATCAGTGCGCTGTCGACGTCGGCGAATGCGTTCTGGACCGAAAGTTGATAGTTGTAGAGCGCGACCTGAGCTCCGCCCTCGGCCTGCGCGACCTGCCCGCTGACCGCGCCGAAAGTGAAGATCGGGCCGATGGCTTGTCCGGCGTAGTTCCAGACTCGCGCCGGGCCGGTGAAGAGCTTCGAGAGGTCTTCGCTCGCACCGCCGAATACTCCGGTCAGCGAGATCGTCGGGAAGTACAGCGCCTTCGCGGCTCCGATTTGCGCATTGGCGGCGATCAGCTGCTGTTCCGATTGCATGAGATCGGGCCGCCGCTCCAGGAGTTGCGACGGCAACCCTGCGGGCACCGCGGGCATCTTCAAGTCATACACTGCTTTCCCGCGCGGAATCGGCCCGGGGTTGCGGCCGAGCAGGACCGAGAGCGAATTCTCGAGCTGCGCGATCTGCGACTCGATCTGCGGGATTTGTGCGGCGGCGGTCTCGTATTGAGATTGCGTCTGCGCGACGTTCATCTGCGAGACCTGACCGTATTGAAACTGGAGCTGGAACAGCTTGACCGATTCTCCATAGGTGCCAAGCGTCCGCTTGGAGATGACGAGCTGCTCGTCGAGGCCGCGCAGCTGGATGTAGTCGCTCGCCACCGAGCTGACGAGCGTGAGGATCACCCCACGGCGCGCTTCGTCCGTGGCCAGCAGGTTGGCGCGCGCCGCCTCGCTCAAACGGCGGATCCGCCCCCAGAGATCGATCTCCCAGCTTGCAGTGAGAAGCGCCTGGTACGCGGTCGACGGATTGGGAATCAGTCGCGCCGCGGCCGCGTTCGCGCCTGCTTCGGTCACCCGCTCGCGCTCGCCCGACGCCGAGTAGCCTACTTGTGGAAAGAGCTGCGATCGCGTTTGCGTGAAAACCCCGGCCGCCTGCTCGACGCTGCCGACGGCGACTTTGACATTGAGTTTGTTGGCGAGGGCCTCGGCGATCAGCGCGTCGAGAACCGGATCGCCGAACCCTTTCCACCATTCCGTATCCGCGGTTTCCGCCACTTCCTTCGGCTCGAAGCGAAACGCTGCAGGCGCGTTCACTCCGGGCCGAAAATAATCGGGCCCCATCGCGCACGAGGCGACGAGCACGCCGGCGATGCAAAGCAGATTGCGCCGCATCTCAAGCATCGTCGTGCGGCGCGTGCGCCGCCGGCGCCGGCCCGGCTCCACCGGATGCGGGCGGCGAAGCTGCGGCAGGCGGAACCCCCTTTTTCTCGCTTTTGCGTTCGGCAAGCCGGTCGAACATGTAGAAAAAGAGCGGCACGTACAGCATGGCAAGCGTCGTCTCGCCGATCATCCCACCGATGATCCCGGTGCCGATCGAGTGACGCGCGTTGGCTCCTGCGCCGACGGCGATGGCGAGCGGCAGAGCGCCAAACGCGAACGCGAGGGAGGTCATGATGATTGGGCGCAACCGCTGCTCGCCGGCGAGCTGTGTCGCCTCCATGATCGATTTGCCCTGATGGCGGAATTCGACCGCCGCGGTCACACGAAGCACCGCGTTCTTCGCTCCGAGCCCTATCAGCACCAGAAGCCCGATCTGGAAGTAGACATCGTTCTCGAGTCCGCGCGCCCAGTTCGTGAGCAGCGCGCCCAGAATGCCGAACGGCACGGCGGACATGACGGCGCCCGGCAGTGTCCAGGACTCGTATTGCGCCGAGAGCACCAGGAACACGATGATGAAGCCGAAGACGAACGCGATGCCGGAAGTGCCACCGGATTTCTTCTCTTCGTAGGAAAGCCCCGACCATGCGAACTGGTACCCGGGTGGCAGAGTCTCTTTCGCGACCGCCTCCATCGCCACGATCGCGTCTCCTGAGCTGTAACCTGGGGCAGCGTTGCCGATGATCTTCGCGGCGGTGAACCCGTTGAAGTGCGGCAGGAGATCGGGTCCGGTGACCCACTGCGTCGTAACTACGGACGACAGGGGCACCATCTGGTTTTGGTTGTTGCGCGTGTACAGCCGCGTCAGATCGTCGGGGGTCCGCCTGAACGGCGCATCGGACTGCATGATCACCCACCATACGCGGCTGAAGAGGTTGTACTGGCTCACAGTCAGCGAGCCGAATTGCGCCTGGATCGCGCTATAGACATCCTGGATAGGTATGCCGAGCAGCGTTGTCTTGTCGCGGTCTACCACAGCGCGGAGTTGTTGCGTATTCGCGCGATACGTCGTCGCGAGGCCGGTGAGATCAGTTCGCTCGTGCGCCTTCTGGAGAAAGTTCTGCACGACCTGGTCCAATGCCACGGGATCTCCGCTGCCGGTGTCCTGAATCCAGAATTCGAACCCTCCGGTAGTCCCGATCCCAGGGATCGCCGGCGGCGCGATGGGAATCACGACCGCGCCGGTGATGTCCCGCGCTTTCGCGTAGAACGAAGTCAGGATGGCCCGGGCGTTCTGCGCCTTGGCGGTGTCGAGGTTCTTGTAGCGCTGCTCGAAATCCGTAAACGTTATGAAGAAAGTGCCGGCGTTGGTCTTGTAGCCGCTGTCAAGCAAGCTGTACCCGGTGACCATCGCGCGGTTCTCGACGCCGGGAATGTCCTTGAAGATGGCATCGACCCTCTGGGCGATAGCCTGCGTGCGGTCGAGACTCGCGGCTTCCGGCATGATGATCGCGGCCATCGCGTAGCCCTGGTCCTCCAACGGGACGAAGCTCGTCGGCAGGACGTGGAATACGTGCCAGATGGCGTAGAGAAACACCGCGAGAAGCACGAGCGCCACGGTCATCCGTCCGATAACGAAAACCACCGCGTGTCCGAAGCCGCGGGTAACCGCGTCGACCTGGCGGTTGAACCAGGCGAAGAAACTGCGCTGCGGCGGGGGATTGTGTTTGAGCATCAGCGCACACATCGACGGCGTGAGCGTCAACGCGATGAAGCCCGACAGCGACACCGAAACCACGATCGTGATCGCGAACTGCTTGTAGAGCTGCCCCGTCGTCCCCGGAAGGAACGCGGCGGGGATGAATACCGAAGACATGACGAGCACGACTGCCACCAGTGAGGTCGCGATCTCCTCCATCGACCGGATCGTCGCCTCCTTCGGCGGGAGGTGATTCTGGTGCATGTTGCGCTCGACGTTCTCGACCACGACGATCGCGTCGTCGACGACCATGCCTATGGCGAGGATCAGGCCGAAGAGCGTGAGCAGATTGATGGAGAACCCGAGCGCCAGCATGCCGGCGAAAGTCGTGATTAGCGCGACAAAGATCGCCGCCGTGCAGATGATCGTCGTGCGGAAGCTCTGCAGGAAGAGATAGACGACCAAGATGACCAGCACGATGGCCTCGGCGAGCGTCTTGAACACTTCCTTGATCGACAGGCGGACGAAGTCGTTGGTGTCGAGCGAAATCTTGTAATCGATGCCGTCCGGGAACTGCGACTTCATCTGCGCGAGGACCTTTCGCACGTCGTCGGACACTGTCAGGCCATTGGCGCCCGGCTGCAGGTAAACCGCGATGTATGTTGCCGGTTCGCTATTGAGCCTGGTATCGACGATGTACTGCTTGAGGCCCACGTCCGCGCGCGCGACGTCGCCAAGATGCACGATCGCGCTGCCCTCCTGAGCTCCGCGCAGAATGATGTTCAAATACTGCTGAGGATCCGTGTATTGGGCCTGAGTGACGACCGGGAACGTGAGCTCGACCGGATTCGCATTCGGCTGCTGCCCGATCTGGCCGGCCCCGAAGAGCTGGTTCTGCTGGGTGATCGCGTTGGCGATGTCCGAGGTGGTGATGCCGAGCGACGCCATGCGGTCAGGATTGAGCCAGATGCGCATCGCCTGGTCGGCGATCCCCATGATCTGCGCCTGGCCCGCGCCGTTCACGCGCTTGATCGCGTCGAGAACGTAGACATTGGCGTAGTTCGCAACGTAGTTGGCGCTATAGCGGTCGCCCTTTCCATAGACCGCGATCAGCATCATGATCGAGGAGGATTTCTTCTGCACGGACACGCCCTGCTGGACGACGGCGGAAGGCAGCTGGGGCATCGCGAGGTTGACCCGGTTCTGAACCTGCACCTGCGCGATATCCGGATTGGTGTCGAGCGAGAAATAGACGGTCAGGGTGAGCTGTCCCGTGGACGAGCTGGTCGACGACATGTACAGCATGTTGTCGACCCCATTGATCTGCTGCTCGATGGGAGAGGCAACCGAGTCCGCGAGCGTCTTCGCGTCCGCGCCCGGATAGGTCGCCTGCACGGTGACCTGGATCGGCGTGATGTTGGGATACTGCTGCACGGGCAGGGCGGTGATCGCAACGCCCCCGGCGAGCGCGAGGATGATTG